>DBKX01000072.1 GCA_002297865.1 Lachnoclostridium sp. UBA739
GCTTCTCTTTCTTTATCGTAATCAGAAGATTTTGCTGCTTGATAACCTTCATGTGAATAGATAGAAATCACTTCTTTTCCTTCTTCTGTATTACCGATATTGATCAAAGCTGTCTGAACTGCTGCTTTAAAATCATCTGTCATAGTATCAGATGTTTTGCTTACGCATACAGTATCATTATAAATAGGTTCGGTAACACCAATTACATTAGTTTCTTCCCATATGGAGGCTGTACGGTTATATTCAGTAGTCCATCTGTCTTGATAATCAGATCTTGAATCAGCATAAGTTAACATAACGTCAATTTGCCCAGACGCAAGTCTTGCCATAGCACTACCGTAAGAATCAGATTGGACTGCACTAGCTAAATCTGTAATTCCTTTTCCGAAGTTGTTCTGTAACCATAAGCCTGGATAAATATATCCAGCTGGTGATGAAGAAGACATTACACTCCATTTTGCACTGTTTAAATCATCCCAGGTAAGCGCTTCGCCTGCGTTTACTTTAGCTGCAAGTTCCTGTCCTTTTTGAGATGGACCTGCTACGATTAGGGAACGATAAGAAACAGCCTGTTTGTCAGTAAATTCCGTTGCTTTACCATCATTCCAGTCTTTTGCTTCATCAAATTCTTTGTTAAGACCTGAACGAGTTGCTGTTAGAAGAACATCAGCGCCATCATCGTATAATACATATGTTCCGCCTGGTACAAATCCCATATCTGCTGTACCTGCAGATAAGGCTTCCCCTACTGCTTCAAAAGATGTACCTACTGTAATATCGATGTTGTTTACTTCATAACCTTGAGTGGCTAATTCTTTCTTTAACATGTCTTTTAACGGTTCTGTTGCAGTAACGATCTCTTCCGGCTCTCTAGATGGCACGAAATACACACTTAATGTGTCTACTGTTTTGTCGTCTGCACTTGATTTGTTACTGTTACCACATCCTGTTAACAAGGATAGTGATAAAGCTGATGCTAGAACTAGTGACAATAACTTTTTCATTGTGATATCCTCCACATTTTCTGTTTATGCGTGAATAATATATCACAATATTGCAAATAATTCTACATAAATTTGCGATTTTGATAAAATTTACAAAGACTGCATTTCCCATCAATCAAAAAGGGAGTTCTGACCCACTCCAGAAACTCCTTTTTGTTCCACAAAATATTAAATTTCACCCTTCGGCTTATAAAACAATCATGCCTGATAAGCCTTACCTGTCAACTGGCTCATCTCCAATAAAATTTGCTGGTTCTGACTCCGCAGACTGAATGCTTGTATACATTTGTTTAAATCTATTATTCACGAATTTGAAACAGTTTAAAGGTCTCTTTTAAATCCTGTATGACACTTGTAAGCTGGTTACCGTGATTCTCTATGTCTCCAGATAGTGCTGTATTCTTTGTAATAATATCAGATATGTCACTTAAAGAGGTTTTTAACTGGTTCATCATCTGAGACTGCTTACCAGACTGATTGGTTAATTCATTGACAAATCTTTGAACTTCCGACATTTCATCTATGGTTTCATATACCATATCTCCCATTTCCGTTATTTTTTCTTTTACAAATAAACCACTATCGATACTTTCTCCAATTAAATTTTGACTTTTTTCAACAGCCCGTTTTACTTCATTGGACAACGTTGTAATTTCACTTGCAACAACCTGAAAACCTGCACCTGATTTTCCAGCCCGTGCGGCCTCAATAGAAGCATTCAAAGCTAGCATACTTGTCTGTTTTGATATATTTTTGATAATACCGATAATTTGAATAATCTGCTGACTGGTTTCAAGCATTAAGCTTGTTTTTTGTTCTAATTCCTTCATTCGTTCTGCCTGTATTCTCGTAGCACTTGCTGTGTTATCTACATATTGGCTAATTTCAACTGCATGTTCTGTATTGGCCTGCATCTCACTTGACAATGACTCAATACCAGCTAACACTGCCTGAACAGAAGCTGTCTGCTGTAAGGAGGCCGTATATAAATTTTTAGCCATGCCATTCATTTGACTGGCATCTTCATCTACAACATTACAAACATGCCTCATTTCATATAAAATCTGATTCATGACCTCTATAATCTGATTCAAGGCTTTCTTAATGGTCTGAAATCTTCCCTGATATTCAATTTCAACAGAAATGTCAAAATTCTTTGCGGACATCTGTGTGAGCAAATGTTCTATATTTGCAACGTAGTGATCAAGCTGTACGGAAGTCTTTCTTACTTTGTCTGCAAGATAACCAAATTCGTTTTCCGCAGAATAATCTAATTCACAATCCAATATGCCTTGTTCCATGTAAGTCATCGCTTCTTCAATTTTCTTAAGTGGTACATTAATTTTACCAATTAGTTGTTTCGAATATCTTAACGCTATGAAAATAGATAATAAAAAGCATATGACAAATAAAATCAAGAATGTCATAATTTCAATTTCGCTGGTACGAACTACACGAGCAGCTTTTGTCTGAATACCATCAGCCATTTGGGTCAATAATTCTTCTACCTGATTCATTCTGTCAAAATAGTTATTTTCTAACATCTGAATTGCTACCTCTGTCTGATCATTACAGCTGTACGATATTGCAGAATTTCGATACTGTAATGCCTCCTGAAGCAGTTTTTGTATTTTTACAATACTTTCTTTATAAGACGATTCTGAATTTTTTATACTTTGCAGTTCCTTTTGTAGTTCATAATCCGCTTCATTGGCTTCTTCTTTGTACTTCTTCTTATTTTCACCATATTTAGTTAGACATGATTTATACATTGCATTTTGTGCCTTTAGATGATACTTCATTGCTTCCTCAACTTGGATTATTTCTGGTATGTACTGCCGCTCCATTACATGTATGCATTCAAACAGCCTAACCGCCGTAATTCCCATTAAAACACATAAAAGTGCGAATACACCAATTACCATAAAATAAGACTGTTTTAAACTAGTCTTTACTGACTGTTTCAAAAATTTATTTCTCATATAATTATCCTTATGTTTATCCCTTCTCATAGATTCGTTCTATGCTTCATAACACGTATACAATTTTTGCATACCTACATTTTTTTATTTTTCTCAAACACGATTACATTCTAATGTATACATGTAAAATCTCAAAGTCTCACTAAGTAAAATATTAGTAAATAATAGCTGAACTTTTTAATTAGCAAAAAAACCTTTGAGTTCTACGAATATTTTCCTAGAACCCAAAGGTTTCTCAGTCCTTACTATATTATAACGTAAGCATTTTCACTAGCTCCACTCCGATGTGCTTTCCAATACAGCCAAGCAGTTCTTCCCGTTTCTCTTTCAACACTCCGTTATTATCCTTTGCCAGAATATAAATATAAAATACCGGCAAATAATCCGAATCAAGCTGTAAAATATCTGCAATCCCGCTAATTTCCTTTAGTGTACTAATTGCTCCCCTATGATTATAAAAATAAATCGGGGCGTCTAAACCAAGGGAAATACGCTTAAACAAGGTAACCGTATCGTAAGTTTTCAGATCCGTTACTACCTGTTTAGTTTCCTCTTCCACAACTTGTTTCACTATTTGTTCAAAAGAATCGATTCGCAATTCTTTACTATTTCTCACGATAAACGATAATATAAAACCGGAAGTATTTCTCATGGTATTATCTAACAGCTGATTTACAGAATCAACGAATTGATACTGACCAGGCAAATCTTCTATCTCAGCAATAGAGTGCTCTATCGCATCTTTGTTTTTCAAAATCTCAGATTTTACTGCATCATCAATAATCTGAAAATTTTCTCCTCTCTTAATGAGAGAGTGATACCTTTTACTGTTACGAAGCAGTTCTGCCAGACGCTGTGCTAACACATATTCACTGCTGTCTTCCGGAATTGTATCATTATGATAATACTCGGTATAATAAATCTGTCTAAGAACTGTCATTAACCAAGAATCATTCCACTGAGAAAGGGCATTTGCCTTAATCGCCGACTTTTTATCCCCTAATGGAAACCACAACCCTGAGATATCAAAGGGAATCAGCACTTCACTATCTCTTTGATTCTCTGATACTGGTTCATTAAGATATTTCTTCACCAGTTCCTTTACAATACCCTCTAGGATATAATCAGTTTTAATTACCCTGTGATGATAAATGATGTCTTTATAACTGTTATATCTTCGCTTAACAAAATCCTCAACTGAACTTACAGCCTTTAATGGAACAGCAAAATACATTTCTCCATTCTTAATAAAGAGCTGCATGTCATTGATAATTCTGCTATATTCAATTTTTCCAACGTCCATTCCAGAACTAAGCACATCTCTGGTTACATAATCCAGACGATCACCATCCAGACTGGAGTCTAGAATACGATGAATGTATCGAAACGCTCCTTCTTCTGCAAAGATCCGTTTCACACTCTCCAACACAAGCAGTTCAAATAAATTTTCTCCGTATCTTGCATCTTCTGTCACAAGTGGTTTGATAATTTTGTGAAGAATCCCTTCACTGATTTCGTCACCCATCTGTTCATGAAGTTTTCGATTATCTTCAAAATACTTTGACATAATCTCCACGAATTCTTTCGCATTTTCTTTGTCACTCACTGGCTTGTCTTTATATTCCATATAAACATCTTTTAATGCGAACTCCACAATATGACTAAATGGCGGATGCCCTATGTCATGCAACAAAGCTGCTGCACGAATGGCTTGTATCAATATAAGATGCATTACCTTATACTGTCCTGCTACATTATAGGGTATTAAGGAATGTCTTAACTTGTCTAGTTCAATCTGCGGCATTGCTTCTGGAAGTCTGCCGCCTAGCTTCTCTTCGCAGAGCTTTTGCTGACCACGGATCTCTTTTAGGATTTGTGCAAACTCCTGTCCAAATATCGTAAAAAATTCTTCTAAAGTCGATTCCGTTGCATTCAGTAAAGACCGAAAAAACATTTCCGAACAAAGTTTCATAGTTCCAATCGAATGCTCAAAACGTTTGGTTCGATTGGATGGAAATGTAAGATAAACGGTTGAATTCTGGTATACGTCATGTAGACGGTTAAATCCAATTGTGGATACGATTCTTCTTTCGTATTCTGTTAATGCTGTTAATCCATGAATGGAATCATTTAAATAAATACCCTTTTTCAAGTCAATCCTCCTGCTGCTTTTTGAGACCATTATAGAACATATTGTTTCATAATTCTACTTATTTATGATTTCAGCACAGCAATGAATAAATCAACTTTTGCTATATCATCCCATCGCGAATGACATCATGATCTCTTAATACTTTTTCGATGACCGTTCCTTTTATCTTCTTAAGCACAGGCTTCTTCAGTGCATTTAATGGTCCAGGGAGCTCTATTTCCAATGGTGACTTGCCATCCATAAGCTTCACACTACTGTCAAGCAATTCCCTGATATCATATACACTTCCCCAGACTTCAGGCACTCCACGATCCACTCCAAGAAGTCCATATACTGCCTCCATAGCAGTTCGTACGGAATACTCCGTTGTAAAGATCGTATCTCTTGGTGTCTCTGCAAACTGTCCAAGGAAAGCAAAATTAACACAGCCAGCTGGTATTACATCTGGTCTGTCACCTTTTTTTCTTGGCATGAAAAACGCTGTAATATATGGCATCATAGTTGGTACACAAACCGCATGGTTACTAGCCAGTTCATCAATCTCATCCACTGGCACCCCTAGATGATAAAGCCATTCTGCTGTAATCTCTTTTCCTGTACATTCTTTCATTGGCTTTTTGGTATAGTCCCCAATCACATCTGTGAACAGACTGTAAATCCATACGCAGACTTCCTCTTTTTTCTGTTCCTTAAATTGACCCTGCCTGTTAATTGTCCAGCTTAACAGCCAGCTAGAATCCTGACAGCTTACTATACCACCAGTAACAACTCGTCCGCTTCGAGGATCTCGCTTGCATATCTTTTCTATATAAGAAATAATCGTGTCATCAGAGGTTGTAACCGTAGCAGACTCCCAGTTGGTCTTTTTTATGTCTGAACAGAATTTTTCTGGATGCCCAAAAGACGGATCCTGTGCCGCAATTTTCTTCCACAAACTCCAGCAGCCACTAGTACGAACTTCTGCTTCACCAACCGGAGCATGATCTTGATCTCCGTATATAGTTCCCTCAGTACAGCTTCCATTGGTTACAAAGACAAGATCCTTTTCCGTAAGTGCGATCTCCTGTTCTTCTCCATTTACCTTACATTCAATGGTCTTGGCAACCTTTTTTCCAGACGCAAAACTAAATACTACATTGGTTACTTTTGTTCCATATTGGAACTGAACTCCGGCTTCCTCCAAGTATTTAATCATAGGGAGTATAAGTGACTCATATTGATTGTATTTTGTGAATTTTAAGGCTGAGAAATCTGGAAGTCCTCCTATATGATGAATAAATCTCTGAAAATAAAGCTTCATTTCTAAGGCACTATGCCAGTTCTCAAAGGCAAACATAGTTCTCCAATACAGCCAAAAGGTAGAATCAAACACTTCATCATCAAACACATCTTCAATGGTCTTATCATATAAATCTTCATCTTTTGTGAAGAAGAGTTTCATAATTTCCATAGCACCCTTCTGGCTTAAATTAAATTTACCATCTGTATGTGCATCTTCTCCTCGATTTACAGTTGCCCTGCACAGAGAATAATTAGGATCATGCTTATTTAACCAGTAAAATTCATCTAGCACAGAAGCTCCTGGTTTTTCAAGAGAAGGAATGCTATGAAACAAATCCCATAAGCATTCAAAATGATCTTCCATCTCTCTTCCGCCACGCATTACATATCCTCTTAACGGATCGTAAATACCATCGCAAGCTCCTCCTGGGATCTCCATAGCTTCTAAGATATGAATTNNCATCTGTCCATCTCTGACAAGGAAACATGCCGCTGCTAATGAAGCAAGTCCACTTCCTACAATGTAGGCTGACTTTTTATCTACTCCTTCTGGCTTTTCTGGTCTCGCAAAAGCTTCGTAATTCCCACTGCTGTAATATATTCCTTTGCTGTTCTTCTCTTGTTTTCCACGTTCTGTATTGCGATATGCTTTTCGTTCTCTCTCCCTCTTTGCTTTTATGGTTTTCTTTTGTTCCTCTTTCTTATCCTTTTTTGCCACTATGACTGCACTTGCTCCAGCAATTGCTAGAGAAGCAGCACCGATTTTCGCCAGCTTTTTCTTCATGCTATTTCCTCCTAGTTCTGTTTTATATATTTCACTTATATTATTACAAGTTCTATTGCATTTTACTAATAAAATTACAACAATTATGCACAATATACTTATAAGAATAATTTTCAAGACAAATAAATAAATTTATTCACTAATAGAAAGGTTTTATACATGAAAGAAAACTACCGTGACATGTACAAACAGCTTGTTCATGGTTACTACAATCGTAACTTTGAAGAAGTATTTGAACACTTAATGACAAATGAGTTTGAAACCAGAGAAGAAGCCAAAGAAGTATTAAGCACCTTATGTGGTGTAGAAAACGAAGACATTGCGGATGATTATATGTTCATGCAACATATTGTAGACTCTATTACTCATAACCGAGTCCGTGAAAAAATCATACAAAAAGTAAAAGCTTGCGGGGAAGACTGTGAACAGTCTGATGGCAAAAGCAAATGTCAAAGCGTTTGCCCTTTTGATGCCATACTAAAAGACCCCATTGGCAATGATAAGTTTATCGACCCTGACTTATGTATCAGCTGCGGTCGTTGTGTCACTGTATGTGACCATGGAAACTATCTAGATACTCCACAGTTTCTCCCTCTTGCCAGTCTGCTGAATGGAAAAAACCAAGTATTAGCAATTGTTGCACCTGCTATTGCTGGCCAGTTTGGTGAACAGGTATCTTTGGACCAGATGAGAGAAGCATTTATCAAACTTGGATTTACTGATATGGTGGAAGTGGCAATGGCTGCTGACATTTTAAGTTTCAAGGAAGCATACGAATTTCATGAACATGTAAGCAATCAAAAGGATATTATGATTTCTTCCTGCTGCTGTCCTGTTTGGGTTTCTCTTCTTCGCAAGGTTTATTATGACTTAATTGACAATGTAACTCCTTCTGTCTCACCAATGATTGCAATGGGCCGAATTCTGAAAAAACTGAATCCTGATGCAAAAGTCGTTTTTGTTGGTCCTTGTATCGCCAAAAAAACAGAAGCAAAAGAAAAGGATATTGCTGATGCAGTTGATTTTGTCTTAACCTTTCAAGAAGTCAGTGCGATGTTTGAAGCGGTAGACATAAAGCCAGAGGAACTTGTCGGCGTACCTTCTGTAGATTATGCTGCCACAGGCGGCAGACTGTATGGTCGATCTGGTGGTGTTTCAGAAGCGGTTCACGATATTGTGGATCAGTTATTCCCAGATAGCCGGACTTTGTTTACAAAAGTTCAGGCTGATGGTGTACCGGACTGCAGAAAACTTTTAGATAAATTGATGGCTGGTGAAGTAAAAGCAACCTTTGTGGAAGGAATGGGCTGTCCTGGGGGCTGTGTTGGGGGACCGAAACGTAATATTGATAGAGAACTTGGAAAAGAAGCTGTTAATAAGGAAGCGTATAGTTCTGCCATTAAAATACCGGTGCATAGTGAGATCCTTCGGGATTTGCTGCATAGGATTGGTGTTGAGGATATGAAAGATTTGAAATATGGGAATTCGATGTTTGAGAGGGATTTTCACTAGGGATGATTAGAATTCTAGTATAATCATAACAATTCAATCATGGAGTAACAATATGGCTAACTATAATAAATATGAATCTGAATTAAAGGAAAGAGTATAACTTACAAAGAAAAAACTGTTGCTAGAGCAGAAAGCATATCAGAATATTGTAAGAATCAGAAACCTTCATCACTCCAGCAAGTTTATTATATTGGGTGTTGAAGGTTTTTGTAAAGTCGAGTTAACATCTACTGTGTTTACAAAATAATAATATTCGAACAAACGAAAATGATAGAATGTGCTTAAAAATTTTTTCAATACAAAAATGTCAAAAAGGATGTCAAAAATGTAATGAATCCTATTAAATAACATATTTTTTTAGCGAAAATGTCAAAATTCCTTTCAGAAATGTCAATTTACAATTTATGGATCAGATTTTCCCATTATTTACGGCACTTGACGAAAAACGGATTACATGATAAACAATAAGAAGCGCACTTCTGAAGAATCCAATTCGGCAATAATGGGTTATGATTTAACCGCTAAAAAGTATGAGAGGATATTTATAAGATGCAAATTCGTGTTGGTTATATAACAGCATGTTCAGGAGTTAAACCAATAAAACGTTAAATACATAAGGGGATGATATCATGCAAATTTTTCTTGATGTTTTTCTAACAAGTTGGATTGATCCATTTCTATGGTTTAAATCTATGTCAACGTTAGGTGTTCGGAGAAGTAAAAAACAGTGTATCTTAATTTTCTCAATTTATTGTTGCCTGATTGATGCAAAAGGAATTGGAGAAAGGTATAATGAAGACGGCATAGTTAGGGAGTGTGCAATGTTTTTGATTTTATTTTATGGAATTTGGGCAACATGGTTGTTGTTTGAGGGTACTTTTCATAAAAAGATAATATATATGTTTGTGTTTTTTTGCATACTACTTGTTACAGAGTTGAGCATAGTCGGGATATATTCACTTTTTTATCCCAAAGATATTGATGGAGTGTTATTAAATAATACATCCAATACGATATTCGGCTTTTTGGCAAAAATATTGCAGGGACTATTATGTTATTGCTTTTTTGGACGGCATAAGAGAATAAATTTTTTTTGCCAAAATAGAGAGCGATTGTCATTAATTTTAATGTGTTACATAATGTTAAGTAATTTGTACTTAAAAAGAACTGTCTATAAAGAAAGTCCTAATACAACATTAGTGTTGGAAAGTGTTTTTCTATTTTGGTATATATTGAGTTCAGTACTTGTATTAAGAGAAAAAAATAAGGATATTTGGAAACTAAAGAAGAAAGTAGATAGTGGTGGAAATACGAAACGCCAGGTAAGAGATATTGATCAACTTCGTCATGATTTTTCTACCAATGTATTTCTTATGAAGAATTTATTGTATTACAAGGATTATGATAAACTACAACACTTTATGGATACCATTTTTGCAGATGTAGAAAAAGTAAGACTAGTATTTGACCATCCGAATTTTCCAGTGAGAATTGTGATAAGTTATTTAATGCAGATAGCAGCACGTGCAGGAATTCCTTTTTTAATTCACATAGAAACAAACGAATTTGGAATGACCGATGAAGATATCTGTATAGTATTATACAATCTAGTTGTATATGGGCTGGAACTGGCATCAGTGATTTCTGTAAGAGAGGAAAATGTACAATTAAAGGTATGGCATAATCAAAAAGGGTATGCCATATTGTGTAGGTGTTTGTGTACGAAAGAGGAAAAATTACGACAGATTGATAGGAGGCAAGAAGGAAGTACTATCTTTGGTAAGGAGTTAGTGGTCAGAATAGTAAAAAAATATGGTGGAACAATGGAAATAGGTAGCGAAAAGTCTAAATGGAAAAACATCTATGTAAAGAACATAAATATTTATATTCCCTGTAACTGAGACTATTACTTGAGAGTACGAGTTCGTTGTCTTCAAACGTAGATTATGTTATAATGAAAAGGTAAAAAACGGAATAAGGAGAGAGTAAGATGGCTTTCATACTTGAGGCTATTTTAACTGGCTGGATTGATCCTCTCTTATGGTACAAGTCGATGTCTACATTGTATATTCAGAAAAACAAGAAACTGTGTTTTGGTGCATTTGTAATGAACTGTTTGTTACTTATATTCAAACAGTTCATTACAAATACTACGCAGAACTCATTCATACAAATAATATTAATGGTTGGTATACAAGTATATTTGATTATTGTAACGGTATTTCTATTTGAAGGATGCTTGCATGATAAGCTAATAAGTATTTTCATTTTTTTCTGTATATTAAGTGCAGCGGAACTGCTCGTAATGAAATGTTATGCTATCATAGTACATGTTAATGTAGAAAACATATTACAGGATAAAATGCCAAACTTTATATGTGGTATTTTAGTTTCGTTTTTAAAGTTCATAATTTGTTATTGTTGCTTTAAAAGCATAAAAGCAAAACAGTTTTGTTATCTCAATGAGAAAAAAATAATTCTTAGTGTATTGATTGGTGTTATGCTTTTTTGCATATTGTCTAGAAAATTTATATATCCAACACAATCAGATGTGTCTGTTTTGTTGGATGCAGTGTGGTTGTTGTTTTTATGGAATGCATTTAGTTTTGTAACTTCATTAAAGAAGAAAGACAATTATATATCAGACTTGCATCAAGATATTAATCAACTTAGGGAACAAAGTGAGTTAGTGAAGGATATTGCTCGCTTTAAGCATAGTTATCCAATTAATTTGCTCGTTATAAAAAACCTGTTCTATAATCAACAATATGATGAGTTAGGAGAATATATGGAGGAAGCGTTTACAGATGTAGAAAAAGCAGTATTACTTTACAATCATTCTAATCTTGCCATAAGAATTTTAATTAGCAGATTCATACAAATTGCCAGAGAAATGAGAATACCTTTTAATGCTCGGATTTTGGTAGAAGAATTTGGAATGGATGATGAAGATATCTGTTCAATTTTACAGAATCTTATATCTAATGGGTTAGAGGCTGCCGCCAAAGTACCATGCAACTTAGCTTTTGTATCATTGCAGGTATTGTTAAGAGAAGATGGATATGAGATTATATGTAGCAATGCTTGTAAGGGAAAGGCTGATTTTGCAAAGACTTCAAAACAAGATAAACAGAAGCATGGATTTGGAATTGGGATTGTTGATAAAATCGCAAAGAAGTATTCGGCTATAGTAACAAGAGAGTGTTTGGAAACGGAATGTGAAGGGATTGGACGTGTTAAAATATCAATACATATGTTTGGTAGTGAGTGGTGATAATCAGATTTAGGAGGAAAATGGTTAATCAATGATTAACAAATAGAAAAATAAGAGAAATGTATACAAGGAGGTGAAGAAATGAAAAAACTAGAACATATTGTATCAAAAGCTGCGAGAGATTACGCAGACAAAAGCCTAAATTTCTGGTTATGTAATTATATTTTTTTTCAACCTAAAGTAACAGAAGAAATGAAACAACGACTGAAAGAAACGAGAAAGAAAACCTAATTGTAAGAGGGAGTGGTATCACTCCCTTTTCAACATAGTATACAGAATAAGGGGAGGACATCATGAAACCGTTAACGATTTATGTGTGTGAAGATGAAGAGATTTGTTTAGGGGTTAATAGGTATGTATTAGAAGAACTATTAAAGAAAAAAAGAGTAATAGCAGACATTACCTATCGTAAAAACTATACGGAAGAAGATGATCAGTTTCTTGCAAGTATAGAATTAGCAATTCTGGATATTGATTTGAAGGGAAGCGTTTTAAATGGAATCCAGTTAGCAAAGAAAATACGTGAACTCAACCCTTTGGCAGTCTTTATCTTTATTACATCCCATTCGGAATTTGCATATGATGCAACCCAGATCCATCTAAGTGGATTCTTAGATAAACCATTGAATCAGTATGATTTTGAAGATGCATTATATCGAGGAATTATGCTAATAAATGGATACCGTATGAAAAATTCCAATCATAATACGGTGACCTTTCAGAATGGAAGGCTGTCACTCAAAGAGAGAAGTATTATTAGTATAGAAAAAATACCTAATAGCCACGAAGTTGAAATCCGTATGAAAGGCAAAAAGATTCAAGTATACGATAGTATTAAAGATGCAGAACAACGCCTATCTAATCATTTTGTAAAGCTGAATAGTTCCGTTCTTGTGAATTTAGCTTATATCGTTCATATAGAAGGGACTACGGTTGTTATGTATGGTGGGGTAAGATACAATATATCTTTACGTAATCGAGAAAAGGTAAAAAAGGCATACGAGGATTATACATCAATAAGCTTTTTTTAGAAAACAGATATGTTAAATTTTTAAGCAGATATGTAAAAAAGTTGTTTGATATGCATCTATTTTTAGCAGAAATGCGTTTTTTTTTAATCAAAATGTCATAGTATTTGAACTCTTTCTCTTCCTAAAGTAAACTATTATTGTAGATAACAGAGACAGCCTAGAAAGACAAGAGTAACCCCAATTTTTTCACAAGGATGGTATCATCTAACGATTAATGCAAAGTCTCATACTACACACAGTTTGGTGGCATGAGGCTTATTTTTAACTTTGTAAGAATGCGCACCAGCGGGTAAGGAACTAAGTCGCTAAAAAAGCGGCTCCCGTTCGGCGTGACAAAGTGTGAGTTCCTTTTAGTTAACTTAAGTTACGAGGGTGTTAGAAATTCACACTTTTTTTCTCCGTAAGCAGGCAGAGTAATCCGAGAGCAACTGTTTGCAGGATAGTTACAGTCATACTGGTAGATGACATTTACGCATACATACACAAATCTTTTGGGGGCAGAATATCTACATAATGAATCGTATCATTTAGTACCAAGCGTAAGCAGACAGCAAACGTTGACTTAATTACGGACATCCTAAGTTGACATCTAAGTTGACACGAAAAGAATTACTTTTCAGATGAGCCTTGTCTCATCTAGAACGACTGTTGAATTATGTGGCATATCTAGAAGTCAAAAAGAGCGAATTGATCTCCAGATATGCTGCTCCCCCTAAAGAATGCCAGAAAAAGGAATTTCCTTGTGTGAAGAACATTTAAACCCAAACAGTACATTGCCCATTATTCTGGTTACAAAAGAGCAGGGCATGTCATAATTAGATTTTTCCGCT
>DBKX01000417.1 GCA_002297865.1 Lachnoclostridium sp. UBA739
TGCGTTTATTATTAAGAGACTTCCAGTACGTTTTGTATACGATAATAATTATTTTAACGACCGTTATCAGGGCATTCCAATTGGCGGATACACACAGATTGCAAAAAAGCTGTTAGAGCGGGTAGAAGTTCGTCTGAATACTGATTTCTTTGCACAGAGGGAAGAGTTTGAAGGACTGGCTAAGAAAATCATTTTTACTGGTATGATAGATGAATATTATGATTACTGTTTTGGCGAATTGGAATACAGAAGTCTCAAGTTTGAAACAGAAGTTTTGGATACAGAGAATTATCAAGGAAATGCAGTTGTGAATTATACAGAGTATGAGATTCCTTACACGAGAATTATTGAACATAAGCATTTTGAATTCCAGTGCCAGGGACAGAATCCAGTACCGAAAACAGTGATAACGAAAGAGTATCCGGCACAGTGGAAACGTGGAGACGAGCCATATTATCCAATGAACGATGAGAAGAATAATGCACTATATGAGAAATACAAGGAGTTAGCTGATAAAGAAGAGAAGGTTATCTTTGGTGGAAGACTTGGAATGTACAAGTATTTTGATATGCACCATGTGGTAGCTGAGGCACTTGCTTGTGTTCGAAAAGAATTGAATCAGTAGAATGGGAATAGGTGGTATCGTAGTGGTACCACTTATTTTTTACACAAACAGATATTACCTTTCCTATTGCTACAATTTTTGTAGCTGTCATTTGGTTTGCATGGCATTTATAGTTAGAGCCGACAACCAATCATTACAATAATAGTATACCTGGATTTTTTCCATTATTTTTAAATCTAACTGCAAGAGACGAAAAAACGAATGAAAAGAACTTTTTTGGTAGTTTCACTTTTTTTTATTAGAAAAACTTTAACACTATAAAGGATTAATTTAAAAAAGTAGGATTATATGTTGCAATTGTGTAAGAAAAGCTGTAATATAATCACATCTTAAGTCTTTAAGGTACCTTTTGGTAAAATAAAATTGAGAAAGAGGGATTTGATGAAGAAAAAAAGGAATTCATTCAAAAAAACAGTTGCCTTTAGTGCAGCTGCAGCGCTGCTTACGACATCCAGTTTTAGTATACCAGTTGTTTCGGCAGCAGGAAAAGAAAGTAAAGTGCCAATTAAGTTAGAAGCATTAGACAGTACATATGGACAATCGACACTTGATAAGCTTAGAGAAAAGCTTAAATCCAAAGAACAAACAAAGTACAAAGCGGATGACATGGTGGATGTTATGGTTGAACTCAAAGAGGAGCCTTTGCTCGCAGGCTATTCTGCTGACAATGCGACAATGCCTGTCAGCAAGTCAAAAACATTTGAACAGTACATGGAATCCAGTAAGGCAAGAACAGCAACTAGGGACATTCAAGATGAACAGAAAAAAACTCTTTCATCCATTAAAAAGACAGTAGACAGTTCTGATGGATTGGAAGTGCTTTATCAGTATTCTACCGTAATGAACGGGTTTGCAGTTCGCGTAAAATATGGAGAACTTGAAAAAATAAAACAGCTGTCTAATGTAAAAACTGCATATGTTGCCCCTACTTTTGACCGACCAGAACCAGTTTACGAGAAGGATATGTCAAGCAGCAGTCAAATGATAGATGTTCAGCCAACTTGGGATTTGAATTACAAAGGGGAAGGACAAGTGGTCGCAATCCTAGATACAGGACTTGATACCAAACATGAGGCATTTCAAGCTGCACCAGCGAATTCAAAATATACCATAGATACAGTTCAGCAGGTAATTGATGACAAAATGTTAAATGCAGATGTTACACAAGCAAGCAGTGTATATGTAAATGAAAAAGTACCGTTTGCCTATGACTATGCCGATTCTGACCCAGATGTAAATCCAACAGAAAAAAGTTTAGTCAATGGAAACAACCACGGTACTCATGTTGCAGGTACAGTAGCCGCAGACTGTGACAAGTTAACTGGAGTGGCTCCAGAGGCACAGCTTATGATATTTAAGGTATTTCCTGATGCTTCAAGTGGAGCAAAAACAGCAGATATTCTTGCTGCATTAGAAGACTGCGTCAGACTTGGGGTTGATGTAGTGAATATGAGTCTTGGTTCTACCAATGGCTTTACAGATGGCAGTGAAGAAGAATTAAGCTTATCATCCGTATATGATCGAATTGTAGAAGCAGGAATCAGCATGTCTGTTTCAGCAGGAAACAGCAACTCTGCTTCGGAAAATAATGCTAGAAACTCAACAGCATTGGCAAGCAATCCAGATACAGCCGTAATCGGCTCTCCATCTACATATGCTGCCTCAACTTCTGTTGCAAGTGTAGTCAATAACAAAGTGCATGCCAACTATTTTGAAGCAGACGGAGCAAAAATATCCTATTCGGAGACAGCAAGCGGTGCGCAGCCAAAGCTGACAAAATATGCTGGCAAAACATTTGACTACGTAGTAGTACCTGATAGTGGTGAAGAAAAAGACTATGAAGGCATTGATGTAAATGGAAAAGTGGCCATCATTACAAGAGGTGGAATTACATTTACAGATAAGGTAAAAAATGCTGTAAATCATGGTGCAATCGCAGCAGTCATCTGTAACAATCAGCCAGGAACCATTAACATGTCTATCGAAGATGATACCTATACAATTCCAGCGGTATCTATAACAAAGGCAGATGGGGAAGCATTAAAAGCTTCCGAAACAAAGAGTATTACCGTAAAAGAAGATGTAGCGGAATTTGATACCAATCAAGGTACACAAATGTCAGATTTTTCTTCCTGGGGTGTAAGTCCAAACTTAGACTTGAAGCCAGAAATCGCAGCACCAGGCGGAAATATTTATTCTTCTGTACCGTTTAATTCTTATAGTGATATGAGTGGAACTTCTATGGCAGCTCCTCATATTGCAGGTACATATGCTTTAGTAAAAGAATATATTCGTTCCCAAGCAAAATGGTCTACACTGTCCAATGAGGAAGTG
The DNA here is from genome assembly GCA_002297865.1 of Lachnoclostridium sp. UBA739. The sequence goes on from DBKX01000417.1 coordinate 2,960, forward strand.
GGCAAGCTTGCCACACAACTCCTTATGAGTACATCAATTCCTACTAAGAATGCAGAGGAAATTCTATATTCTCCTAGACAGCAAGGCAGTGGTATTGTAAATGTTTACAATGCAGTTAAGACAAAAGCATATCTTTATACGGATAAAGACGTAGAGGTTAATAGTAAACCAAAATTAAACTTGTATGACGATGTGGGCAAGACTGGTAAATTTGAACAAAGCTTCCATATTAAAAACATTTCAGATGAGAGCGTTTCCTATAAGGTTAGTAACACATCTCTTACAGAAACAACAGAAACAGTAGATGGAGAACTAGTATTAGGGGAAACTCCAAAAGATGTATCCAGTCAGGTTTCAATGGATATCCGTGTAGCAAATGGAGAGTATGCAGACGATGTGATTACGGTAGCACCAGGACAGGATGCAGTAGTTACAGTAGCGTTCTCTATGAACGAAGAACTTAAGAAATATTATGATGACAATTTTGAAAATGGTGAATTCTTTGAAGGATTTGTAGCATTTCAAGGTGCAGATGCATCACTTTCTATTCCATATTTAGGATTCTATGGAGACTGGACGAAAGCACCTTTATTTGATTCAGGTTCAGTATATGATTATGATGTTTATTCACAGGCTCC
>DBKX01000412.1 GCA_002297865.1 Lachnoclostridium sp. UBA739
AGAGATGCCTGGCAGGTAATGATAAGAATTGGTGCAATGTTATTGTATATGCTGGCCACCATGTGTACAGTTCTGATACCCAAATATACAAAATGGAATCTCCGAGTTATAAGTGTCTTAGTTGATATGATAGCTGTTGGCATTCTCGCTTTATTACCAGAAGAGATGGATAATATTGTTGCACTTTATCCTGTATTTTTTGCAATGGCTTTTCAATGGAATACATTTGCTAATTTGTGTGAATACGTTAGTTCTACCATATTTTCAACGAATAATGTTAGACAAATGACGATTTCATTTACCAAATACATATGTGACAGAAAAGAAGAAGATGCAAAGAGAGGTCGTTTTTTTGCTGGTGTACTTCTTTTTTATCATATTGGAGTGGCAATTTCTTATTTTGCGTGGAAGACAATGAAAATGAGAGGAGTTTTAATAGGAATAATTCCTATGATTTCGGCATTGGGGCTTATTAGTTATGAAGCAGGATGGATTACACTTAAACATAGAGCAGTGGAAAAAATAGAGAACAAGTAAATTTGGGAGGTATTGTTGTGGCGTCAGAGAAAGATGGAATTACACTTGTAAAATTGACAAAAGAAGAAAAAATAAAGCAACAGGAAGATTTTAAGAAAGCGAAGCAGGACAAATTAGATAAAATTCCGGAACAGGATCGATTAAAAAAGAAGAAGTATACGAAGATAATTATTGAAACATTAGTGCTGTTTGTATTAGCGCTTATTATGCTGGGATTAATGGCAGCTTCTGTGATTCCAGTGCAAGTAGGGCTAATTGGTCTTATTATAATAACAGTAGTAAGTACGTATATATCACGAAAAGATCAATAGATAAAAAATGCTGGGAAACCCAAATATTCCTCAAAAGTTCATATTTTGTTCCATAATAAGCGTCTTTTAATGCACCTTTTTGGAGGACAGCTTTAGAAATATTTCTATTACCTTATCAATATAATGTATTGTCCAAAATGAAATGGTGAATGAAAGTGAGGAATTGGGATGAATATTGGTATTAGTGTAGGTCATAGTATATTAGCATCGGGAGAGTGCACGGGGGCGGATGGAACTGTATTCGGCGGCGGCAATGAGTATGCATTTTGCTCCACACTTGCTCCTGCGCTGAAAACCCAGCTGGAGGAGGCAGGGCATACTGTAACAGTATTAAAGGTTCCGGAAAAAACATTGAAGGATTTGGCGGAAGAAAGAAAGTTTAAAATTAGTCAGTATAATGGTAAGGATTATGATTTTTTACTTGAACTTCATTTGAACGAATCCTCAAGACCTCGTGCAGAGGGAACAGAGGCGTTGTACATCTCAGATGAGGGAAAGAAATATGCGGAAGCCATTGTAACGAAATTATCCAAAGAAGGTGGTGAAGGTATCTGGAAGGGACGTAATGCAAAACGCCGAGCAGATATCTCATTTTTAAATAACTCTAAGGCAACGGCTGTACAATTAGAACTGTTTTTTTGTACCAATAAATCTGAGTGGAAGAGGGGACAGAAAAATAGAAGAAAAATTGCAAAATTGATTACAGAAGCCATTGAAAGTGTAGGATAAAAATGTGATGGGTCATGCGCTGTTTTCATAGAATATAACGAGAAAACCAATTGAGGTAGAATATGAGAAAAAAAGGTTGGCTTGTTGTTATGAACGTGCTTTATTACCTGACTCTAATTGCATTAATAGCTATGATGATTTTGCCTCATACAACGATTTTTTATAACAGAAGGTTATTTGACCCGTTTGATAAAAAAGTAAATACGAAGACTGTGTATTTAACAGTGGGTGAACAGTATAAGATAAAACTGTTTACAATAAACAAAAGGGCTCATTATTATAGTTCTGACATTAAGGTAGCAGATGTTGCAGGGACAGGTGTTGTCACTGCCTTTCATCCTGGTAAGACCATAGTGTCTATTAAGCAGAAGAAAGAAACTTATAAATATCGAATTTATGTAGTTAAGTTAAATAAAAAAAGAACTGTAGTGAGAAGAAGTTTCCTGCGGAAACTTTCTGTCAAAGGAGTAAATTCAGGCGTTCGGTGGAAGAGTCATGATCCGGAGATTGCATCTGTAAACCGTTTTGGATGGGTGAAAGGAAAACGAAGAGGAAAAACTTATATTATTGCGACTGTTCATGGAAAAAAGTTAAAATGTGTGGTCCGAGTGAAATAATATACTAAACCATGAAAAATCAAGCATATTTTTAAGAACACTGTACTAAAATAGTAGTAATAAAAGCGCACGGTGAAAGTTATGAAGAAAATTTTTGCCTTACTCTTGTGTGTTGTCCTATTTTGCAATGATACAGCGTATGCTACGTTGTTCGCACAGAATGCGACTGCTACGCCATCACAGGATACAACGAATACACAGGACACAACTGAAACGAAGGATGCAAAACAAAATACAAAGGATTCCAAAAATGCCGTCAGTAGCAATGCGACAACGAATCCTGATTTAACTATCGAATCCGCCTCGGCTGTATTGATAGAAGGTTCTACTGGTTCTATCTTATATGAAAAGAATAAAGATGAGCGAAGATTTCCAGCCAGTATTACAAAAATCATGACACTTGTGTTGATATTTGAAGCATTAGATTCTGGAAAGTTTACGCTATCAGACAAAGTAACAGTTAGCGAACATGCGGCATCTATGGGTGGTTCTCAAGTTTACTTAGAACCAAATGAAACCCAGACAGCAGAGGATATGATCAAATGTATCACTATTGCCAGTGCTAATGATGCTTGTGTTGCAATGGCAGAATTTATTGCAGGTTCTGAGACAGAGTTTGTTGCCAAGATGAATCAAAAGGCAGCAGAACTAGGTATGAAAAATACGAAATTTATGAACTGCTGTGGCATTGACGATACCATAGCAGAAGGTTCCCATTATTCAAGTGCCTATGATATAGCGCTTATGTCAAGAGAACTTATTACAAAGCATCCAGAGATTACAAAATACTCTACAACTTGGATGGATTCCATCATTCATGTTACGAAAAAAGGGGAAACGGAGTTTGGATTAACCAACACTAATAAACTAGTGCGTACATATACAGGAATTACTGGATTGAAAACTGGTTCAACAAGTAAAGCAAAATACTGCTTATCGGCATCGGCAAATCGAAATAATATGGATTTGATTGCGGTTGTTATGGCAGCCCCTGAGCCAAAGCAGAGGTTTGCGGAGGCGGCATCTATGCTGGACTATGGATTTGCAAATTGCAGTATGTATAAGGATGAGAACAAAGACGTAGTCATAAAACCAGTTAAGATTAAGCGTGGCAAAAAGGAAAAAATCAAGCCGATTATTACTTCCTCATTTAATTATCTTCTTTTAAAGGATAAAACAGCGGATAAGATTACGAAGAAACCGATGCTTACAAAATCTATCTGTGCACCAGTTAAGCAGGGGGATCAGATTGGAGAAATGGTTTATTCCTATGATGGAGAGAAAATTGGAAGTGTGCCAATCGTGGCAGCTGAAGAGGTGAAAGAAGCAAAATATATAGATTTCTTGGAAAAAGCCGCTAAAAAGTTCTTTATTAGTGAAGAGTAGCTGGATTGCTTTGTAAGAAAGCCTATGTTATAATATTAATATGAACTTACTTGACAGACTGTTTTGGACATTATGGAAGAAAGTGGAAAACAGGATTAGAGCTATTGCTAAACTGGCATGGTGTTGGTGGTGCAGTAGCTTTTTTAGTTCTTAAAAAATTACTACATAGGGGGATTTGAAACAGAAATATCACATCACCTAACAGCAAATTACGCTATAAAGATATACGAGACACCCTGTTCACAGGCTTAGAAGATTTAATTTAGAACAACCTTGTTCCCAAAAATAAGAACTTGCTTAATTCACTAAAAATTAGTAAAATAGAAAATAACGCGTTTGTACTGGCTGTTGATAGGTACAGATGAATCAACAAAAAAATGAGGTTTGGTGAGACTATGGGTATACCAGTGAAGTTAGAGGTTTTTGAAGGACCATTAGACTTATTACTCCATTTGATAGATAAGAATAAGGTCAATATCTACGATATACCTATCGTAACAATTACGGAACAATATATGGAATATATTGATGCCATGAATCAGCGAAACCTGGATGTTATGAGTGAATTCTTAGTGATGGCAGCGACTTTGCTTAATATCAAATCCCGTATGCTGTTGCCAAAAGACCCTGAAAAGGAAGAAACACAGGAAGGAGATCCTCGTCAGGAATTAGTGGAAAGACTTTTGGAGTATAAGCTCTACAAATATATGTCCATTGAGTTAAAGGATAAGGAATTAGACGCAGCCAGGGTGGTATACAAAAAACCGACAATTCCGAAGGAATGCGAAAATGTAAAAGATGAAGTAGATGTGGGGCAGCTGCTTTCGGGTCTTACGTTATCAAAGCTTCATAATATATTCGATTCCATCATGAAGCGTTCGGTTGATAAATTAGATCCGATTCGTAGTAAGTTTGGTGATATAAAAAAAGAAGAATTTAGTATGGAAGATAAAATGAGTTTTATTGCTGCATACGGAAAGAAACACCGAACATTTAGCTTTCGCAGTTTATTAGAAGCACAAAAAACGAAAATGGAGATTATCGTTACCTTTTTAGGTGTGTTGGAATTAATAAAAGTAGGTAGTTTACGTATTTTACAAGAAGAAATCTTTGATGATATACGGATTACATACGTAGATAGGAGTCAAGAAATTGGAGATTAAGCAGTTAGAAGCGAAGATTGAGGCAATTCTATTTTCACTAGGACATTCAGTGGAATGTGAACGAATTGCTGAGGCAGTAGGACATGATACGAACACGGTTCGGAAAATCATTCACAATATGATGGATGCATATGAGGCAGAAGAC
>DBKX01000186.1:0-12827 GCA_002297865.1 Lachnoclostridium sp. UBA739
TTGTAAAGCTGTTTGATTGGTGCGTTACAAGCAAGGAAGTCTTGTGGACGAGGACCGAAAGTAATGATTTTTAAACTATGTAATCCAACGATTGTTCTTGCGATTGGTTCAAAGTCATGAATCATGTCAGCACATTCTGCTGCTGTTCCAACTGGATACTCTGGGATATATGCATGTAAATTTCTAAGTTTTAAGTTATAGCTTGCATTTAATACGCCACAGTATGCATCTCCACGACCATCAATTAAATTGTCTTTTGTTTCTTCTGCTGCTGCGATTACCATACAAGGTCCATCGAATTCTTTCACTAATAAAGTTTCTGGTGTTTCTGGCCCAAAGTTTCCAAGGTATACTACTAAAGCGTTGCAGCCTGCTTCTTTAACATCTGCTAATGCTTTTTGCATATCCACTTCATTTTCAATACATACTGGACATTCATAAATTTCACCATATTTTTCTTTGTATGCTGCAACAACGGCTTTTCTACGATTTACAGATAAGCTCATTGGAAAACAGTCTCTACTTACGGATACGATTGCAATTTTTTCTTTTGGCATGTTATTCATAATATAATTACTTCCCTTCTTTTATTTATTTGAACAGATTTATAAACACACTACATTTCAATTGTTTCACATGAGAGATTTTTACCAATTAAACCAATATGACTTCCTTCTGGAAGACCACCTTCGGCGTGACCAATTAACCATTTATTCTTTGCCGTTAAGAGTGCATCTTCTCCATCTTTTACATTCTTTTTATGTGACTCCTCTAGAGCTTCATTAGTTCCCTTAGGTAACACTACACAAACACGAAATCCTTCTTTATCTGCATGGCAAGGTGCATAATGTAATGTAGTTGCATAAACTTCTACAGCAGTTCCTTTTGGAAGATAAAATGCTTCTACTAAGCTTGTATCATAAGTAAAATCATCTGTAATGTCCTGCTGGCTGCCTACCATAAGAATCGCATCCGTAGCAGCAATATTAATCTCAGAACTTCTGTGATATTCCAAAGCATTTAAAAGAACATTATGTCCATTACAATATCCTATCTGGATTGGAAGTTCCCCATATACTTCAGTCCGCAACTGTTTGGCAATCTCAAGACGTTCTAAAGAAGCGATGGATGGCTCGTAAATAACGTCACTTGGCAATGGCGTATCCATCATGGCTGATACTAACTCATCTGTATTCAGACTAAGAACACGGCCATACTTTTTAAATTCTTTGGATGTAACCTGATAAACCTTCATATCTGTCTTCCTTTCTGCATTGTAATCCTAAACTTTTCTATTTCTATTGATTATTAGAACTAATCAATTTAAAAATCGACTTACATTGTGGATAAATCTGTTTAAACATCTGATATTGCTTTTCATATTTAGCAGCCAATTCTGGTTCTGGTTCGATGGTATCGATAATCTTCACGATTTTTCCTGCAGCCTCTTCTACATTCTTATATTCCCCACAAGCAACTGCTGCTAACATAGCGCCACCAAGTGCCGGTCCTTCTTCACTTTCAATAACATCTACTTTGATATTTAACACATTGGCAATAATTTTCTTCCATAATGGACTCTTAGCTCCACCACCACAGATCTTTGTGCGTTCTATCTGAATTCCAAGTGATTTTGCAACTTCAAATGAATCACGAAGTGCAAATGCAACGCCTTCTAAAACTGCCTGTGTCATATCACTTCTCTTAGTATCCATTGACATTCCAATGAAAGTACCTCTTGCATCTGGATCGTTATGAGGAGAACGTTCTCCCATTAGGTATGGCAGGAAGAATACATGATTTTCTCCTAATTTATCTATACCCTCTTGCTCTTTTGCAAATGCTTTTGTCTGTAAAATATCTTCCATCCACCATTTATTACAAGATGCTGCACTTAACATACATCCCATTAAGTGATAGCTTCCGTCTGCATGTGCAAAAGAATGAAGCGCATTAAACTTGTCTACTCCAAAACTCTTAGAAGAGATAAATACGGTTCCACTTGTTCCTAATGAAATATTGCAGTTTCCATCTCCAACCGTACCTGTTCCTACGGCTGCTGCAGCATTATCGCCTGCACCTGCTGCAACTTTTACACTCTTAGGGAATTCTAACTCATCTGCAATAGCTGGTAAAAGTTCACCAACTGATTCATAGCTTTCAAAAATCTTTGCTAACTGATCCATGGAAATGCCACAGATATCACACATTTCTTTTGACCAGCAACGATTCTTAACATCGAACAAAAGCATTCCAGAGGCATCGGATACATCGGTACAGTGAACTCCTGTTAATTTATATGCAAGGTAATCTTTTGGCAGCATAATCTTCTCAATACGGGCAAATTTATCTGGCTCATTTTCTTTCATCCAAAGAAGCTTTGGTGCCGTAAATCCTGTAAATGCAATATTAGCTGTATATGTACTTAACTTATCTTTTCCAATTACATTATTTAAATAATCACATTCTTTGTAAGTACGTCCATCGTTCCATAAAATAGCGGGACGAATTACATTATCTTCTTTATCCAGTACAACTAAACCATGCATCTGGCCACCAAAACTGATTCCACCAATTTGGGATTTATCAATTCCGGAAGTCAACTCTTTTAATCCTTCCATACTTTGTGTAAACCAGTCTTCTGGATTTTGCTCTGACCATCCTGGCTCTGGGAAGAAAAGTGGATATTCTTTTGATACAACTGCTTCAATGTTGCCCATTTCATCCATTAATAATAGTTTGACTGCACTTGTTCCCAAGTCAATTCCTATATAATACATTCTGTTTCCCCTTTCGACTAAAGTGAACCTAAGGTGATTGTCTTTTGCTCCCGAATGTCACGAGAAGATGCACCCACCTCGACGATAAATGTCCCTTCTTCTATTATAGATTTCTTTTCTTTTTGTGCATAGTATGAAAATGCATCTTTTCCCAATTTTATCCTGATCTTTTTCTGTTCCTTTGGTCTTAGACTTATTTTTTTGAACGCCTTCAGTTCATGTACTGGTCTCCATTCACTGGACTCCACATCACTTACATAAACCTGTGCAATTTCCTTTCCTGCTCTATCTCCTGTATTGGTAACAGTAAAGGAAACCTCTACACATACATCCTCTTTTGATTGTGATGCATAAACCTCTAAGTCTGAATATGCGAACTGTGTATAAGATAGACCATGTCCAAAACAGAATGCCACATCCTGCTTTTCGCTATCGTATTGGCGATAACCGACTTTCAATTCTTCTTTAAATGTAACTTTTCCTGGCTTACCCATTTCCCCTAACTTGACTGCCAGACAATCGTCTGCATGATAAGGAAATGTCTCTGGCAGTTTTCCTGATGGATTGACCTCACCAAACAATACTTCTGCTAGGGCAGTTCCGCCTTCCATTCCTGCGTAGTATTGGAAAACAATTGCCTTTGCCATATCCTTCCAAGGCATTTCCACTGGTGAACCTGCACACATTACAATAACTGTGTTTGGATTTACTTTTAACACTTCTTCTATGACACGATCCTGTCCATATGGCAACACCATATTTTCGCGATCAGCGCCTTCTAAGTCATAAGCATGATTCAGTCCACCAATAAAAATGACTTCATCCACATTTTTAGCCAGTTCAACTGCCTCCTTTAACAGTCGTTCGCTTTCTTCTTCATTTGTTCCAACGCGGATTTTGGAAATATCAATTTCCTGAGTACTGCTTGCCTGCCAGCTTTCTTCATCGTCGTAGATGGATTCTAAATTATCTGCAACAACATATCCTTTTGCATACTCAACCGTAACATTTCCACCTAATATTTTCTTTAGTCCTAACAAAGGAGAAACCTCATATAGAGCTTTTAACTCTGAACTTCCACCTTTATTAGAGTGGATACGAACTCCATTTTCTCCAATCACCGCGATTCTTCGTAAACCTTCTTTTCGAAGTGGAAGACGATTTTGTTCATTCTTTAATAGTACAATGGATTCTCTCGCAATCTCAAGTGCTGCTTGATGATGTTCTCTATTGCTAAATACACCAGATTTACGTTTTTCACGATCCTCACCTAACATATTGAGTCTTTTCATCAAACGTAATATATTACTTACTTTTTTATCAACCAGCTCTTCTGAAAGTTCTCCATTTTCTATTTTATCTTTTAATGGCTGTGCCATCTAATGATGGTCAAAATCATAATGGATATCCATCTCAATATCTAATGCGGATTCTGCTGCTTCTACGGTATCATGAACACCACCCCAGTCTGAGATAATGGTACCATCATACTGCCACTGTTCACGTACAATCTCATTTAACAGCTTCTTGCTAGTACAGCAGTGTTCTCCATTTAATTTATTATAAGCCCCCATTAAACAATATGAATTTCCTTTGTGGACTGCCAAAGCAAAGGCTTTCAGATACAATTCATTCAATGTTCTTTCGTCTACAATTGTATCTACTGCCATACGGTCAGTCTCCTGAGAATTGGCTGCTAAGTGCTTTACACAAGCCGCAACATCATTTTCTTGAACTCCCTCAATAAATGGCACACACATCTCTTCCACTAACTTTGGATCTTCACTCATATATTCAAAGTTTCTACCACATAGAGGTGTTCTTTTTATATTGATGCTTGGTGCCAGCAAGACATCTTTGCCTCTTCCTCTTGCCTCTTCTCCAATTATCTGACCATTTCGTTTTGCTAATTCCGTATTGAAAGTTGCAGCCAGGGCACTTCCACTTGGAAAATAGGAGGTATAATCCGAAGTCATCCCACTGGGAATCCACTGTTTATCTTCAAAATCTGCTCGGACACCGATGGGCCCATCTGTCATTACCAAGGAAGGAATTCCAAGCCTATCCACACTGCCAGTCCGAAATAATCCAACTCCATGAATCATTGTAATTTTTTCATCTAAAGTCATCTGTTTTACAATTTCTTTAATCCATGTCTCTGTCTCCATGGTCTGCCTCCTTCAATCCGATATTTTTACTTTTTTATGCCAGTTTCACAACTACTTCTTCATTGTTTTCTGGTACAATCACGAAACTTCCATTCTCGATTGTAGAAGTTCCGCCTTGTACAACGGTTACATCAGCCACATTTACCAATGTGATTTTGCATGGTTTTGTACCTGTTACTTTTAATTTGTAAGTATTATCCTCTTTCTGAATGAATAACTCACTTTCTATCTGATTGTTTGTATTATAAACAGCACATGTTTTTTCTGATATACTGCTTAAATGAAATACTTGATAATTTACATCTTTGGCATAATCATACACTGGACCATTGTCACTTGCTCCAAGTGCAATGATACTTCCTTCTCTTGCATACAATGGAATACTTAAATATCCATGCTTTTCGCTGTACCATTTTCCACCTTCTCGCTCTTCACCAGTTAAGAAATTGGTCCATTTTCCTTCTGGAAGATAATATTCTGCGATACTTTCTTCATTAAAAATTGGTGCCACAAGCAAGGAATCTCCAAACATATATTGTTTATCTAAGTGCGCACAGTTTTTATCCTGCGTAAACTCTAATACCATACTGCGCATCATTGGAACACCTGTTTTGGAAGTTTCAATGGCATTACGATATAGATATGGCATCAGTCTTGCTTTTAGTTTTGTAAAATATCTTACTACATCAACTGCTTCTTCATCATACGCCCAAGGTACGCGGTAAGAAGTACTTCCAAGCAATCTGGAATGTGATGATAATAAACCGAATGCACACCAGCGTTTGTATACATCTGGAGTAGATGTATTTTCAAAACCTCCGATGTCATGACTCCAATAACCAAATCCTGACATTGTTAAGGATAGGCCTCCACGAAGACTTTCTTCCATTGATTCATAATCAGACCAGCAGTCACCGCCCCAGTGAACAGGGAACTTCTGACCACCAACCGTTGCAGAACGTGCGAATAAAACAGCTTCCTCTTTGCCTTTCTTTCTGGCTATTAAATCGTATACTGTTTTGTTATACAGGTAAGTATAATAGTTATGCATTTTTACTGGGTCTGAGCCGTCATAATAAACACAGTCTGTTGGAATTCTTTCTCCAAAGTCTGTTTTAAAGCAGTCAACTCCCATATCCAGTAACTTTTCTAACTTTCCTGCATACCATTCACATGCTGCCGGATTGGTAAAGTCTACAATTGCTAATCCTGGCTGCCACATATCCCACTGCCATACATCACCGTTTGCTCTCTTTAAGAAATAACCATTTTCCATACCTTCTTGGAACATGGAAGATTCCTGACCTACATAAGAGTTAATCCAAACGCAGATTTTTAAACCTTTTGCTTTTAATCTCTTAAGCATTCCTTCTGGGTCTGGGAATACTCTGTCATCCCATGTAAAATCACACCAATTAAATTCTTTCATCCAAAAACAGTCAAAATGAAATACCTGAAGAGGAATATCTCTCTCTAACATTCCATCTACAAATTTGTTCACTGTTTCTTCGTCATAATTGGTTGTAAAAGAAGTGGATAACCATAAACCAAATGTCCAAGGTGCTGGTAAAGATGGTTTTCCTGTTAAGTCTGTGTAACGGCTTAATACTTCTTTCATAGTAGGACCATTGATTAAGAAAAAGTCCAAACTTTCTCCTGGCACACTAAATCCTGCTTTCGTTACCATTTCACTTGCAATCTCAAAAGAAACCTTCTCAGGATGATTTACAAACACTCCATATCCTTTATTGGATACGTAAAACGGAATGTTTTTATAGGACTGTTCTGTTGATGTACCTCCGTCTGAATTCCAGATATCAATGCTTTGTCCATTTTTCACGAATGGAGTAAATCGTTCACCCATTCCATAAATTAATTCTCCTACTGACAACGACAGCTGTTCACGCATATAAGCATGTCCTTCACTTCCATGTTCATAAGCATCGCCCTTCCAGTCGGTTCTCATGTAAGCTAAATCACGATATCCACTGGAAGTAATCTTTTCGTCTCCACGATAATAGGTCATAGAGCAGTCATCTTTTTTAATAACCAATCGAAGATTTCCACTATGTATGATTAATGCTTCTTCTGTCTCTTCTGCTTGAATTGTTTTTTCTTCTTTTAAATTTAGTTCAAATGCAGGAGCTTTTTTCTGTACTCCCATATAATGAAACGTCTGAATACGAAGCACTTCTTCCATTGGTGCAGTAACCTTAATGGTTAGATTTGCTCCACCCAATGTGCAGCCTCGATTAATTATTTTATGTGTCGGTGCACATATTGTTACTTCCTTTTCTGTTACTTTTGTAAAGTAAGCTTCAGCAGGTGTTAAACACTCTGTTCCTTCTTTTTGCAGCCAGCAGCCATTACTAAATTTCATACTCTAAATCCTCCATTATCTTATGATTTAATACGATTCTTTATGTACAGAATCACTCTGCCATTTTCAATCGACAGACCTGTACTGAATATCTAAATTATAAGGTAATTCGTAAAAAGATAATACCATTAATTTTCTCACAAAAACACTCTAATTATCCTAGTAAATATGGGGGTAAATTATATATCTTTTTGTATTATATTTCATCTGGTCCAAATGCTGTTGCAAATCCCTGCTGTGGCTCAATTACAAGACCATAACGGTTACGGAATTTGTTTGCCAGCTCTCCAAAGGTATACCCATGTACTTCAAAATTACGAACATTGTACTTTAAAGCTTGTTCCTTTGTCATATAAAGCTTTACTGCATCATATGATTGTCCCTTTATTCTTGTCATATCAAAACTATATAAGTCTTCTTCTTTACTAACAGCAGATGGCGTATCCCCTAACATATAGAATGTTTTATCCTGTAAGAGCTGACAAACTCTTTTTTTAGTAAGCTGATTTACTTTTAGTGCCTGTAACATATGAATCATATCTGCTGCATCCCTAAGAGGCATCAGTTCTTCTTTGGTTATGTACACTTCTCCTTCTTCGAAGCCGCGAATCAGCATCCCCTTGCAATCATTTTTACACACTGCACTAATCGCAATTACAACTGGTATTCTGCTATATACCATCTTCTGCTCTTTTGGAATTTTCCTAATTCTTTCTGTAAAACTCTCGGCTGATAAAAAAAGTTCTAGATTGCCATCTATGAAGAATTCATCCTTCTTTGGCATTAAAACAATTACAGGATTGTCCCAGTGTTCAATCAGTTCAATTTGCTCTAATATTGAAGCTTTGCTGGCTTCCCTAGTGTTTCGCATATCATCCATGTTAACTACCTCTCTTAGTTTTTTCTGTCTTTTCATTTTACCATATGCGCAATGAAATTTCATTCTTGTTTTATATGAAATGCCTCATATTTTCAACAACTGTTATAAAAATATACATATCAAGCAATGAATATTTGACACTTTTACTAAATGGGTTTATAATTTTTAGAGTTTCAGACCTTGCAAATGGTCGTTCACATTCTACGAAAACTGGAGGGTACTATGTATACGATATTGATTGCAGATGATGAGCCTATTATCCGTCAAGGCTTACAGTATATCATTGATTGGGATGACTATGGTTTTTCCATTATAGGTCAAGCTTCTAACGGAATGGACGCATTGAACCAAATTTTGTCCAAATCACCTGACCTTGTAATACTCGATATTCGAATGCCCAAATTATCTGGTCTAGAAGTCGTGCGAGATGCCAGAAAACAAGGTTTTCAGGGAAAAGTTATTATTTTAAGCGGCTTTTCTGATTTTAATTATGCCAAAGAAGCTATCGCACATGGAGTACAATATTATCTTACTAAGCCGATAGAAGAAGAGGAACTTTTAACAATTGTGAAGGATATGAAAAAACAATTGGAGTCTGAAGACCGACAAAAAGAAATTCTCGAACATTATTTAGAAAAGGCGAAAGAGAATATTCTAAAAGATTTATTTCACAATTGCTTTAATCAAAATAATTATAATCTTGATGATTTAAATATGACTGCTAATACATATCAAGTTATTATATATGAAAAATACAGTCACAACGAAAAAGCTGTTTCTTACAGTTTTGCTGATTTGCTTCGTGTAACCAATAAGAGTAATAATTCTTTTGACTCCATTGATATGGATCAAAAACAGATTATTCTGCTAAAAGGTGATTATGCAATTCTTCGTTTTCAGGACTTCCTATCTCGATACAATGGCAAAATGATGCCTCAGGAAAATTCTCCTCTTGATAGTATCTTTATTGCTTATGGAAGACGTGTTGACAAACTGGAGGATATCCATCTTTCCTACGAAGATGCCTGTCTTCTTATGGATCGCCGTTTTTTCTGTGTGAAACAACAGCATACTCTTGGCTATGAGGAACTCCTTAACCTGCCATCAAAACGGTTTGAATTAGATAATGCGCTCTTACAGGAATATTGCGATATGCTTGTCAACTATATTCAGACCTTTCACAAACATCAGGCTGTTGAAGCTTTAACAGAACTTAATCAAAAATTATATCAGTCCAATAATATGCCAACACAGATTAAACGTTTTCTTACTGATCTGTATCTGATGATAAAGGAAAAAGTGTATCATTTGTATAGTAAAGCAGATATTCCTTTCTTGCCAAATGGTACAATAATAGAAATGATTGATAAGAAATATTATTTGTATGAAATAATTGAATTGTTTCAAGAACAGTGTGAGATGATAATTGGCTCTATCGGGAACACCTCTCATGAAAATATTATTGATAGTATTGTTCACTATATTAAGCATAATTATATGAATAATATTAAACTTGAAACCATTGCTCCTTTGTTTGGTTATAACAGCTCCTATCTAGGAAAAATTTTTAATAAGAAAATGGGCGTTAACTTCAATTCTTATATTGATTCTGTGCGAATTGAAAAATCAAAGGAGCTGCTTGAACATGAGCCTCTGAAAGTATATGAAATTGCAGAACGGGTTGGTTATCAGAACGTTGATTATTTTCATATGAAATTTAAAAAACTTGTCAATATGAGTCCTGCTGAGTATCGAAAAAAAATGAAACAATAAGGATTTTGTTTCACTAAAATGCCGTATGATTGTTTATCGAATCATACGGCATTTTATTATTTATTGCTTTCTTCTATTTTTTCAAAAATTCCTCTACAGAAAAATCCGTATGTATATAACATACATCCTGGTCCAATCAGAATCATAAAAATAAGCATCACTGCATTAAAATTTAATATCACATAGATAAGCCATAAGCTAAGTAGCATGGCTAACGTTCTTCCAAAATATCGAAAGGTTATCTTAATGGAATTCTGGATGGTATTCTTTATGCTGTTTTCATAACGTGCAATTAGCGCAAATGCATACCCAAAACTAATAATAAATAGAATTGCCAGGCCAAATGTCATGAATATTACTAAAAAACTTGGATTTGCACTTACTTTTAAAATCTGTGTATCCAGATAAAACGCATAACCAACAACCAGCATAATAATCCAGAGAATTGTTCCCTGTTTCCAGTTCCGCCTAAACTCTTTTATAAACTGTTTTGCAATATAGCTTTCTTCATCTTTTGCCATTTTCATTGTAATGGCACATGCTGCTGCTGTGGATGCACCAATTGTAAAAATGGGTAAACTGAATAGTATCCACATAAAATTTAAAATCAGTAAATCCATAAGCTGGGTCATAAACTTATAAAATCCGCTATCTGTACTAAATAATTTCATATCTAATCCTCCTGTTCACTCTGCCACAATTTGGCCTGCTTCTTTACTATACTTGTTATCTGTTTCTCTGCCTCTTCTCTTCCTGCTGCTTTCAACTGCTGCTGGAGTTTTGACCAGTTACTCTCAAACTGTTCTGGCTTGCATACAACACACTGAATGAGCCCTTTCCATGCTATATCATCCAGCTTCTTTTCTATATTGGTAACCTCTACTGGAAATGTCTGTGCCCACAATGGAGAATACATTGCCTTAGGAAATGAATCTGCTTGTGGAAAAATATCGGTTAACATCTGTACTCCCCAGTTTTCTAATGCTTTTTTCTCTGCAATATTATAGCTCTTTATCACAGATTCTTTTGATGTAATATTAAAAGAATTACCGTTTTCATCTTTTTTCTTTGAACCATAGCATGGAAATGGGTAATTATGTTTTCCTACACCTGTTTCATCTGCATAATTTGTATCTTCTTCAGAGCGTTTGACTTCCTCTTCTGTGCGACATCGTTTTCCATTTTTATCATAATAATAATTAACCCCTTCAATTCCCCAGTTTATAAGAATTTGCGCTTCATCTGTACAAAGCCAGTCCAAAAACTGTACAGCTCGAACTGGATCTTTACAACCCTTTGTAATTCCAATTCCCCAGCCTGTTGCAATCCCCTGTTCCCTTAATGCAGTACACTTTATGTTGGAGTTCATTGTCACTGGAAGTCCTGCGTAAGTACGGTCATACTTTCCTTCTGCGCATAAAACCTGTTCTGCTTCTTGATAATCCCAGGTCGCATCTAATAATCCTAACACTCTTCCCGAAGCAATTTTTTCCAGATAGTCGGCATATGTCTGGGTTGCAAACTCTGGGTCCAAAATACCTTCCTCATACATTTTATTTAGCCATTGGTAATATTCCTTCTGTCCTGTAACTGCATGCTTATATTGAACGTTAAAATTATCATCGACAATCCATTGGCCATTATCTGGTGAACCATTGGCTATGTAGCCGGATGGATTAGATAGTGTTGGATACCAATGCCAATCAGAACAGCACAGACTGATACCGATTGTTTTTTTACCCTCAACAGATGGATTAAGGGCTAAATACTTTTTTATCATACTTTCATAATCTGCTAACGTTTTTGGAATCTTATAATCATTGGCAAGAATAACTGCCCATTGCAACTGTGCAGTTCCTGCTGTTTCTAATTCTTCATGACCTATCTTAGAACAGCTCAACTGATAAATAGACGGATCGTCTTCACTATATCTAAGTTTTTCATATTCATCACCATATAATTTCTTGATATTTGGTCCATATTTGTCAATTAATTCACTTAAGTCTATAAGACTTCTGCTATCAATTAAAGTTCCTGCATCTCCCTTGGCAAATATTAAATCTGGATATTCTCCTGTCGCTATCATAAGCGCGATTCGTTCTGCACTTCCATTCACAGGATAGTCCGTTTCTAACGTTACACCCGTTGCTTTTGTAATTTCCTTTGCTACTGGATCGGTCCAAGGATCTTCTACTCCATCAGCATTGTAAAATACAAAGGTAATCGGTTCTTTTTCCTGTTTGTTATGACTTTTTAGTATCTGCAAGCTACTACAGCTTGTAACGGTTATGGAAATTAGTATACCAATTACCAACGCACAAAAATACCTTCTCATATGTATGCATCCCTCCTGTCTCTATTATAGAGGATGGCATGAAAAATAACAATCCCACTGCTTTGATAGCTGTGGGATTGTTTTGATTTTTACCAGTATACTATTATTTAGTAAACTTTCTATATTATTAAGGTGTAAAATGTAAACCTAATACGGAATTAGCCCAGTGTGTATGAGAAGTTTGTAATGGAGCCTGTTCCCTGGAAACCAAAGTTTGTATATCCGCCTGCATTAATGGCTGAGTTCCAGGACATTGGGGTAAGAATATATGTATCATCTGTTTCTTCTAATTCTACACACCAAGCATTAGTAATGGTGAAATCTCCTTTGTCTATAATCAGCTTCCAGCTAGACACAGCAGTATCTGATGTGTTATTCACATTTGCTGACATAGTAAAACCTGTTGACCATGTATTTACTTCTGTTGTTAATGTTAAATTAGTTGATGGTTTAGAGGAAACTGGAGTTTCGCTTATTACTGGTGTTTCGCTTACTACTGGTATTTCACTTA
>DBKX01000186.1:12929-13411 GCA_002297865.1 Lachnoclostridium sp. UBA739
TTTCACTTACTTCTGGTTCTTCTCCGTCTAAAATCTTGCTTAAAGCATCGTACCACTTATTGCACATTTTCACACTGCCTGCATTATTTGGATGTACACCATCATAGGTATCCGTCATAGCATCAAATCCTGTAAATTGATCCACAACATAAATTGGAGATTGCTCAGTTGTTAACTTTTCTGCCCAGCCATCAATAGCCAATGCAAGTTCTTCTGCACGGTATACAAAATCAGAAGTAAAGTTAGGAATTAGTGGTGTTACTTTTCCTATCACAATAATCATATCTGGATTATTTTCTCGCATCTGGCCTACTAAAGTTGTGTATGCAGATAAGATTGCTTTTGCTCCTTTATCGCACCAGCAGTCATTTGTTCCGAATAACATCATTACCATATCTGGATTGGTTGCATCTAACCAGGTTGTCAGGTTATTGGTTTTAGCTAAATCGGTTACAAGCATTCCGCTGTGTCCTTCATGTCCG
>DBKX01000186.1:13423-23380 GCA_002297865.1 Lachnoclostridium sp. UBA739
TTGTACCAACTGACGTTACGTTGTATCCATTATCTGTCAACTTGTTAAACAGCATGCTACGCCAAAAATCGCAGTCTGTGATAGAGTCGCCTAATGGCATTATTTTTGTAGTTTCGGCAGCTTTTACTTGAACTGCAGGTGTAGCAGTATGTACAAAAGCACCTACTACTAACATGACACAAAGTAAATTGGCAATGAGCCTTTTAATTGATTTCATTTTCATATGAAATACCTCCTTATAAATTTTTCCACTTTTCATACACTTATATCTTAATAATACCTATCCCTCATAACAAGATTCTTTGCAAGACATGTATGTTTTTAATAAATATTATGTACGATTTCTCGTTTCTTCTCCGTTCACAATTTGGACAAAAACCTTACACAATCAAATCACATTTGTTACAAAATCTCTTCACAAAAATTCATTATCATTAAGTTATCAAAAAGAGATACAGAACTAAAACATTAACCATAGAATGATTAGAAAAAGGAGCGATTAATTATGAATCAAGATTTTAACTACAAAAACGATATGAATGAGTCACCTGAAATTGTAACATACAATACAAAAAATAAAAAAATGAACCGTGTAGCCAAAAAGTTTGGTGCTCTTGTTTTATCTGGTGCCATATTAGGAACAACAGCCAGCGGTGCCTTTGCCGCATCTTCTTACTTCTTCCCACATAACACAGCTACACAAAACGTAACACATTCCAAAACAAACAACGTTACCAATACAACGTTGACTAGTTTACCAAACACATCTTCGAGCGATTCCTCTAACAGCTCTTCGGTTAAGGCAATCGCAACAAAGGGAATGCCTTCCGTCGTTGCGATTACAAACATTGGTGTTACAGAGACAATGACAATGTGGGGAAATATGCAACAGCAAAGCGAAAGCTGTGGCTCTGGTATTATTATTGGAGAAACCGACGATGAACTCCTTGTTGTAACAAACAATCATGTAATTGAAGGAAATCAAACTCTTACTGTCGTATTTAGCTATGACGAAAGCAACGAAAATCCAAATGCAGTTGACGCTTATGTAAAAGGCTACGATTCGAAAAAGGACCTTGCTGTCATTGGCATTTCTAAGGATAAACTAAATGATGATATTTTAAGCAAAATAAGTGTTGCAGTTGTTGGAAACTCCGCTGATTTAAACCTTGGTGACCAGGTTGTTGCTATCGGTAACGCTCTTGGATACGGTCAATCTGTTACTACAGGTATCGTAAGTGCCCTCAATCGTCAAATTAGTACGGATGAAAGTGGTAAATCCGATGGCAATACTTATATCCAGACTGATGCTGCAATTAATCCTGGTAACAGTGGTGGTGCCCTATTTAATATGAATGGCGAGTTAGTTGGTATTAATACTGCCAAAATAGCATCAGACCAGATTGAAGGTATGGGTTATGCAATTCCAATCTCAGACGTACAGGATTTGATTGAAAATCTCATGAATCAGACTACTCGTACACAAGTTGTAGATGAAAAAGACCGTGGATATCTTGGAATTTCAGGTACAGATGTTACTTCCGATGTATCTTCTGCTTATAATATTCCAGAAGGTGTGTTCTTGGCAGAAGTAAAAGAAGGTAGTCCCGCAGCCAAAGCTGGACTTTGTAAAGGATATGTAATTACGAAATTTGATGGTAAGACAATAAGTTCTTCTAGTGAACTTCAGAATCTACTTAAATACTATAAATCTGGTGAAACCGTTACCATAACAGCTCAAGTACCTGAAAATTCACAATATAATGAAAAGGAATTCCAGGTTACTTTAGGTAAAAATGAAAATGCATAACAAAACAGCCACATGGTTTCCCTCCAATGTGGCTGTTTTTATTATTTAAACAAACGCAAAATACGCTAATACGATTGCACCTAATACAATTCGATACCATCCAAATAATTTGAAATCATGTTTTTTAATATAAGACATTAAGAAACGGATAACAAAAACAGATACTAAAAATGCAGTAATCGTTCCAACCGATAATGTCATAATTTCATTACTTGAATAATGGAATCCATAACCTATCACTTTTAGAAAGCTAAGTCCGAACATAACTGGTACCGCAACAAAGAATGTGAATTCTGCTGCTGCCACTCTGGAAACACCGATTAATAAAGCGCCAATAATTGTTGCTCCAGAACGAGATGTTCCTGGAATAATGGATAACACCTGGAATAAACCAATGTATAAAGCGGTGGTATAGGTGATATCATCTAAAGTTTTAATTCTTGGAACTCGTTTTTTGTTCCATCCTTCAATCCAGATAAATACGACTCCGTAGAAAATCAAAGCGATTGCAATTACGACTGGCGTATGTAAATGCGCTTCGATATAGTCGTCAAATAAGATAGTGACGATTGCACCTGGGATGCAGGCTACTACTACTTTAAACCAGATGGTAAAGATATCTTTTCTGATAACTGGTTTGCTTTTGTCCTTAAACTGGAAGGGGAACATCTTATCCCAGAATAATAATACAACTGCCAAAATAGCTCCTAGCTGAATGACAACGAAAAACATTTCTTTAAAATCATCGCTGACATTTAAGGTAAGGAATTGGTCTACTAAGAGCATATGACCAGTGCTGCTGATTGGCAGCCATTCAGTGATACCCTCCACAATTCCAAGGAAAAAAACTTTCAAGAATTCAATGATACTCATTCTTTTAATCCTCTCTTTCTCATATTTGCTTTTTGAAACTCTATATTAGGTGAATCTTATTCTCCGTGTTTCCTACATACATAATTGATTTTCCACCGACTGTCTTTGTTTTGCCATTTGATAATAAATGTTGTGTTCCATCATGGGTACAAACAACGATATTGGCATTGGAATGACTTGTAATCTGATATGACTTTCCTGCCTTATCATATTGGATTACAAAATGCTGTCCTTCTGACACAATGGATTCTGCTAATTGAACCGTATCTTTTGTTGTTCCCAATATAACGGACTCTTTTTCCTTGGTAGCAAGATCCAGTTCAATGCCTTGAAATATACCTGAATTTCCTTTAATAATTCCTTCAGCACCTGGTAAATCCTTTGATTTATCTTGGCTCTTATCTTCTCTGCTATTCTGTTTGTCATTAGCATTATCTTTTGACTTCTTTTTCTTGGTCTTTGTTTTCTTCTTGCGCTTTTTACCTCTACGGCCTCGCTTGTTACGTCTGTTCCGTTTGTCTTTTCGATTTCTATTCGAGTTATCCTCATCGTCTTCCTCTTTTGGTTTACTAAAACTTGCTGTAACCCAACCAAAAAGCAGAATACATAAGGATAGTCCGCATAAAACTGTAAACGCATAAATTCCTATTAATAATCCTAACTGTATTCCAGATGCCGAAAGATTTGGGAATATCTGCTTCTGAACTTCTTGGAATCTCGCAATTAAAAATATATTTTCACCAAACGCCATTGCAATCAGTAACGTTGAAAAAAACATGCTTACTTTACCTGCTGCTAATAATGAAAGAATCATTGCCAAACCACATAATAAAATCGGTAACAGACTTATGGCGATTGCCTGCTCAGCCTGTTTTACATTCTGCTGTTCTTTGGCGTAATTGATTCCACTCTTTAAATCTCCCCAGGTTAAATTCCCCTTTATGATGTAATTCTCATCGATGCTGCCATTTTTGTAATACTCATAACCTGTGTGTGCTGATGCTGTAAGTATATCAAAACCTGATATGTTGGTACTCTTATCTGGTGTTGTTACTTTGCAAAACGGCAGAAGTAAGGAGAGTAAGGCAAGCAACATAAAAAGAGCTGCTGTATTTTTTAGCAGTATACCTCTTGACTTCATGTTTCATCCTCCCTTTATACAAACATAAAGAGATTATATACCGTATGAAGGGAAATTACAAATGTATATGTTGTTATTGACCCATATTTTATCAGATTATTATGATGTTCTACAATTTGTTGGTGTAATTTTCTGTTAACCGAACTTACCATTTATGACAGCGACTCTGATTTTGTCAAAGTTAATTTGATATCAGGAAGAATGCCTGAAAACAGCGAGGTGATATTAACTCCAGCGCACGTCACAACAAAAGGCGACATTAATGTTGAAGTAGGCGATACCATCACTCTTACCATTGGCGTTCGCATCTCTGAGGACAAAACACTTACCCTGTTCAATCCATATGTTTCTGGATTGTTCCCAATGCAGTTCCTGTTCTTCCTACTGGCTCTGCATACACACCAAATATTTCCGTCGAATTCAAAATCTTTATTATTCTAACCTCGTTTTCCAATTGCCATATTCATCCCCACAATCACCACAAATGCCACCCCCAGCACAATTACCGACCACAACATCGCCTTCTCATAATTCCCATCCTGCAAAACCATGGCAATCTCCTGTGACACCGTTGCCGTCTTCCCTGGAATATTTCCAGCAATCATGGAAGTAGCTCCATACTCTCCAAGTGCTCTAGCAAACGTAAGAATTGTCCCCGAAGCAATTCCTGGCTTGGCATTGGGTAGCAATACCTTACGAAAGATTGTAAACTCCGACATTCCAAGTGTTCTCCCCGCATATATGAGATTCTTATCCACCTGCTCAAACGCCGCTCTCGCATTGCGATACATCAAAGGAAACGCAATAATGGATGCTGCAATCAGACATCCCAGCCAAGTCTGAACAACCTTTATCCCAAACTGGTCATATAAAAATATTCCCACTGGCCTACGCCTACTAAATAAAAGCAGCAAAAAGAAGCCCGCAACCGTCGGCGGCAAAACTAACGGCAACGTCAATATGCCATCCACAATCATCCGAACTCTTGCTCTTGCCTTCATCACCCACCATGCCGTCCATATGCCTAGAAAAAAGCATACAAACGTAGCCACAATTCCAGTCTTAAGAGAAATATAAAAAGGAGTCCAGTCCAAATGTCTAAGTGTTTCCAACATGATACTGTCCTCCTTCCTTCTTATTTCTCTAAATCAATATCAAAATTATACTTTGCAAACACATCTTTTGTCTGACTTCTAAGCAAATATTCATAGAACTCATTTGCTTTCATTCTCTGTGTTTCATCTGCCTCTTCATTCTTAACCAAGCAAACGGGATACACTACATCACCAGTTAAATCATTTGAAACAGTTTCTATCATCTCTATCTTATCTTCATAACCATAGGTGTCTGAAAGGTAAACCGTTCCTACTTCACAGGAACCCTCAGCTACTGCAAGAAGTACCTTGCTTACGTTGGACTGTTCACTGATTTCTACATCTCCAAGAGTTTTGGAAATCTCAGTAGTTGTAATCTCAGATGAATCTTTTGAAGTTTTTAAAATATCCAAATTCTTTAAAGCTTCGCGAGTATATTTTCCAACAGGAACACTACCTGCTGCCAAGGCAATACTTTTTGCCTTATTTAGACTGGTTAATCCTGTTACCTTTGTTCTTTGACCTTTCCCTTTAATTAGCACCACTTGGTTATTTAGTACACTTTTACGTGTTCCTTCTTCCACCAGGCCATCTTGTTCTAACTGATCCATCTGTTTTGTAGCCGCACTGAAGAAAATATCGCACTCATATCCTTCCTCGATCTGAGTAAGAAGAGTTCCAGAACTGTCTGCATGAAGATTAATTTTTACATTATCATGGTCCGCTGTGTAGTTTGCCACGATTTCTTCCATTGCTGGCTTAAGACTTGCTGCAATAAATACTTCTACTGCAGCTTGTTCTCTGCTTGTTTCACCACAACCGACTAGTATACAACTTAACATACTTATGATAACCACAAAACTTATTAACCTATTTCTCATATTCATCCTATCCCTTTCTTGCGCAGTTTGATACGTCACCTCGCAACACAGAAAGTCCATGTCCTAATTCGCTCATAATACAGTCCATACTTTCCTGTACTGCCTTTTTGCTTCCTGGAAGATTTACAATCAAAGTCTTTTTGCGAATTACAGATGCGCCACGACTTAACATTGCGCGTTTTGTAATCTGCATAGAATATGCACGAATTGCTTCAGATATTCCAGGAGCAAGCCTATCTGCTACTGCAAGTGTTCCTTCTGGCGTAATGTCTCTTGGGGAAAATCCTGTTCCACCTGTTGTCAGAATTAAATCCACCTGACGCATATCCGCTAATCGTTTCAACTGTTTTTCTAATACTTTCTGTTCATCGGCAATTAGAACAGTTTCCACGACTTCATATCCAGCATCCTCTAGTCTCTGTTTGATACATGGACCACTTTCATCGACACGTTCTCCACGAACACCACTATCACTTAATGTAATTACAGCTGCTTGGAATGGACGATTATGTTTTACTTCTTCCATGGTTACATTGTCGCCAACTTTGATAGAACCACCATGTACAACCTTAGCAAATACACCTTCGCGTGGCATAATGCAATCACCCATTGAATGATAGATTTGGCAATGGCTATGACACTCTTTCCCGATCTGTGTCATTTCCAAAATCACATCGTTACAGTAAAAACGAGTTCCTACTGGAAGGCTTCGAAAATCAAACCCTTCTATAATAACATTTTCACCGAAAGCACCGAAGTCTACGTCTGCTCCCTTCTGGCGAAATGCTTCAATTTTATCATAGGATAGAAGGCTTACTTGTCTGTGCCAATTTCCTGCATGGGCATCTTCCCTAATTCCATAATCCTGTACGAATACTGCCTCTTCTACTTCTTTCTTTTTCGTGCCTCGTTTTTCACTAATACAGATTCCTCTTACTATTCCTTGATTCATTTTCTAACCTCCAATCTCGCTCATGCCTCTTTGTTCTGTCATATCTTCTATGTGGGAGAAACAGTGCGCTTCTGGCTTCTGTGTCATTGCATTGTCAAATGCAACGCTAATTTTCTCTTCTCCTGCACCACTTCTTAAAATCTCTCTTAAGTTAATTCCAGCCTCATAGCAAAGACATGGTTTTAATATGCCTTGGCTGGTCATACGGATACGGTTGCAGTCTTCACAAAATGGATTGGATACTGCATGAATTAAGCCAATAGAACCTTGTAACTCCTTACTTCGATAATAAATGGCTGGGCCATTTCCTTTTACTTCTTTGGCAATATGAAGATCAGGCCATCTTTTTTGAAGAATTGTTAGTGCTTCTTTTGCTGGAATTCCCTCGGTTTTTCTTCCTAAACCTACTGGCATGATTTCGATAAACTTAACATCTATTTTTCTATCCTTTGCAAGCAGTGCAAGTGGAATCATCTGGTCTACTGTTTCACGAAGCAGTACAGCATTTACTTTTGTCTTTATGTTGTAACGTTGTAAACAATCAATTGCGGATAGAATCTTTGGTAAATTTCCTTTTGTTCCTGTAAGTTTGTCAAACTGTTCTTCCACTAAGGAATCCACACTTATGTTTACGCTGTCAATTTTTATCTTGGCTAACTCTTCTGCCACCTGTTCTAACAGTAATCCATTGGTTGTCAATGTAACAGAATGAACGCCATCCATTTCTTTTAACTTACGTAAAAAGTCAATACATCCTGGTCTTACAAGGGGTTCACCGCCTGTTACTTTAAAATCACAGATTCCTTTGGAAACTGCAATTTTGCATACTGTCAGAATTTCTTCAAACGTTAGTAATTTGTCGCTCGGTGTCCACTGAATTCCTGCTGGCATACAATACTGACAGCGGAAATTACAGTGGTCCGTAATCGAGATTCTCATATAGTTAATGGTTCGGTTATAAGAATCTTTCATCTTCATGATCAATTAAATCTCCTTAACATTGGGGTTCAAAAGCAAGCCGCTCTTTCCGCCACTCTTCTTTACAAGGCATACATCATGTATCACCATAAATTTATCTACTGCCTTGCACATATCATATATTGTTAAAAGTGCGATTTGGACGCCTGTCATTGCCTCCATCTCCACTCCTGTCTTATCACAAGTTCGAACTGTACCAATTGCCTTGATTCTATGATTATCATCATCGTATTCGAATTGTATCTCTGATTTGCTGATTGGGATGTTGTGACACAAAGGAATTAAGTCTGCTGTCTTTTTCATTGCCATAATTCCTGCAATTCTTGCAACTCCTAGGATGTCTCCCTTTTTATTCGTACCTGCTTTTGTCATCTCATAACATTCTTCGTTCATAGAAATGTATCCCTCAACAACCGCTTCTCTATAAGTATCCTTTTTGTCTGTTACATCAACCATATGGGCTTCGCCCTGGGCATTAAAATGTGTAAATTCCACTTATGCTCTCCTTTCTGGATGCCTTTAGGCTCTTCCACGCCCAAACCCACAGTTTGGATACGTACAAACTGGACAGGATGGGCAAAGTCCACCTTCTCCAAGACCTGCTAACTCATCGTTGGTTATTTCATCATCCGCTGCAATTCGTGGAAGGACAATATCAAAGATTGTCTTCTTTGCATACATAACACAGCCTGGTAAACCAACAATCGGTACATCGTTGTAGTATGCTAATAAGAACATGGCTCCTGGTAATACAGGGGCGCCATAAGAAACAATTCTTGCTCCCGTATTTTTAATGGCAAGAGGTGTCTTATCATCTGGATCGACACTCATCCCACCTGTACAGATAACCACTTGTGCTCCCTGTTCAATTGCTTCTAGACAGCTTTTTGTAATCTTTTCATGGTCATCATTTAAGGTCACATGATACATGGTTTCCATGCCAAATGCCTTGATTTTCTGTTCAATCACTGGTGTGAAGGTATCTTCGATTCTTCCATAAAATACTTCATTGCCTGTTGTAATGATGGCCGCTTTTTTTCTTACAAATGGTTTTACTGAGAAAATTGGCGTCTCTCCACAGCCTTCTTTTACTTTTTGCATTTTCTCTTCTTCGATTACCAGCGGAATCACTCTGGTTCCTGCCAGTTTTTCTCCCGCATGTACTGCTGTATCTCCATGAAGACAGGCGATCATCATCTGCCCAAATCCATTGACGTAACGAAGTTTCTTACGATCTATTTTAAATAAGCCATCGATGGTTGCATATAAATCAATCTTACCTTCTTTTGGCTCGCCTGCTCTCAAATTTTCATTTTGACAGATCTGTCTTAAAATCTCGGCAGCATCATTTTCATGGAGCATGCCTTCTTCTTTTTCCCAGATATAAATGTGGTCCTTGCCTACACTTAGTAAAACCGGCACATCTTCTTCTCGAATCACGTGCCCTTTACGAAATACAGCGTCTTTCGTGACACCTTTGATAATCTGTGTAATATCATGACACAGTACTTGTCCTACTGCATCTTCTGTTTTCATTAATTTCATGGCTAGTTTACATCCTTTCCAGCTGTTCTACCATTACGCCTACAATTTTGTCTGTTTCCTCAAATGTAACCCAGTCTTTGGCTCCTTGGTAATCCTTTATGTCTGTGACAATGAGAAAACGTCCTTTGGGATTGGATACTGGTTCATTGTGATTCACACTTCGTATTACTTCTATCTTCGGATAGCTGCTTTCTTTGCATCCTTCTATTAAAATGAAATCTGCTTCTTTGAAGTATCCCATAAGCTGCTCTGGTGAACTATGTTCTTCTTTTTTGGTTATCATAAACTGGCTTTTGGAATAAACAGCAGTGCCGTAAGCTCCAGCTTTCTGATGGTAATAGGAATCAGTTCCTGGTACATCGCTTTCAAACTCATGCCCATCATGCTTAATGGTAGCTACTTTGTAACCCAAGCTATTGAGTTTCGGAATCAGACTGCGAATCAATGTTGTTTTTCCTGAATTTTTTATGCCACAGATTACTATGACAGCCTGTTTTACAGCATCCATACCAGCACCTCATCTCCCTTATGAACATCCTCACTTCCGTTAGGAATATCAATAAGACAGTTACACCCTATCATAGAACTTAGTACTCCTGAAGAATGCAGTCCTCCTGGCAGATATACCTTTCCACCTTCATACCTTGCTCGCACAAATCTTCGTACTCGGCTTGGTTTTCCAA
>DBKX01000186.1:23403-24732 GCA_002297865.1 Lachnoclostridium sp. UBA739
CAAGAATTCCTTTTTGTTTGATCGGTATTCGTGTTGTATTGTTTGTCATATACGCAAGCACTGGACGTACGAAAATCTCCAGATTGGTAACTGCACCAAATGGATTACCTGAAAGTCCAATAATCAAAGCATCTTTGTGCATTCCACATAAGGTTGGTGTGCCTGGTTTTAAAGCCATTTTCCAGAACAGTTTCTTCACTTTTAAGATGCGGAACACATCATGCATAATGTCCTTCTTGCCAACTGATACGCCACCTGTTGTAATGATTACTTTTGCCTGCTTGGCAATTCCATCAATCTGGTCAGCTACGCTCTTAGGATTATCCTCGACGTTATCATGAAGCACTACAGGAAATCCTAATTGACGTAAACGGGTTCCAAGACAATATAAGTTACTGTCATATATTTTTCCCTTCTGTAGTGGCTGCCCTGGCATTACAAGTTCATCTCCCGTTGTCATCAGATGAATTTCTGGCAGCTTATAAACAGATATATTCTGTCTTCCAACGCTTGCAAGCAAACCTATTTCAACGGAAGTAAGGGGCGTTTTCTTCGAAATCAGACATTGACCCTTTTTATAATCTTCACCAGCGTAACAGTAGTTTTCGAATGCTTTATGTTCTCGGTAAACCTTTACCTGCTCATCTCCATAATCCGTCTCTTCCTGTCTGACAATGCAGTCTGCTCCTTCTGGAATTGGTGCTCCAGTCATAATGCGAACTGCTTCTCCATCTGTGACAAGATGGTTACTTACACTACCCGCCATAACTTCATCCACTACTTTTAGGACTACTGGATGTTCCAAAGTTGCTCCTTTGCTGTCACTTGCCTGCATGGCATAACCGTCTAGTGGTGACCTTGGAAATGGTGGCTGATTATGAGGTGCTACGATATCCTCGGCAATCACTCTGCCTAGTGCATCTAATACACTGATTTCTTCTATATCAAAATCTGGTGTTATGTTATCTTTCACCAGTTCTATTGCTTCTTCTAATGAGCATCTTGTTACTTCATTCATTGTTAATAAGCTCCTTGTATTCTTCCATGGTATTAATATTTTCAAGCATTTCACTAAGCAACTTATTTTCCCCTACCTCTACTAGACAGACGGAAAGATTACGAAGGAGATGTTTCATAGTATTGTCACCTGACTCCATCTGTTCTTTTACTTGATTCAAAATTCTCTTTTTATAAATTCCTGCAAGTGGCTGCATATTGCCATTCCACGTTGGAATAATCGCATCATATTTTTCTTTATCAAACTCCATCAGGTACTGATACAGATAGATTTCCATTTTAGGCATATCACAAGCTGCAACATAAAGATAC
>DBKX01000273.1:0-126 GCA_002297865.1 Lachnoclostridium sp. UBA739
CAATGATCGAAATTCCTCGTGCTGCATTACTTGCTAACGAAATTGCAGAAGAAGCTGAATTCTTCTCATTCGGTACAAACGACTTAACACAGATGACATTTGGTTTCTCTCGTGATGATGCTGGTA
>DBKX01000273.1:194-5974 GCA_002297865.1 Lachnoclostridium sp. UBA739
CAACTTGTTCAAATGGCTGCTGAAAAAGGTAGAGCTACTCGTCCAAATATCAAACTTGGTATCTGTGGAGAACACGGTGGAGATCCTTCATCTGTTGAATTCTGCCATAAGGTTGGTTTAACATATGTATCTTGTTCACCATTCCGTGTGCCTATTGCTAGATTAGCTGCTGCACAGGCTGCTATCAATAATAAATAATTGAATAGTGAATAAGATATTTTTACAAAAGGGAAATGAGAAATCATTTCCCTTTTGGTGTTTTACAGAAAAAAAACATCTGCTTTTGGATTGGAAAACACTACAGTTTATGATGAGTTATCATGAGAGGAAAATACAAATATGAAAGCATTTTTTAATCAAGAAATTATAGTGTGCTTAGTGGGTATTTTGGTGGGGACCATTCCATCGGTTATTATATCCTATATAACACATAGACATAACTTAGAAGCATTAAAGTTACAGATTAAAAATCAAAGAGAAGAAAGAGTAATTGAGGACAAGAAAAAAGCGTACTTTAACTTTATATTATTGCAACAAAAATTAGTTGCACAGAATAGTCAGTGTATATATAACGGTCACAGTGAGCCAGAATTGAATAATGAGATATTGAGATTAAATGCAATAGTTAAAGTAGACATGGAATTATTATATCCACAGAAAATCCGAGAGTTAGCAATTGAGATTTGTTCAATGGCAAATCCGCAGTCAGAAAAAGAAGTAAAAGAATTTAATTTGCGAAGGGAAAAAGATATGAAGGAAATTAGAAAGCTTATGTTAATTGATTTAGGGATACATTAAATGAAATTCATGTTGAAGACAATGAAATTTATTCCTATTGAGAGGGTAAATTATTGATGATACAGAGCATATTTTGCAAAATATAATAAATATAACTAAAGAGGAAGAACAATGGAGAGAATAAAACAGATTTTAATCATTTTATATGGTGGAGTGACAGGGATTGTAGGCACTCCAATTGTACTAGTTTGCTGGGTTATGATAACGGGGAATGATGGCTTTGAAGGATTTTATTCATATCAGGAAAATCAGTTGCTAAGGCCTTTTGGAATAATTGGTTTGTTTATGTTTACTGGAATACTAGCTGTTACAATTTGGTGTGATAGAAAGAACAAGCAAGGATTGATAGGTTACATTAGTGATATGTTGCTGGGGATTGGAGTATATGTGGTGTACCAATTAGGAAGACTGTAAAACAGGGGATGGCGAAGTTTGATTATCTTGTTCTCCATTCCATGTGCCAATCGCTAGATTAGCTGCTGCTCAGGCTGCACTCAACAACAAGAGGGGGTAAGCAGAACACCGATAAAACTTGGGCCTTTTGTGATTCAGAAAGATTACTTGGAAGTATATAAAAAGTATCATCCTGAGACAAAAAAGGTGAATGATTGGAAGAATAATGTTTTAGCAATTCAAATATAAATATCTTTGGATATTTTTACTAGGGAAGCGAAGTGATTGGCTTCCCTTTGTTATATTAAAAATATTTTTATGAAGAAAGTCAGTTATTCCTATGTAGATTTGAAATCAAGGATCAATTAGTAAACTTTTAGTTCTATGTGAAACTACAAAAAGTGTTACTACTTGATCCCTATTTGTTGTCACAAATAATGAAAGCTAGTTAGGAGAACACAAAACATGAAATTCGATTATTATTATGGACAAGAGGCAGAATAGTTTACATTTATCAGATTACCTAAGATTTTGTTCACAGATGAAAAATTCAAACAGCTATCAAGCAATGCAAAAATTCTGTATGGCTATATGTTCGATAGAATGAGTCTATCCGTTAAGAATCAGTGGATCGACAAGGAGAACTGAGTCTATATTATCTTTACCCTTGAAAATGTAATGGAAGTGTTTTCTTGCAGTGAACGTAAGGCAAGTTACCTTATGAAAGAATTAGACACAAAATCAAGTATCGGACTGATTGAGAAGAAAAGACAGGGATCAGGAAAGCCAAAATTGATTTATGTGAAGAATTTTGTTTCAAATGTAACAGAATCATCACCCGATGACAATATGGAATTTGATTATCTAATGGATAAATTAAGTATCGGTGAACGTTATTATCTGGAAGAAATACTGGAATTAATGTTAGAGGCGATCTGTGTTCAGTGCGATACCGTTCGTATTGGCTCAAAAGATATACCTTATCAGCTTGTAAAAGGAAGATTGCTAAAAATTAATGCTATGCATATTGAATATATAATTGATTGTCTTGGTAAGACCACAAACAAGATTCGTAATATCAAAGGCTACTTACTGGCCATGTTGTACAATGCATCAACAACAATTAGTAGCTATTACAGAGCTGAAGTGAATTACGATATGCAAAATGGATTAACTACGAAAGATGAATATGCAGTATAAAAAAGCTAGGAAATGACAAAGGAGTAAAAAAGTATGACAGAAGAAAGAATCGAAGTTATTGGAATTGACCACGGATGAAGCAATATTAAGACAGCTAATCAGATATTTGTGTCAGGAGTTAAGGAAATGGCTACAGAGCCTGCATTACAGGACAATCTAGTTGAGTATCAGAATGCTTATTACAAAGTAGGGACAAGACGAATGGAAGTCAAAGATACCAAAGTTGTGGATGAAAGTTACTATATACTGACGTTGGCTGCATTGGCAAAAGAACTAAAGTTGAGAGGTAGAAATAGGGCAAAAGTTATTATGGGTGTTGGACTTCCCCTCACTAGATTTGGAGCAGAGAAAAGAGAGTTTGTCGATTATCTTTCAAGACAGAATGAAGTGCATTTTAAATTTGAAGGGGAACATTTTAACATCCGAATCCAAAAAGTTATGATTTATCCACAATGTTATGGGGCTGTTGTGGATATTATTACACGTAAGCTGAGGGAGTTTACAGAGAGGATCTATAATACGCTAAAAGAGCTTGGGTTTAACAGTAATGTTTCTCAGATTATATTTGTTGGTGGTGGAGCAAGCGTGATGAAGCATTTTGGCAAGATGGAGGGACCAAATATCCATTACATTGAAGATATACGTGCGAATGCAAAAGGTTATGAATATCTGACTAAAATGAGTATGCGTGGAAAGGCAGGATTATAGGCATGGCGAAAGAAAATATTGTGAATTCTTCTTTAAGATTTAACCTAGAAAATGAACAGCATCTGCGCGTGTACCAATATCTTTGTAAAATGGATAGTGATGTGTATGGATCAAGGAATAAGTTTGTGATTCAGGCGTTAGATGCGTATTTTAAAGGTGGTGGAGAGCTGATTGTTGAAGATGATAAGGAGCAGAGGGAGAGGGAAGAACTGCTGAAAAGAATATTTGAAATAACGCAGGAGGCAGTGTTTAAGGCACTAGGAGCATTTTATGCCGGGGGATTTGCAGGAGCTTGGGGTGTAGGAAACGGAAATGGAGATGCGTTGTGTGAGGAAAAGGGAGAGAATGATGGGGTTACCAATATGGAGGTGCTGGGGTTGATTGAGGCTTGGAATGAGTAGGTAATTAGTTCTAATAGGGGTTATATAGTGAGATGAATTAAGTGAATAATAATATGTAAAGTTTGTGAATGAAATAGAGGAATTTGTAATTGACAATGTATTTAGCATATGCTATTTTGAAATAGAACAAATGTTTATAGTTTATAAAGGAGGTTAGATTGAGAGACATTAATATTAAACAGAATAATAATGGAAGTATTATAGATAATAGTATTTCCATAAGAGCTAATGTTCATGGTAATACTTTTGTTATCAGTAGTAACTCTGATGCGCGAAGTGATGAGTTAATAGAACCAGAAATCAATATGAAAGAAACGTCAATAAGGAAGTTACTATTTGGAAGATGTAAAGAATTGTTATTGGCGGTTATATCAGCAATACTTGCATTGGCAAGTTTTTGGGTACTGAATAACTATGAATTACAACAAATGTATAAAATAATTATTATTAGTCTGTTATTAATTACATCAGCAATTACAATTGGATTAGTAATAACAGCATTAGAGGGAAGCATAATTATATTGGCGTTGAAGAAAAAAGGAATAATTAGGTATTTGAAATCTCCACTTGGTTTAATTGGAAAAATTCTAGGCTTAATTTTAGATACAATCCTTTTGGCGATTTCAACATTTTTTTCCTCGGAAGGTGAGACTCCAGAAAATAGTGTCTTTGATAGTAATAGCCGTTATCTATCTCCGAAGGGGGTCTATCAGAATTTTGATGGTAAGATATATGAATTAAAATATGCTAAATGCCCATACTGTGAGCTAAAGCCAATAGGAAAAATGCATTTTTTAATTGATACCAAGAATAGTACATATGTGTTAAGATGTAATCAACAAAAGAAACATAAATTTTCATATGATTATAAGAAAAAGTACAAAAATATGAAGATTATTAGGTAATAGATGGAAATGGATTAGATGGGACAATATTTCTGAAAATGAATATTGTCCCTTTTAGCTTTAAATGTCATTGAAAAAGGTAATAAAAATTTAATTTTTGTTAAAATTAAAAAATATACTTGATTTTTTTTCTAAAAGTAGTAATATGAGAATGTAATACATTAATGGAAAAACTAATTTCATTTAGGGATTTAATTGTATTCAATAATACAATGTAAAAAGATTAAGTTTATGAAATTGGACATTTTTGTAATACTAAAGTTATATGAAAGGAGAAATGAATGGAATATTACAGAAAGAAAATTCCAATTGGAGAGAAAGACATTAGAAAAATTATTCGTTCATTTGAGGATGCGGAGTATCTTTATAATGAAATGCAAAAGGAACATCCGACAAGAACTCATAACGCAAGAGGTCATTTGTTATGGGATTTTATATTTACAGAATTGGATAAGAACTTTATGCAAGTGGGCTATCAAGTAAATACAATCAAACGTGGCTTATGGCATGCGTTATATATTTACGATGAAAATTCAAAATATCTATATACATTTATGAGGTATAAGAATTTTACAAATTTACAGAACAAGAAACCTGAAAATAAGTTATCTCATTATGTAAATATCTTAAGTAAACTGAATGATAATTTAAAGGAAACGTATCAGCCAGTATATGAGCAGATGAGCTTTTTTAAGGAATTACCGTTGGATGAAGATACTGATAATGAACTAAAGAAGTTATTAGAAGAAATGACTTCTAAGATTATCGGTGAAATTGAAAGATATGCAATTGTTGTTGTAGATCAGCAAAAGGGAAAGGTACAAGACATTCAATGTATAATTCCTACTTTCAATTTGGATACAATGTA
This sequence comes from Lachnoclostridium sp. UBA739, assembly GCA_002297865.1. Next base: position 5,468 of record DBKX01000273.1, read on the forward strand.
TAGTGAATCATGGAATGAGTTTATTAACGTCCATTACGAATACGAAACAAGTGTTATTGAACCAGTAGCTCAAGAAAATGCTGAGATTAATCTTGAATTTAAGGAGCATCCAATAAATCTTACTCTGAAAGAGCAAAAGACACAAGAAAAAGTTGGTGGGAATGGAAATGACAAGTAGTTATTTGTGAAAAAATGATGTTAGTAGACAACTGAAAGAACACATAAGAAAAAAGCATTGAATTATTGCGATGAGAACAAGTATGGAGGGTGTAACTATGCGTTATGCAAAATCTTCATTTAATGGAGAACGTTTAAGAGCAGCGAGACAGTTTAGAGGAATGACAATAGGAGAGGTTGCAAAGGAAATAGGCGTAACGACGCAATCTGTGTCTCAGTTTGAACATAATAAGACTGAACCTAAGGTTGAAAATTTATTTCGCATAGTGAATTTATTAGGTTTCCCAAGAGAGTATTTTTATGAGGAAGATGAGAGTGATATAACGGTTG
>DBKX01000295.1:0-3172 GCA_002297865.1 Lachnoclostridium sp. UBA739
GCTAAACTTCCCTACTCTTGAAATGCACCAATAGTACAAGATATTTCGTTTGAACAATTAGCATAAGCAGGTGTATAATCATCGTATCTAGCTTGTCCGTACACTTGACCACCAGTTTCTACAGTGGCAATAATTTTAATTAAAATATCCATTTGTGATTGTGTATATTTTGCCATTAAATCACCTCATTTTTACATAAAAAATGGAGAGCCTTGATACAGTTCAAGTCTCTCACAACTTAATTTATTCTGCTCATTTTTAAACTCTCCGCAGCGGAGAAAACTATTTGTGCAATATGCACAAAAGAACATTCTAAAAATGTTATTTTACGTTGCTAAAATCGTAAATTTTTGTGCATATTGCTACTTATTTACTGATGAAATTCCTCTTTCATCTGAAAGATTTTTATTCAGTTACAATTAAATCTTCGTGACCTTCTTTAATAAGTTCATCATCAACTTTGGATTTGTACCTTTTATAAATTTTTGTATAAACGAAATATTTTCTATATTTTTCTTGACCATTTTCTATACTTTCTTTTGAAGCATCAACAATCATTCTTTTGATAAAATCAACCATAAAAGCCTCCTTATTCAGATTCCATTAAAGATGGAATAATATCAGTTAATAAACTGTCTAATGTAGTAGACATTTCTAAATTCATTGCTTCTAATTCAGCAATACGTTCTTTATCAGTCTTTTCAACTGCCTTTTCATATTCAAGATAGTTCTCTGGATTTTCCTTAACATCATCAATGTCCAGAACACCAATATCTTCAATGATTTCGTTATAATCGTATTCATACATTGTCACAGACTCAGAGGACTCATCCCCATTCATATTTTCTTCTGTAACTTCTGTTTCATTAAGACATATGAATACATACACCTTATCTTTTTCAATAACCGTAACAGGTTGTTGTTTTTCCATAAATCTTGATTTTGTCATATTGTCGCACCACCTTTTTACATATTTTCATAATATCTTTTATGTGATATTTTTGAATTACTTTTACTGAGTTACTATTTTTCAATAATCCCCAATAGGAGATTATTTTTCTTGCATGAGATTCCAATACTTTCTGATGTGTTTTTATTCGTCTCCATAATCGTATTGCTAATCTACGGATTCTTTTGAATACATATCTACGAATTGTAATGTGAGTTCTCAAAATTCTGAATCCCATCATATCTATAAATGTCTTATCGGACTTCCTGTCAGCAAATGCCATCTTTTGTACAAACCATGATTCTTTTACTTTCAATCCAAGAGATTTACAATATTTAATAACTTCTTTAACTGCTTTATGAATGTCTTTCGCAGATGTACCAGTCATAAAAATATCATCCATATAAAATAACCTATGGTACACGAGGCGAATAGAAGTACGAGTACCATTCTTATGTTTTCGTTCCTTATGTAAATGTCCTATGAAATGATAAATTTGGGATAAGTAAAGATTGCATAGATACTGCGAGAGAAAAGAGCCAATAGACAAACCTGTTTCGAATGTGCTAATCAATTCTTCAATAAGCCACATCAACATATCATTTTTAATATGTTTATCAAGAAATTCAATTAATTTATCTTGAGGAATTGATGGATAACATTTCTTAATATCCAATTTAGCAAAATATTTTAACGATTTATTTCTCATCCATCTCTGTATCATTCTTGAGCCTTTCACACATCCTCTATCTTTAATAGAAGCATATTGATGTACTCCAATTCTACAAAAGAATGGTTTCAATCCCTCTATTGCAATATAATCATATATTTGCTGTTTTACATTTTGGATTCCAATATGACGTACTTTATGAGATGATGGATCTACCTTGTCTTTGTACCAAATTGGTGGAAACGAGATAGATTTATTGAGAAGTTCTGAACGAATCACATCTATTAGAATTTCTATAAATGGTTTAATTGCTTTTATCCCGTAACGATAACCAATATTATATACTTGATGTTTTCTTAATCCAGAAATATCAGATAGCAATTCAAGTGTATCATTACGTTTGTATTTATCAGCTAAACATTCATATGTTGCGTTAGATATTAATAAACGATTAGTTATATCAATATCTTTACAATATTTCTTAATTTTTAATTACCTCCCTTATTAGGATTTTTATCATTAGTAAATTAGTCGAAATGAATTTTCATCTTTTGTAAAATTATATATCGTTGCACGATTATATTTAAAAGGCTTTTCTCAATTAGGTACTAAGCCCAACTATATTAAAATATAGTCCCTCCTATATAAGCGAGGTTGGTTTATGAAAATCATTTTAACCATCAGGTTACGTTAATCTTTCGATTAAATATTCTTTACAAATACGAAATACACTACTAAAGATTTATACTACTAAATATAATACCAGCCGACGTAATTCCAATTCGTCCTGTCGAGCCTGTTCCTGCAATTGACATTAGCAGAGCCACTGTTAGAGCCATTGTTCAAATTACCGCCCGTAGTGTAAGACCGTTGTATATTTTATGGTTTTAATAACGCATTAGTTGCAATTTCATCAGCTAATTCATTATAAATTATTCCAACATGAGACTTTACTTTGACAAATCCTATTTTTATTTGTTGTGAGTATTGTGTCATAGTAGTTATATAATTTTTAGTATATTCGTTATTTGCTTTCCATTCTCGTGCAAGCCATTTATAAATTCCTTCGTAATCATAAAATATTGTGATTTTTTGAATATTCTTTTCAATAGCTTTTTTAACAACAAATTTGACTGCTTCACATTCTGTGCCGACGTTATGTAGCTTAATTATTTGTTTATGAGATTGAGTACTCCAACGAAATACTTTATCGTAAATTTCTTTATTATTTTGAATAAATAGAACTATGCCATATCCTCCTTTATTTTTATTTTGTGAATATGATCCATCTGTAAATGCAATAGCTTGATTCACTTGTAATTTGTTTATCATTTCATCTACAGAATTGTTAAATATGTTTACTTTTTCAGAATTCCATATTTCTTTTATAATTATCAATCCTTTCTATTTTCATTAAAGGTGAGCATTAAGAGGGGAGAAGTCCCCTCTTTTTTTCTCTTCACTTGCTTCGCAAGTTCGTTCAAAAATTCACCCCTTGGAAAACCTATTTTTAATCGCAGCCGACGCAAACCCAATCCGCCCCGCCGAGCCAG
>DBKX01000295.1:3212-5185 GCA_002297865.1 Lachnoclostridium sp. UBA739
AAAGCCATCGCCCAAATCACCGCCCATCAGATATTCTCTCGTACCAGATGTAGCTGTTCCTCCAGCCCAAACAATATCAGCCCAACCTTGAGAATTAGAAGATCCTTGTGCAGACGGGAACCAACCACCAGTATTAATATCTACTGTAATATCGCCAATCCACCAATCAGAACCTTTTCCGTCTTTATTAGCAGGAATTGTACCAATATTTGTATAAGTACTTCTAATTGTCGCATCTGCTGAACTATGTGCAAGACCTTTAGGTGCAATATATACTTTCTTACTATAATCACTCTGGAAGTCCATAACTGTATCAGAAGCAACTAAATATCCACCTACAGCATATTCGCGCCCCTGTACACGATATGGATGTTTACCATCAGTATTAGAAACGTAACTTCCATCATGTCTTCCAATAACTGCATCCGTACTTCCAGACCACCAATGCATTGAAGTAAGTGTAATTAGAGCGTTCACTGTATCAGACAGTTTAATAGGAGTAGTATTAAATCCTGTACTAACATCAAGATACACAGCCTTGTTGTTATTATCGAGAGTTTCAATTTTAAGCACCTTTACATCATCTGCGTATTTATGAATATTACCAATACCACGATCAAGATTTACGCCATTCTTAGTATTGTTAAGCTGACCATATCCCACAGATACATAACTTCCAACAAGAATATTATTCGCCTGTTCATTTGTTACTGGAAAATAAANNCATCAGATTGAATAGAAGCGGAATACTGGAAGTTGTAATTTGTACATCCTTGATATAAAGATTGACTATTCTTTGTAGCTCCTTTAATAATATTGAAAAGAATCTGGAATGTATTTCTTTCTGCACCTGCACCCCAATATCCCTTGCCTTTTTTCTGATAATTAGTAATCATATTATTATGACATTGATTTCTTTCAGGTCTTAATCCTGGTTGTGAACGAAGCAGACCATCAGATGCAATACCAGATACATAAGCTGAACCAATACAATATGGAAGAACTGTACCATCAGCACGTTTAGATTCCGTCCAAGGTTTCAATCCGTATTTCTCATTTGGCATATCAGAAATAGTTACAAGGTCATACTCTGGATTTGAAGCATCCCAATTCCAGTAGAAGCTCATCTGCATTGCACCTACATCTACTGAACCAGAAGTTTTATAATCATCGTCATATTCCGTTGCGATAGGGTAAGCAGTTCCATCATCGTATCTTTTATAATTACAATGTACCCACTCAAATAATGGATGTTCACCATTAAGATAATCGTCCTTGCCCTCTGTGGTATCTGTTGATGGTGTAAATTCAAGTCCTGCATTATCTAAGAGCTTTTCACCTGCTGATGTTGGATTAGTAGCAAATTTCCAAATTTTTGTCTGGTATACTTTACCTGTACGCTGTAGATTATAATAATTTTCAAGTGTTGATAAATGTGGTGTTTTATGAAGAATATCATAAAGAGTCTGAATAGAAACGGTGGTTTCTAATTTTTCTGTATTTGAATCTACTTGTTTTGAAAGAGAAGAGTAGTCGTCTGGAATTGAATCTTTTACTTTAGTTCCTTCTTCATGTACTTTTGCTATTGCTTCATCTCTTGTATTATTAAGCCAGTTATTATATTCTTCTTCTGTCCCTGTAAAAGTTCCAAGTCTTTTAGCAATTTGATAGGATGACTCACCCTGTACACCCTGATCGCCTTTATCGCCCTTGTCACCTTTTAAACAAGGAAGAGATTCAAATTGACCAGTTTTAGGATTTTTATATTTACTTGCACCTATATTAAGTGTTTGCATAAAATTCCTCCTTAAAAATGTTATTTATTAAAATTTATAAATTGTTTTTTAACATAAAAATAGACACTATTTTTGAGTAATAGCATCCAAAAATTTCCATATTTACCAAATTTTTATTAATGAAATTCTGATTTCAATTATGTATAATTTTCCCATAATAATTAGAAGGGAAAGATA
>DBKX01000230.1 GCA_002297865.1 Lachnoclostridium sp. UBA739
CAGAACTTAGCATTTGTTAATGCACTGTTATTCAAGTATCCAATGGCTAAACACTCTCCAAATATAACTAATTCCCCTGGGATTCCAAAACCACAACTTCTTCCTCCCTGAACAACAGCACATCTTATATTTTGTATTGGTTTTCCAATAGGTACCTTGCTGTTTGTATCGGTATCATCATCATAAAACCATGTTGTAGACCATACGGTTCCTTCACTTGGACCATATCCATTTACATAATTTGTTTTATTTTTCCAGTCTTTTATAAAATTCCAAGACGCTTCCTCGCCAGCAGTCATCAAAGTCCTTAGTGTTGTACTTCGCTTATGATTCAATGCACTCATATATACCGGAGGAATAATTGCGTATGTTACATTCTCCTTATCCCACAAATCTTGTAATTTGTAAGGATTTTTCTTTGTATTATCATCTAAAAGCAGAGCTGTAGCACCATTCAAAATCGCACCAAAAATCTCTAAAATAGATGCATCAAATGAATGACTTGCAAACTGTTGAATAACGTCATCATTGGTAATGTCAAAACTCTTTCTGAATGCATCTGCCATATTTACTACACTTCTATGACCAATAACGACTCCCTTTGGATTTCCCGTAGAACCTGACGTATAAATTACGTAAGCAGCATCCTTTGCTCCTATTCTAACTTTGCTTTCTTGATTCTTTACATTAGCTTTTACATTATCAATTGCTACTATTAAATCTTCATCAAACTTAATATTATCACGAATTAATCTTTTCTTTATTTTTTCCTTTGTAACATATAATTTTGCTAAAGAATCTTCTAATATGTAATTAATTCTCTCGATAGGATAATTCTTATCAATTGGTAAATATACTGCCCCTATCTTCATGATACCTAATATTGTTGCTACAGCATCACAACCACTCATACTGCTTGCAACAATTTGACCTTTTCTAACTCCATACTTATATAAAATATTAGCAAATTTATTGGATACCTCATCAAGTTCCTGATAAGTTAATTGACGTTCCCAATCCTTAACAGCCACATGTTCAGGTTCCTCCGCTACACGATGTCTAAACATTTCTATTATATTATTAAAACTTATATCTGCTTCAATATATAATTTATCTATTTTTTCTTTATGCGAATCAGGTATCAATGAAACAGTCTTTAACTGTTGTTCATCTTTTAGTACAAATTGATTCATTAAATGAACTATCAATTCATGCAAGTTTATGACTTCTTGCAATTTCATATTATTCTTTTGATATTCATATACTACATTTGCAGTAAAAATATTTTCAGAACGCACACCTATTGTAAGGACATTGGTTCTCTCATTTATGCATATATTCTTAATTGTATCATCATATTTGTGTTTAGTATATTCTATGCAACTAATATCCATTAGCGAATTGAATTCCGATATCTCAAATTTATTCAATAATTCACTAATACTTGTCTCTGATTCCTTATTTACTAGAACCATTGATTCTTTTATAAAAGATACATCNNAATACATATTCTGAAACATCCTGTTCTTCATTGATTAAAGTAATTAGTGGTAAAATTTTAGTATATGGACCAAGCTTTGTCTCACCTTCGCTTTTTCCTCTTCCAGTTCCAATTGCAACTGCAACTGAATTAGTTTGTGTATATAATTTTTTTACATAAAGTAAAGCTGATATATATAACTGATAAAAACTAACTTCATGCTTTTTAAGAAACTGTTTAACATTTTCATAGGATAGTTTATCAAATCCAAATGTAATAATGTTAGTATCAATTTCCTTTGGTTTAACACTTAACAAATTACAGCCACAATATGAAACAAAGCGTTTCTCCCAAAACTTTTTGTTAACATGGGATTGAATCAAATGACGTTTTTTCATGTCTGTGATAAATGTAGAATATTTACTTATATTTATAGCTTTTTGATTAATGCTATTCATAAGTAGTTCAAGAATACTGTACAAAGTCTCTAAATCACATAAAATATGATGCATCTTTAGAAGAATATACACATTATTGTCTTCACTGTGTACTATTACAAATTCATAAAGGCTCGCATCATAAGAAAAAATGGATTGAGTTTTCCATACTTCTAGCCACTTGCTATAATCTGAAATGCTCATAAAATTCTCAATTTTTATATTGGCTTCTTTGTTACTACTTATGTACTGTTTTTTCTCGTCATTTATCCAAATCTGAAATAAATTAATATTTTCAACTAGCTTTTTAATTGCGCTTATTATATGCTCATCATCTACTTCATTAGTGATTTCTAAGCTATAGACTATATTGTTTATTCCAGTATCCTTATAAACCCTTTCAACATTTAATAAATTTTCCTGTCCCTTAGTCAACGAACCGTACTTCTCCATAACTCTCTCCTCCGTCTACTTCCCTACCTGCTTATCAACATAAAAATTTTTGCTTTACTTGCTGTCTGATTCCCACCATTAAATTTTTCTTTTACTAGCTGCCTGCACTGTATACAAGCAAATTGCTCCCCCTGCTACAACCATTCCTATAAGGACTGGAATGCTATCCATTATTTTACTTAATGCTGTTCCTGGAAAGGCGTTACAAACAAGCACTACAATTACAAGTGCTCCAATTATTGTACTCGCTGTTGAATTCTTGATGCTTCCCAAAGTAATAGGAATAATTCCCAAGAAAGTCACTCCAATCAATGGTACGAGCAATTTAACTACATCCAATACTGATATATCAAAAACGTCTCCCATTTGAGATGCAACTACCTTAATGATAATCACCATTACCAACTGTGATAATACGCTTAGTACAAAAGTTATTCCTAAGATAATTTCAATTTTAGTCCAAAGTATCTTTTCCTTCTTGACTGGATATGAGAATAACTGCAAAATAGTTTTATTACGAAACTCTTTTATAAAAATATCATCAATCAAAATTGCTTCTACAATTATGTAGCAAGCCTTATTGAAAATATTTGAAAATAGTAACGCAACAGTTGGCCAACCATACCACTTATCAGAGTTTTCTGGTATGCTGATATTCGCTCTGCTTAATACAGATTCAATTTTCCCATCAGTCCCAAGACCGAACAAAATAGAACCGATTATAATACCAGAAATTATGATGCAGATAAAAAAGATCGCAATCATCTTATAGCTTGATATTTTTTTCAGTTCTGTGTTAAACATTTTTTTCATACTATTCCTACTTTCTACAATGTGATACTAACAATATACCATATCATCCCAATATTGTAAATTATTAATAGTACTTTTCAGCGGGGTTGAATGAAAATGAAACTTCCCCTTACTTACATG
>DBKX01000324.1 GCA_002297865.1 Lachnoclostridium sp. UBA739
ATGCAGGGTTAGTACAGTTACGTGAAGAGATATGTCGTTATTTACATAGAAGGTTTCATGCTGAATATGACCCTAAAACAGAGATTATGGTTACAGTAGGTGGCAGTGAGGCAATTGATGTTGCTTTGCGTGCCATGTTAGATCCAGGTGATGAGGTGTTAGTGCCCCAGCCTTCTTATGTATCGTACGTTCCGTGTGTAACGTTAGCCGATGGAGTACCAGTTATTATTGAGCTTCAGGAAAAAGATGAATTTAAGTTGACAAGAGAGCAACTGTTAGATAATATTACAGATAAGACCAAGGTTTTAATCTTGCCTTTTCCAAATAATCCAACAGGTTCTATTATGACATATGAAGACTTAAAAGATATTGTAGATATCATTATTGAAAAGGATCTTTATGTCATATCCGATGAGATATATTCTGAATTGACATATGGCAGTGAACATGTTTCGATAGCCTCATTTCCGGGGATGAAGGACAGAACAATTTTAATTAATGGATTTTCAAAATCCTATGCAATGACAGGCTGGAGATTAGGTTATGCAGCAGGTCCAAAAGTGATATTAAAACAAATGATAAAAGTACATCAATTTGCAATTATGTGTGCACCTACAACAAGTCAGTACGCAGCAATTGAAGCGTTAAAGAATGGTGATTCCGACGTTGAAATGATGAGAGATTCGTATAACGAGCGAAGACGCTATTTATTAAAAGCTTTAAGGGATATGGGATTTGATTGTTTTGAACCATTTGGCGCATTTTATGTATTTCCAAGTATCAAGAAGTTTGGTATGACATCAGATGAATTTGCTAATAGATTACTGAAGGAAGAAAAGCTGGCGGTAGTTCCTGGTACTGCTTTCGGCGATTGTGGAGAAGGTTTTTTGAGAATATCTTATGCATATTCAATTGAAGAGTTGAAGATAGCATTAGAGCGTTTAGAACACTTTATTAACACATTATAATAATTACAAATAAGAAAAGGAGAATTGGATGGCAGGTATAAATGCAAATCAAGTGAATCCCTTTTTAATTGCTGCGACTACAATTTTAAAACAGGCATGTCAAATTGATGCAAAGGTAGGGAAACCAAGTCTAGAAGGAACTAAGGGGAAGAATGATACAATTGCAATCAATATTTGTGTGACAGGCGAGATGCAGGGGCAAGCTATGATTGCATTTGAGAACGATATTGCATGTGATATCGCATCTAGAATGTGCATGATGCCAATAACTGAGATGGACGAGATATCACAAAGCGCAATTTGTGAGTTGGGGAATATGATTATGGGGAATGCAGCTACTGTATTTTCTACACAAGGTACATTAATTGATATCACACCGCCAACATTAATAAGAGGAGACATTATGTTTTCTTCTATGTATTCCCATTCTATCTGTGTACCAATGATATATGAAGACAATAAGAAAATTGAGATACACGTCGCTGTGAAAGGAAATGATTAAAAATGTTAAACATCGTATTACATGAGCCGGAAATTCCTGCAAATACAGGAAATATCGGTAGAACTTGCGTTGCTGCAGGTGCTCGTTTGCACCTGATTGAGCCAATGGGATTTCGAATTAGCGCAAAAGAAGTGAAGCGTGCAGGATTAGATTATTGGGATAAGTTAGATGTAACAGTATATGATTCCTATGAAGATTTTTTACAAAAGAACCCGAATGCTAAGATTTATATGGCAACAACAAAGGCAAAACATACTTATACAGAGGTTTCTTATGAACCTGACTGTTATATTATGTTTGGTAAGGAAAGTGCAGGGATACCAGAAGAAATATTAGTAGAGCATCCTGAAACATCTATTCGTATTCCTATGATCGGAGATATTCGTTCCCTGAATTTAGGAAACTCTGTTGCAATCGTGTTATACGAGGCATTACGACAAAATAACTTTTCACATATGAATCTGGAAGGGGAACTACACCGCTTACATTGGTAAGGTTAATTCCCCCTCAGACATAGGTAAGGTAAATATAAACTCAGTTCCAACGTCCACGGTGCTTGCAACAGTTATGTTTTCATCGTGGGCGTTAATGATTTCTTTGACAATAGATAGTCCAAGTCCAGTACCTTTTTTATCTTTTCCACGAGAGGAATCTGTCTTATAAAAACGCTCCCAGATTTTATGTAGAGAGTTTGCCGGAATACCAATTCCATGGTCCTTTACAGAAATAAAAAGCTTATCATTTTTCTCTTCTGTTCCAATTTGAATTACAGAGTTGCTTTGACTAAATTTTATCGCATTATCGATTAGATTATAAATTACTTGTTGAATCTTATCTACATCCCCACATACAATCGCTTGCTTAGATTCAAATATGAGCTCAAAGCGAATGCGCTTTTTGGTACATATACCCTCAAATGTAGCAGCAGTATTTTTAATAATCTGGTTCATATCGAAGGAAGTGATATGAAGAATAGTACCATTATGTTTAATATTATTTAAAGTTAATAAATTTGAAGTCAATTTAGTAAGTCTCTCTGACTCAAAAAGTATGATATCTAAATATTTATTCTGCATTTCATATGGTATTGTTCCGTCTTTCATGGCTTCAGCATATCCCTTTATAGATGTAAGAGGTGAACGGAAGTCATGGGATACATTAGCAATGAATTTTTTTTGATAATTTTCAAGGCTTCCGAGTTCAGTACCAATATAAGTGACAGAAGTTGCAAGGTCTTTAAATTCATCTTTTCGTTTCATATGAATTTCATAGTTAAAGTTCCCGTTGGCATATTCATGAGCACACTTATTCAAGGCCCTGACGGGGTGGATTAGAACATAGTATAGATAGATAAAGGTGCAAAGCAATATAATAGCTAATATGATAAGACATACGTTGATGACATCAATATATTTGTACGCTGCGGCAGTGATATTAGTCCAAGGTTCTAGAAGGACAACGTAACCTTGAATATTCTTATCAGAATTAATCACATAGCAGACTGCAAGAGATGGAGTCTGAAGAAAACCATTTAGTGTTGTATTTTTGATATAATACTGTTCCAATAAGCCAGGAGCTACTATATTCAAATTTGCATATTTAGTAAAATCGCTTTCTCTTGTATCAGCAAATACATCCCCATTTTTCTTGACTGCCATGATACGAACGCCTAGAAAGGTATCTACAGCGCTTAACTGGGTGCGTATATCATTGGGAGATGCAGTTTGGTCATAATACTTTGATAAGTATTGGGAGGATATTACTTGGGCTTCTTCATAAAGCAAAGATATTTGTTTTTGTACTAATTTATGCTCAAGGAAATGAAGCCCCAGCGTATTTAAAGCTAAAGCAAAGA
>DBKX01000099.1 GCA_002297865.1 Lachnoclostridium sp. UBA739
CAACATTTATTATAGAGCCGTAAAACCAGCTCCGATGTGAGCTGGTTTTTTGTATGATAAGGAAAGCTAAAATTAATGTAAGCCAACAAGAGATGGGACATTTCTTATCGAAGCAATTGACCCATACTAAACCATACGGCCCACAATATGTACAAGAACCAAAATAACCTCCATATGCGGTATTTGAACTTTTGCTTCACAGCCTTACGTCATATAAGACCTTCCGCAAAAGTTCAACTAAGCGCAATATGGAGGTTATTTTGGCTCACCTTACTCTACAGTTACGGATTTTGCTAAATTACGTGGCTGATCTACATTCAACCCTCTAGAAACAGCTGTATAATACGCAATATACTGTAATACAACAGCAGCAGCAAATGGAGCAAATTCATCCGCAATAGCAGGTAACTGAATCAAGTGGTCACATAAAGAAGCATCCACCTGAACTTTAGCGTTGGTAATTAAGATTACCATAGCACCTCTAGAACGAACTTCACGAATATTAGAAATCATTTTAGGTAATACTTTTTCCTGAGTAGCAAGTGCGATAACAGGAATGTTATCTGTAATCAAGGAAATTGTACCATGCTTTAACTCACCAGCAGCATAAGCTTCAGAGTGAATGTAACTGATTTCTTTTAATTTAATAGAACCTTCACAAGATAAACCATAATCAAGTCCACGACCGATGAAGAATAAATCCTCTGCTGTTTTAAGACGTTTACAGATGGTTTCAATCTCTGTGTCAAATCCTAATACTTCTTCTACAATAGAAATTGTGTGTTCTAATTTTTCAATATAAGCACGAGCATCTTCTTCGCTTAATTTACCAGAAACCAATGCAAAACGGAATGCAAACAGGTAAAGTGCAGAAAGCTGTACTGTATAGGCTTTTGTACTGGCAACTGCGATTTCGGGACCAGCGTGTGTATATAATACATAGTCGCTTTCTCTAGCGATAGAAGAACCTTTTACATTAACGATAGATAATGTTTTGGAACCATTTTCGCGGGCAAGACGAAGAGCTGCGAGTGTATCAGCTGTTTCACCAGACTGGGAAATGGTGATAACTAAAGTGTGTTCGTCAATGATTGGGTTCGCATAACGGAACTCAGATGCAATTTCAACATTAACAGGAACTCTTGTTAATTTTTCAATCATAGTTTTACCGATAAGTCCAGCGTGCATAGCAGTACCACAAGCTGTGATTACAATTTTTTGGATACCGTCAAACATACTGTCTGGAATGTTATCCGCCGTAAAATCAGGTAATCCGTTAATAACACGAGGAGTGATTGTGTTGCGTAGAGAATCTGGCTGTTCATGAATTTCTTTTAACATGAAATAATCATATCCGCCTTTTCTGGCAGCAGCAACATCCCAGTTCACGTGAAGCATCTTTGGCATCACAGCACGATGTTCCATATCTGTTACAACGATTTCATTCTTTGTCAATCTTGCAATGTGGTGTTCTGGCAATACAAAATAATCTTTTGAATATTTGATTAATGCAACCATGTCAGATGCGATAACAGAACCTTCTTCACAAGAAGCAGCAACAAGTGGGCTTCCGTTACGGATTGCATAGATTACATCTTTATGATCGTCGAACATGATACAAAATGCATAAGCACCTTCTAATTTTTTGATTGCATCTTTGATTGCTTGGATAGGATTTCCGTTGTAGCAGCTATTAATTACCATTGCAGCAATCTCAGTATCTGTCTGGGATACAGGATACTGTCCCTGTTTTGCAAGTTCTTCTTGTAATTCTTTATAGTTTTCGATAATTCCATTGTGAATTAAGGTAACTTTTCCGGCTTTATGAGGATGGCAGTTAATATCAGATACGCCACCGTGGGTCGCCCAGCGGGTATGACCGATTCCACAAGTAGTTGTTTCGTCTGATTCTGCTTTTACCTTTTCACAGAGATTGGATACTTTTCCAACTGCTTTGATAGTATGAACTCCATTATCAGTGAAGAATGAAATTCCTGCACTATCGTAGCCACGATATTCCAATTCCTTTAACCCTTCTGTTAACACATTTTTGGCATCTAAAGTACCAGTAAATCCAATAATTCCACACATAAAAATGATCTCCTTTATATTCAATTGATTTACCGGTTATGCTGTATTTGTTTTCCGGTTACCCGAAGCTTTTACAGCATATTACACGTCCGGTTACGCGGGAAAGCATCCGCCGAACTTTCGATCACTTTCCTCCTCGTCAACCTTACTAGGACCCAAAAGGTTCTGGCGCTAATTTTATTACCCTATACTTGAAAATAAGGTAAAGACATTTCTGTCAGACACTTTACTTTATAGAATGAGAGTGTCTTTAAAACCTGGGCTGGTTCTGTGCATGAATCCGTAAAGTACTACTATAATATGTAGTGCTAGGATTTTGGTGCATAAAGATGTTACCATTAAATTGCCATGGTGTCAATTTCAACATGGATCATTATCCATGAAAAATTTAGATAATTTATAGAGGTTACAAAAAGTTTATGAAAATTTTATTGACTTTTTTTTGAAAAGGTATAAAATGTAGCTCACTAGGTTAATAGTTAACCAGGTTAAAAGTTGACTTTGTTAACAAATCATGGGTCATGAATTGATTGGAAAGGAGGGACTATGGAGAAACAATACGATGAGTTTATAAAACTGATTCATGCTTTTAAGAGAACAACAAGCAAGGCAAAGTCTCATTCACTTGCTCAGGCTGAATTTATGACATTGATAGCCATACAGCATTTAGGAATGTCAAAAAAGAAAAAAGGAATGGATGAAGGTGTAAAAGTAAGTGAGATTAGCGAACAGTTAGAAACATCTAAACCGGATGTATCAAAGAAAATTAGATCGCTAGAACAAAAAGAATTAGTAAAACGTTGTGAGAGCAAACAGGATAAGAGGGTAACTTATATAGAGATTACAGAAAAAGGAAATGAAGTACTTCTTACAAATAAAAAGGAAGCAGAACAGTTTCTTACCAATGTACTTAAAAGGATGGGAGAAGCGGACATGATGGAGTTTATGCGTCTTTGTCAACGGATGAGAGAAGCTATGGAAGAAGAAATAAGAGAATTGAAGAAAGGAAAAGACGGGTATGAAGAAAATCCTTGATTTTATAATGCAGCAGAAGAAAGCTGTATTGGTTATATTCGTATTATTGATTATTCAGGCGATATGTGAATTAGCATTACCTCAGTATACATCAAACATAGTCAATGTAGGGATTAGCTCAGGCGGTATTGAATCAGTTGTTCCAGATTGTATTCGGGAAACACAGCTTAAAACCATAGAGGCTTTTGTCTTTGGAGATGACTTGAAAACGATTCAAGATAATTATAAAAAGATTGACTATCAGAATTTATCGGAAGCCAGACAGAAATCCTATAAGAAAAAGTATCCACTTGTATTATCAGAAAGCTTGTATGAGTGGAATGGAGATAAGAAGGAAACAGAGCAGGTTGAATCAGCATTTATCAATGCTGCAATAACCGTGATGGCGTTACAAAAAGAAGGAAAGGATATTGCGGCACTTGCACAAGCACCAGAGGAGGGCAGAATTGCAGCACTGGAAGAAGTAAAGAAACAAATTGGTTCGCTAGATGAATCAATTTTATCTAAGATGGCATCTGCGTTTGTATCCTCAGAGTATAAAGCAATTGGTATTGATATGGAAGCTTATCAGAACAGATACATTTTGATAGCGGGAGCAAAGATGTTAGGACTTTCTTTCCTTGCTATGTTTGTTACGATTTTAGTTTCCTACCTGTCATGTAAGGCAGGAGCAAAAATAAGCCGTGATCTGAGAGGACGTGTATTTAAGAAGGTAGTATCTTTTACAAATGCTGAGTTTGATAAATTCTCAACGGCTTCTTTAATCACAAGAAGTACCAATGATATCCAGCAGATTCAGATGGTAGTAATATTGCTATTAAGGATGGTGCTGTATGCACCGGTTCTTGGAGTCGGAGGTATCATTAAAGTGCTGCAGACCAGTGCATCTATGTCTTGGATTATTGGAATTGCAGTTGTGGCAATTAGTGTGATTGTAGTGGCATTGTTTGTTGTGGTAATGCCAAAATTCAGAATTATGCAGACACTGATAGATAAGCTTAACCTGGTAGCGAGAGAAATTTTAACAGGTATGCCTGTTATCCGTGCATTCAGTACAGAAAGATATGAAGAGCAGCGCTTTGATAAATCGAACAAAGACTTAACAAAAACTATGTTATTTACAACACGTGTGATGACAATCATGATGCCAACAATGATGGTTTTAATTAACTTAACAAGTGTTTCCATTATCTGGTTTGGTTCAAAAGGTGTAGACAATGGAACGCTTCAGGTTGGTGATATGATTGCGTTCATCACATATGCAATGCATATTGTTATGTCCTTCTTAATGATTACCATGATATCCATATTCCTGCCAAGAGCAGGGGTTGCAGCAAATCGTATCGATGAAGTGTTGCAGACAGAGCCAATTATTGTGGATCCAGCAGAACCGAAACAGGCGATGATAACAAAGAAAGGCATTGTTGAATTTAAAAATGCATCGTTCAAGTATCCAGAAGCTGATGGTTACACTCTTAGAAATATTTCATTTACTGCAAAACCGGGTGAAACCACAGCATTTATTGGAAGTACAGGAAG
>DBKX01000013.1 GCA_002297865.1 Lachnoclostridium sp. UBA739
TTAATGAAGTAGTAGGCAGACTGCTAAAGGAAGAAGAGGATGCTTTGATTGCGCTGTTCTCAGAAGAGACAGAGGAGCAAGATAGTGAAAAACAAGTACAAGTTGAAACGATACCAGCGAAGAAAGAAACTAAAATCAAATCTTTGGAAGAAAGAGAAGAAGTAGAGGATATTGCAATTGTGGGGCTTTCAGGAAAGTATCCGAAGGCAGACAATTTGAATGAATTTTGGGATAACTTAAGGAATGGAGTAGACTGTATTACCGAAATTCCAAAAGAGCGATGGGACTGGAAGAAGTATTACAATGAGAAAAAGGGAAGAGAGAATTCTATCTATACAAAATGGGGCGGTTTTATTGATGGTATAGATAAGTTTGACCCATACTTCTTTGGAATTGTTCCAGCAGAGGCAGAAAAAATGGACCCACAAGAGCGTTTGTTTTTGCAGATTGTGTACGAATGTCTAGAAGATGCGGGTTATACACCACAGAAACTTAGTGAACAAGGAAAAGTGGGAGTTTATGTGGGGGCTATGAACGGGTACTATTCAGGCGGAATTAGTTTATGGTCGATTGCGAACAGAGTGTCCTATCTGTTTGATTTCCATGGTCCAAGTTTTGCTGTGGATTCAGCATGTTCTTCTTCTATGACAGCCTTATGTTTGGCAGTTCAGAGTATCCAGAGAAAAGATTGTGAATCTGCAATTGTTGGAGGAGTGAACTTGGTTGTTTCACCAAAACACTTTATACGACTATGTAATATGCGTATGCTTTCTCCAGGAAATGCATGCAGGGCATTTGGAGAACATGCAGATGGTATAGTAGATGGTGAAGGAGTAGGTGCTGTATTAATAAAACCATTGAAGAATGCCATCGACAATGGAGATCATATATACGGAGTTATAAAAGCTTCAGAACTGAACTCAGGCGGAAAGACAAATGGCTATACGATACCAAATCCAAAGTATCAGGCAGAAGTAATTAGAAATGCATACCAGAAAGCCAATATTAATCCTGAGACGCTTAGTTATATAGAAGCACATGGTACGGGTACTGCTTTAGGTGATCCGATTGAGATAGAAGCAATCAGTAAAGTATTTAGGGAATATACGAATAAATTGCAGTTCTGTTCAATTGGTTCCGTAAAGACCAATATTGGACATAGTGAAAGTGCTGCTGGAATCGCTGCTTTGACAAAAGTATTACTACAACTTACGCATCGTAAACTAGTGCCTTCTCTACATTCGGAACGATTAAATGAAAAAATAGATATTAAGGAAACACCATTTTACGTGCAACATGAGTTAGAAGACTGGACTAATATAAGTAAAATTACTGGACATGTACAAAAAAGAAGGGCAGGAATATCTTCCTTTGGTGCAGGCGGAACCAATGCACATATTGTCGTGGAGGAATATATATCAGAGGAAGAAAGAAACATGAATGTTCCAAAACAGGTTGTGATAGCACTGTCAGCAAAATCTAAAGAACAGCTTTGTAAGAAGGCAGCACAATTGAACACAAAACTATTTGATTATGCAGACGATTCACTTTTGGATATTGCATATACGTTGCTAGAAGGAAGAGTAGAGATGCCATATCGCGTTGCTTTTGTAGCAGCAACTTTAGATGAGGTAAGAGAAAAACTTAAATTAGTGTCAGAAAGAAATGTGGTAAAAGGGATTTTCATAACAGATGAGAAAGTTACTCAGTTGGATGTGGATGAGGAAGCAGAAGAATGGCTTGAAAGCATCGTAGCATCAGAAGATTTAGCTGAGTTAGCGAAAGCATGGGTAAATGGATATCCGATCGAATGGAATCGTCTATTCCTTGACCAGAAGCCTCATAGAGTAAGCCTTCCAACTTATCCATTTGAAACAGAGCGATATTGGATACAGGAATCGCTCATAGAAAAAGAAACAGAAAATCCTGTTTTGAAACGATTGGTACATAAGAATTGTTGTAACTATAAAGAGTATCGATTTGAAAGCTGGTTTACTGGCGAGGAAAGCTTCCTGTCTGGTCATATAGTGAAAGGTAAGAAGATTGTACCTGGTGCAGTATATCTAGAACTTGTACGTCAAGCAGTAGAAGAATTTGTCCCTTCCGAAGCAAAGAAGTGGTGTCTTGGTGATATCGTTTGGATTCGAGCTTTGGAAATTGAAAGTAAAACAAAAGTAATTACAGAATTTTTCGTAAATGAAGATCAAAGTATACGTTTTGAAGTATATACATTGGAAGAGGAAGAGCGGAAAGTACTGCACTGCAAAGGAAATGTATTAAAGATGCAGGAAGAAGAATTACTTGATTTTTCGCAGATAAAGGAAGAGCTGTTAAGAGAAGAAAGTATACCTGGAGACATTTGCTATGATAAGTTTGAACAACTTGATATGGAGTACGGTATTGAAAATCGAGTAGTAAGTTGTGCTTATGTATCGGAGTCGAAAACGCTATTAAAGCTTGAGCTTCCAAAAGTGATAGAGGAATCCCCATTGGATTGCATGGCTCATCCTAATTTGATTGATGCTTCTCTCCAAGGAATTTTCATTCTTAACATGGACAAAGACAATCCAGAAACAAAAGTGCCATATGGTATCGAAGAAATCAGCTTTATAAAAGAAGCAGAAACCTCCATGTGGGCGTATATTCGCAAAAACAGAGCAGCAAAAGATGAAAGTTATGATGTATTTATATTTGATTATAATGGAAATCTGTGTATTTCATTGAATAAGGTTATTATGAAAGAGATTACTACAGTTTGCAGCAGTAATCAGATCTTAATGGAATATCATTTTATAAAGCAGTCAAGAAGTGAAAAAGACGAAGAAAAGACACATTTTGAGCAAAAAGCAGTTATTATGTGTGATTTTGAAAAGGATTTCGTAGAGGCAGTAAAAGAGAATTTATCGGATACCATCATATATGATATGCAGTATAACGAGAGCGAGGATGAGGTTTCATATCTGACAAGATGTTTTGACCTGCTTAAGAAACTCGTCAAAGAGAGAAAAAATGATCAGATTTACATTCAAGTCATTCTTCCAGCTAACAAGAAAAAACTAGTGTATGCAGGCTGGATTCCTGCATTGCGAAGTGCAAAACTAGAAATTCCTAAGTTAGGTGGACAGGTAATTTCAGTAGAAGATACGTGCTCTGTAAAGCAATTAGGGGAAATCCTAAAGGAAAATTACGGAATAGCAGATGTACAAAAAGTGGAATATCAGGAAGGAAAACGACTGGTAGAATGCTTAAAAGGTCAGAAAGCCAGGAAATGTGACAAAGACCTATCTTACTGGAAAGAGAACGGAGTGTACATTATCGCTGGTGGCGCAGGTGGGTTAGGAAGAGTTCTGATTAAAGAATTATCGCAAACACTACATAGAGGAAAAGTGATAGTGCTTGGTCGCTCTTATTACCAGAAAACAGAATTCCGATGCTATGAAAAGCCAGGTTTCACAGTACAGTATTTGCAGGCAGATGTGACGGATAGAGTGCTGATTGGTCAAGTAGTTTCTGAGATTGAAAAACGAGAAGGAGCTGTAAATGGTGTTTTTTATGTAGCAGGTGTAATCGAAGATTCTGTTATTGTGAAGAAGGAATTAGAACAGTGCAGAAAAGTACTACAAGCGAAAGTAGCTGGCGTTCAAAATCTAGAGGAAGCAACAAAAAATACTGGATTAGATTTCTTTGTAATTTACTCCAGTATTGCAGGGGTTCTTGGAAATGCAGGACAGGCGGACTATGCGATGGCAAATGGCTATTTAGATGCATTTGCACAATATCGTAATACGCTTGTGAGAGAGGGTAAAAGAAGTGGAATTACCATTTCTATTAACTGGCCACTGTGGAAAAGCGGAGGCATGTTAATGAGCGGTCAGGAACAGATTCGATTTGAGGAACGAACAGGAATTAGTCCATTGTCGGATAAAGATGGAATCCAATGCCTAAAAGATACCTTGTGTCAAAAAACAGAGAGAGTTCTGTATCTTCAAGGACGCGAATCCGTTCTCGAACAGATTACGAATAGGTATTCAGAGACAGAACGTGTACTGGAAGAAAAGAACAGTACAGTAGAGGAAAGTACAGAATTAGATAGATTGATTAAAGATGTACGAGATGGTTCCATTTCGGAAGAAATGTTTGAACGTATCTTGAGAGAAATAAGTCAAAGGGGGGGACTCAGTGAAGAACCAGTATAAGGCATTATATGATAAGTTAAAGAGCGGTGATTTAGATGGCATCAATGCAAAAAATGCGATTCAGCAGCTTCTTGTAAATACTGAAGAAGAGAATAGCCTATATCATAAAACTTTAATGTTATTAAAGTCAGTATTATCTCCAATTATAAAGGTGCCAGTTGAGCGTATAGAGGAAGAGGCTGCTTTTGATGAGTATGGAATTAACTCTATCATGATCATGGATATGACCGAAGAGTTAGAAAAAACATTTAAAGGTCTGTCCCAAACCTTATTTTATGAATGTAGCAATGTGAAGGAACTCACTTATTATTTCATAAATAATTACAATGATGTTTTACAAAAACGTTTTGTGGAGAAAAAAGAACCTTGTAAAAAGGACAATCAAAGAAGTGTAGAGAAAGCAGTTCCAAAACCAGTATTAAAAGATGATAAAGCCAAAGAAGCTAAAACAAACGAAGAAGATATCGCAATTATCGGAATTGCCGGGTCTTATCCAGATAGTGATGATTTGGACGCATTGTGGGAGAATCTTAGGAATGGAAAAGATTGTATTCGCGAAATTCCAAAAGACAGATGGGACTATAAGAAATATTATTCAGAGAATAAGAATGAGGGAGCTATTGATTCAAAATGGGGTGGCTTTCTAAATGAAGTCGATGAATTTGATTCTTTGCTGTTTCACATTTCTCCTGTTGAAGCTGATAAAATGGACCCTCAGGAACGGATTTTTTTACAATGTGTTTATCACTTATTTGAAGATGCGGGTTATACTAAAAAAACACTTAAGAAAGATGACAAGGCAAAAGTAGGTGTTTATGTTGGTGTAATGTATGAAGAGTATCAATTCTACGGTGTGGAAGAACAACAAAAGCACAATGAAATTGCTCTTGGAGGAAATGCTGCATCGATTGCCAATAGAATTTCTTATGTATTTAACTTAAACGGACCAAGCATAGCAATTAACACTATGTGTTCTTCCTCTCTTACTACAATTCATTTGGCATGTCAAAGCATTAAAAGCGGGGAGTGTGATGTAGCAGTTGCAGGAGGGGTGAATATTTCTATTCACCCAAATAAGTACATAACACTTGCTCAGGGTAATTTTGCTTCTAGTAAGGGAAGATGTGAAAGTTTTGGAAACAGTGGAGATGGATATGTTCCAGGTGAAGGAGTTGGAGCAGTATTAATTAAGCCATTATCAAGGGCAATTGAAGATGGAGATCATATATATGGTGTAATTAAAGGTTCGGCAATTAACCATGGTGGAAGGACAAATGGCTATACAGTTCCAAATCCTAATATGCAGGCAGAGGTAATTGAAAGTGCTTTAAAACAAGCGAACATGAATCCGAGAACAATTAGTTATTTAGAGGCACATGGAACAGGCACTATACTAGGAGATCCAATTGAAATTGCAGGTCTTGAGAAGGTGTACAAAAAGTATTCAGGCGATGTTAAGTATTGTTCAATTGGATCTGTTAAGTCAAACATTGGTCATTGTGAGGGTGCAGCCGGTGTCGCTGCAATTACCAAGGTTCTTCTTCAGATGAAATATAAAAAGCTAGTGCCATCATTACATGCAGAGGTATTGAATAAGAAAATTGATTTTGAACATTCTCCCTTTGTTGTTCAGCAAGACTTGCAAGATTGGGAGAAGCCAGAAATTGAGATAGATGGTGTAACACAAACATATCCTAGAAGAGCTGGAATTTCCGCTTTTGGTGCAGGCGGTTCTAATGCACATATTATCTTAGAAGAATATGATGAGGCAGCAGAACAAATTCTTGAGAATTATAATAAACCTTATATGATTGTTCTATCTGCGAGAACAAAGAAGAGTCTTTATGAAGCTTGTAATCAGCTTCTTAGTGCGTTAGAAGCACATAAATATCAGGAGAGTGACTTGCCTAGAATTGCTTATACATTACAGGTGGGCAGAGAAGAGATGCATGTAAGGACTGGATTTGTCATTTCCTCTATCGAAGAATTGAAGGAAGCATTAAAAGAACGCCTATCAAGCCAAAGTAGTGATGAGTCTTGTTTCAAAGAAGTAATGGAACTAACATCAGAAGATAGATTAGATAGAGAATATCAGCTGATTCAATACATTCAACAAAAGAATTATGACGAAGTTGTAAAACTATGGGAAAAGGGGTGTCTGGTAGACTGGAATTTATTCTACTCAGAAAAGAAGCCAGTAAAAATCAGCTTACCTACTTATGTATTTGAAAAGAAAAAACATTGGTATAAAAAGAGAGAAGCACAAAAAGAATCCGTTATGTTATATGAGCCAGTGTGGAAAACAACTGCACAAGATAACTTAGAAGCTGGTACGTCAAAGAGAGTATTCTTTGTCTATCGTGCTTCTGCAATCCCAATGTTAAACATATTAGATGATTACTATCAAAAAGCTGGGGCATTCACACAAAGAATGATTGTACATGAGGATGTTCCATGTGATTTTGGTTTTATGGAAAAGGAAGAGTTTGACACTATTTTTTACCTATCCGAGATGGGTGTGGGAAAAGTGGAGAACATCAATCAGGACACCATATATTTTCTTCAGTTTGCAAAAGCGGTTAAGAAATATGCAAGGGCAAAGAAGAAACTAAATTGCTATATTCTCACGTTCAATAATTACGGATATAAGGAAACACCAGTACACTTAATGAATGGTGGCATTACAGGAGTTACCTATTCTCTAGCGCAAAGCAGCGTTGGGTTAAAAGTAAGAAGTCTGGATCTGTCTGTGGATGAGGTAAATCAGTGTGTGAATAAAGATAAACTAGCCCAGACTGTTATAGGAGCAAAACCTTCAGCAAGCGGAGAAGTTGTTATAGTACGTGACCTAGAAACCTATAGACAAAACTTTAGGAAAATAGCTTTGCCAGCAAAGGAGACTTTCTCATCGGATGGAGTTTATGTCATATTAGGAGGTACTGGCACAGTTGGTTCAATTATAACCCGCTTTATGATAAGAAATCATAATGCAAAGATTGTATGGTTAGGAAGAAAAGACAAAGATGCAAAAGAAGTAAAAGAAAAACAGCGTTCTTGCGCTTTCTGCGGAAATGAGCCAGCTTATGTACAGGCCGATGTTACGGATTATGATCAGGTGAAAACAGCTATTTCACAGATAAGGAATACCTATGGAAAGATTCGTGGAGCAATCTTTTCAGGAGTAGTATTTGATATACATAATGAGATTGCAACGACCACGATTGAGCAGTTCGAACGGATTTTAGAGGTAAAAACAAATGGAAGCATGAATTTTTATAATGTTTTGGAACAGGATGATTTGGACTTTTTATGTTATTTTTCATCGGGACAGTCCTTTGATTTTTCACCAGCAGGCAATCTATGTGCTTATGCATCTGGTATTACATTTACAGATACACTGGTACGTTATTTGCAAAAGAAAGCAAAGTTTCCAGTAGGTTGTATTAATTGGGGATTCTGGAAGAGTTCTGTCAGTGAAGCATTTGGTAAGAATCTGGATAATTGTATTGAAGATGAACAAGGCTTTGAAATGTTTAGTTACGCAGCAGCAGTAATGAAACAGCAGTCAGCTTCTCAAATTGTGTGCATGGATTTAGAACACATGAAAGGAAGTGAACGGTATTTGGAGAAAGATACCGATGCCGTGTCCATTCTAGCTCATGTAAATCAGGAATATGATACGAGTTCCTTTACCCAGGAGTATGGAGACAGACTTGAATTACCAAAGGATTTAGAAGATGCAATCGTAAGAGTTCTGGGAGTAAGGGTAAAGAATGCATTAGCTGGAAAGTTATCCGAAAAATATGTTCTATGGATGGATGAGTGTAAACGCATATTAGAAGAACACATCGAATTGGAACAAGGTGGAATCGTTTCTGATAGTCAAATAGAAGACCAGTGGAATAAGGTAGCAGAAAAATATTCTGCGAAAGAGGATTACAAAGTATCAATAAGACTTTTAAATGAATGCTTAAATAATCTTTCTGATATTTTAGAAGGTAAGGTTGCTGCGACAGATGTTATTTTCCCAAATGGTACGATGGAACTGGTAGAAAGCATTTACAGTCAAAACTCCATTGAAGATTTTTATAACGAAGTTTTAGCTGATTACGTGATACGTTGTATGGAAGTAATTAAGACACGTAAGAAGACAGGAAAAATTAGAATATTAGAAGTCGGTGCAGGAACGGGTGGTACAAGCTGTATTGTGCTTAAGAAGTTAGCGCCATATAGAGATAATGTAGAATACTACTATACTGATATATCAAACTCATTTTTAGTATTCGCAAAAGATAAGTTCTCTGAATATCGTGATTTTATGACATTTAAAATATGGAATGCAGAGGAGGCTTATCAGGGAACAGAAAAGTTTGATATTATCCTTGCAACAAATGTATTACACTCTACTAGAAATATGCGTCAGACTTTACAGAACATTCATAATGCAATGAGTGTAAAAAGCATTCTGCTTGTTAACGAGATTACGGATAAGAATTTGGTAGAAACTTTGACCTTTGGTTTATTAGATGGATGGTGGAAATTTGATGATCCTGAGTGCAGAATACTAGGAAGTCCACTTTTAAGTAATGCAAAATGGAAAGAAGTGCTGAATGCTTCTGGATTCTCAAAAGTTGTGCTTCCACTAGAACACTCTGCCAAAATCAAACAACAGGTAATTCTTGCGGAACACGATGGAATCGTAACAGAGAACTTGCCTCTTAAGACAGAAACAGAAAAAGTGAAGAAGGTTGCTGCTAAAAAGGTAGAAGCAGTTACATATAGAAATGATATGAAGAAACAAGATAGTAAAAAGACATCATTTAAAGGTGCATTAGAAAAGGATGTAAAAGCAATACTAGGAGAGGTTCTTAACCTGGAAGAAGATGAGATAAAGAGTAATGAAGCATTCTCAGATTATGGTTTAGATTCGATTCTAGGCTCTTCCTTTATCGGAAAGTTAAATGATACATTCCACATTGAGTTAAATAATGCAATCTTATTTGACTATACGTCTGCGCAACTTCTGGCTGATTATGTTTTAGAGTGCTATCCAGAGCAAGTAGAGCAGATTTATGGTGCGACACAGGATGTCAAAGAAGATAGTGTGCCTGTAGAGGATATCGTTTATGTGGAAGAAGTGTTACAAGAAGATAGAAGTAGCGAGAAAGAAGAATATGTGGGCAGTAATCGTATGGAAGCAGACTGCAAAATAGCAGTAATTGGAATGTCAGGTCAGTTCCCAGATGCATCAACTGTTGAGGAGTTGTGGAATAACTTACTGCTTGGTAAAAACTGTGTGCACGAACTGCCGAAGGAGTATTTAGATATAGAAAACTATTATGATAGCGAGCAGCAGACTGGAAAAACATACTGTAAGTGGGGAGGAATTTTATCAGAGAAGGAATACTTTGAGCCACTATTTTTCAACATATCTCCTAGAGATGCAGCAGATATGAGCATACATCAACGACTTATTTTGCAGGAAGGATGGAAGGCAATAGAAGATGCAGGATATAATCCTAAAACGCTGTCTGGAAGCAAAACAGGAGTGTATATTGGAGCAGAGCCAGTCAAGACAGTGGGAGATTCTTTCGTTGGATCATCCGATGCCATTGTGTCCTCAAGGTTGTCCTATCTTCTAAATCTCAATGGACCGGCCTTAACTGTAAATACGGGATGTTCATCCTCAGCAGCAGCAATTCATCTTGCTTGTGAAAGCTTAAAGAGTGGAGCTGTGGATATGGCTTTGGCAGGAGGAATCTACGCAGATTTGAATCAACAGTCGTTAATTGCACTAAGTGCGATTGGAATGCTTTCTAAATCAGGTAAATGCCATACTTTTGATGAAAGTGCGGATGGAACCGTTATGTCTGAAGGAGTAGGAGTAGTGGTTCTAAAACGTCTGGAGGATGCGAAGAGAGACGGAGATCCTATTTATGGTGTAATTGTTGCATCAGGTATGAATCAAGATGGTGCAAGCAATGGAATAACAGCACCAAATGGTCTGTCACAAGAAAAATTAATTCGTGAGGTATATGAACAAGCCAATATCGATCCGAATGATATTTCTTATATTGAAACACATGGTACAGGAACAAAACTAGGTGACCCTGTTGAGTTCAATGCGTTAGACAGAATTTACAAAAAGTCTAAGGCTGATGAGAGAAAATGTGTACTTGGCAGTGTAAAGACAAACATAGGACATACAGGAGCAGCATCCGGTGTCATTGGTTTGATTAAAGTTTTGCTTTGTTTGCAACATAAAGAGTATCCAGGAATGTATGGGTTTGAGACAACAAATTCACTAATTGAGTTAGAACAGTCTGTGTTTGAGATTAATACTGAGAATGAGAAATGGATATCTGGTGCCAAACCAAGAATGGCAGCGATTAATTCATTTGGACATAGTGGAACAAATGTACATATTGTGGTAGAAGAATATTCGAAATCAACAGAAGCAGTTACAGTACAAAAATCACAATTCGTCCCTATTTCAGCAAATTGTGATGAGAGCTTAAAGAAATACTGTGAAAAACTTGCAGATTGGATTGATTATTGCGGAAAAACGGTTAAGCTAAATGAAGTTGCATATACCCTTCAAAATGGAAGAGAAGACAGAACTGCTCGAGTAATTTTCTTCGTAAGCAGTATAGAAGAACTCTCATGCAATTTACGAAAGTTTGTACAGAGCAGTGCAAAAGAAGTACCTAACTGCTGGTATCATAATGTTAAGAACGAAAAGAACAACTTGGAATTCTTAAGCGGCGATGAAGATTTTCAATTCATTATATCAAGCTGGTACAAGAAAGGACTGTACTCTCAGATTGCAAAATGGTGGATTAATGGAAATGAAATCGATTGGAAGCAGCTATTTGGAATAAGTCATAAAGAACATATTCCTTCCTATGCATTTAAGAATCAGAGATATTCCATAAAGAGTCGCCAGAAAGCTGTTACAGTGGCTTTGCAAGAGTTTACAGTGAATTCTAAGTGCAGGGGTCTGCTACAAGAAAACTGTTCTGATTTTTCAAGTTATAAGTACCGTTCTTGTTTTACAGGAGAGGAGAAGATGCTTTCGGATCATGTCATGAATGGAAAACGGATATTCCCTGGAACTGCATACATGGTAATGGCAATGGAAGCGTTCAAACGTGCGCTTGGTTCCAAGTACAATCAGACAAACATGATATGTCTGGAAAAAGTCGTAATGGTAAATCCACTAGTTGTGGACGGAAAAACAGAAGTAGTAATCAGCCTACACAGAAGTGAAGAGCGAGTGACAGCATATCGTATTGAAAAGGATGAAAAGATGTTACTAAATCAGGGTACTCTAAAGCTTCTTAAAAATCAGGAAAAGACTGTAGATTTAGTAAGAATAAGAGAAAGATGCAGACAAAAGGAATTGACAAAAAGTGAGTGTTACAATGCGTTCCAGAAAGCAGGTTTCCATTATGGTGAAACATTTAGAGGAATTGAAAAATTATATTTCAATCAAAATGAAGCGTTAGCAGAAATTCATTTTATGTCAAATGAGGAAGGGTATCTCGTACATCCTGGACTATTGGATTCTGCACTTCAAGCTGTGGCGGGACTAAATAGTATCCGTCATGGTGATATGGCACAGTTACCATATGTAATTGAGAAATGTGTGATTCGAAAAGAAGTAACACAAAAGATGTGGTCTTATGTTCAGTGTAGAGAAGATAAGGGACGTATTCAGTACGACATTGAACTGTGTGATGAACAGGGAAAAAGCTTAATTAGTATATATGGTTATAGTATGCGCTCTCTTAAGAAAGCAGACCATAGTAAAGAACAGGTAAAAGAAGAGCTTCTTATTATGACTGCAGGAATGGAAACAATAGAAAATGCATCGGAAGCAGACGAATTAAATGTAGAGAAGGTCGTAATCCTAACTCGAAGTGCATACGAAAAAACTGGTTGTCAGACAGATGTGGATAAGTTAGAGCATTATATACTGGAAGCAGAAGATAATAGGAATCCAGATGAAAAATATGAATCTTATGCATGTCAGCTGATTAATGCGTTAAAGAAAATTCTGATGAAATATGCAAATCAGAATGTATTTATCAAACTATTCTACGATAAAGATGAACCATATTGTCAAGGCTTAGGAAGTATTCTTAAGACTGCAAAATGTGAACATCCAAATGTTTTATGGGAGACTGTATGTCTAGCGGATAATTTCATGCAAAATCATATCTTATATGTAAACAGGAAAATGTTACAAAAAGAAATTGTGTTAGGCAATACGAAAAGCCAGATGAAAAGGCTGACAGAAGTAGCGGAAGAACCAAAGGTGTATGCACCTTGGAAGGATAAAAAGGTATACTTGATAACAGGTGGTGCTGGAAAACTTGGGCTGCTGTTTGCCAAAGATATCGTTTCAAAAGCGAAGAATGTTACGATTATTCTTTTGGGAAGGTCAGAACTGAAAGAGGCAACGTACAATGAAATCGCGGATTTAAATCAGAATGGAGCTTGTGTTGTGTATTATCGTGCTGATATTACGAATGCCAAGGCGGTCAAACAGGTATTAGAAAGCGTAAGAAATGAATATGATGAGGTAGAAGGAATTATTCATTGCGCAGGAATCATAAAAGACAGCTTGATTCTAAAAACAGATTTAGGAAGCTGCAAAGAGGTCCTAGATGTTAAAGTAAAAGGATTCCAGAATCTACATGAAGCATCGAAAGACATGAAGTTGAGCTTCTTTGTATGCTGTTCCTCTTATGCAGCAGCATTTGGAAATGTCGGTCAAGTCGCATATGCTGGGGCTAATGCTTATATGGATAGCATGGCAGTTATGAGAAATGAGGCTGTAAGACGAGGTGAATGTTATGGAAAAACGCTTTCTATTAATTGGCCTTACTGGAAAGATGGTGGCATGAGGGTACCCGCAGAGAAACTAGAAAAAGTCTACCAGTATACAGGAATGAGTCCATTGAATGCAGAAACAGGGCTGAAGGCATTATACACCTGCATGAATACGATGGAGGGGCAAGTCATTATTTTGCAGGGGGATAAAAATAAGATGAAAGAAACACTTTTTGAAAAGCAAGTTATTAAACAAAGAGTAGAGAGTAAGGCGGACACCAGCAAAGCAAGTGTCGGTGGAAAAGACAAGAAATATGTAAGTAGAGAACGTTTAATGGAAGATATGAAAAAAATTGTATCGGGCATAATTGAAGTAAGTGTAGAAGACGTTGATGTGATTACGGAGTTTGGGGAATATGGATTTGACTCTGTAACCTATACTGAATTTTCCAATGCAATAAACGAAGCGTATCATATCAGTCTGTTACCAACTGTTTTCTATGAATTTAATAACATTGAAAAACTGGGAGAATATATCGAGAAGGAATATGGTGAATTAGAAGATAATTCCAGTGAAAGTAATGAGGAATATATTGAACCAGAACGGAACGAGATTGAGTTCTTCGAACAAAGTTATGAAGAGGCAGCATTCGACGAGGAACAAAAAGACGTATCGGAAGTTTACATCGAGTGTGAAGTGGCTGACAATGTAGAAAAGCAGGAGACTGAGCGAAAAGAAGAAAAGCAGAAAATTGCTATTGNNATTGTTGGAGTCAGCGCTCAGTTTCCAGGAGCAAAAGATATTGACCAGTATTGGGATAATTTAAAGGATGGAAAAGAATCAATTCAGAAAGTCCCAAAGGAAAGATGGGATTGGAGAGAATACTATGGGAATCCACAAAGAGAACCAGGTAAAACAAATGTCATTTGGGGCGGTTTTATAGAAGGAGTTGATCAGTTTGATCCACTGTTCTTTGGAATTTCTCCAAAACAGGCAGAACTAATGGATCCAAAACAGCGGTTGATCCTGCAGCATGCATGGAAGGCTATTGAAGATGCTGGTTACGCGCCATCTAGTTTAGCAGGAACAAAGACAGGTGTATTTATTGGTACTGGAGCAAGTGAGTACGGAACAATTATTGGAAATAGCGTGAATATAAAAGATGGTTATTCTGTTGTAGGAAATGCATCTGCTATGGAGGCAAACAGAATCAGTTACTTCCTTGATTTGCATGGACCAAGCGAACCAGTAGATACAGCTTGTTCCAGCTCACTGATTGCATTGCATCGAGCAGTTCGAGCAATTCGAAGTGGGGAAT
The DNA here is from genome assembly GCA_002297865.1 of Lachnoclostridium sp. UBA739. Next base: position 14,354 of record DBKX01000013.1, read on the forward strand.
GTGAAGGAGCATTAGTTGGTGGATGTAATATAATGTTAACCCCTGATTTACATATTGGATTTAGCAGAAGTAACATGTTAAGTGTGGATGGACATTGTAAAACATTCTCTGATAAGGCGGATGGATATGTTAGAGGAGAAGGAGTTGGCGTTGTGTATTTGAAGCCTCTTAATCAGGCAATAGAAGACCATGATCACATTTATGGTGTTATATTAGGCACGAGTGATAACCATGGTGGAAAAGCAAATTCCATTACAGCTCCGAATCCAATAGCACAAAGGCAAGTGCTTAAGGAGGCATATGAAGATGCAGGAATACATCCAAGTACAGTAACTTACGTTGAAGCGCATGGTACTGGTACAGAGCTAGGTGATCCGATTGAGTACAATTGTTTATGTGAGAGTTTCGCAGAAGAATATAAGAATTCTAAGAAAATAGAGAATG
>DBKX01000355.1 GCA_002297865.1 Lachnoclostridium sp. UBA739
TGAAATTGACCATGAGGTTTACAATGTACTGTTTAGACAGATTCGAACATGGCTGGATGAAGGGAAGGATGTTCCGGTAATTTCTATCAATGTATCTAGGTTACATTTACTTGATGATGAGTTTCCGAAGTTCTTTGAATCCTTAGTTGATTCTTATGGAATACCACATAATTTAATTGAAGTTGAGATAACAGAGAGTGTATTTTTTGACAAAGTAGATCGTATGATTTCTATGATATCCAAAATACGTGATATGGGATTCTTAATCTCAATGGATGACTTTGGTACAGGCTATTCGACTTTAAATATAATGTCAAATTTACCTCTTGACATTATTAAGATTGATGGAAAATTTTTTATGAATACGCCGCTTGATGAAAGAAACAGAACTATTATTTCAGCCATTGTTAATTTGACAAAAAGCTTAGATTTTTCAATTGTTTGCGAAGGAATTGAGACTTCTGAACAAGTGAATTATATAACCGATGAAAATTGTGACTTTGCGCAAGGATATTACTTTTATAAGCCAATGCCAATGTCTGAATTCAGTAAGTTAATCTAAGGATTTGGGTTTTATATTCCGATATTAAAAGCAAAGGAAAGCACTAAAATTCGAAGGAACGAATGCCTTCATTTTAGTGCTTTTTTTTGATTAAGAGATTTTTGTAAATATTGTTATGTTTTTAAACAGTTGATAGGAGGGGAGAAAATGAATTTTGAGAAAATAGAAAAGATTCATGGAAACTATTTACAAAACGGAAAATATGACTTAATGGAACAGATTTCAAGCGAACAGGAAAAGATGGATTTCTTATTTCATAAAATTAACTCGTGCTGCTGCGACAATTTCCAAAGTGAAGAGGATACTTGGGAGATGTTTCAGGAATTAGTTAATCAAATAGGGCAAAATACCTCATTATTAGTCGAAGCGCAGTGTAGCAACATGATATATTATAAGCAAGCAGAATGGCTTGCAGATATTTTCGAAGAATTTGGGAGTGCAACGCTCTATGCCACAGGGCAATTACTTAGTCGACTAAACAGCATATTGTTTCAGAATCTGAAAGTAGTAAAAAGGCGCAAAAAAGAATATGATAGTATCTTGGAAAGGTGTGTAAGCAAACTAGAGGAATTTCTCGGTTGAATATAAGCAAAAAATTTATAAGAAAATCAAAAAAAGTTGAAGACAAATGTAAAGGTATCTCGTTATAGTATATGAATGCATTCAAAAAGGAAAGTGGGAGGTGGATAAAATAAATTCGGAAAAGTATATGGAAGAGCTGATTAATAAGTACCAGAACTTAGTCTTTTCAATATGCTACAAGCTTACGAAAGATTATTTTATTGCAGAGGATTTAACCCAAGAAACTTTTTTATCTGCCTTTCAACACCCGGATTCATTTCAAGGAGGAAATGAAAAAGCATGGATTTGCCGCATTGCCACAAACAAATGTATTGATTATCAGAAACAGGCTGGCAGAAGGGCAATTCCAACAGAAGAAGTAGGAACAGAGCTGGAAACGACAAGATGTGAAACACCAGAATCAGAATACTTAGAAAAGGAAGTAAAGAGTCGGCTGCTAGAAGAATGCAGACAATTAAAACCACCATATGATGAAATTGCAACCTTGTATTTCTGCGAAGAAAAGAGAGCGGATGAGATTGCGATTGCGAAGAGAAAAAATGTAAAAACGATTCAGACACAGATTTATCGTGCAAGAGGAATGTTAAGAAAGGTATTTGGAGAGGAGTGTGGCAGAGTATGAACGAAAAAGAGTATTTAAATGATGAAGAATTGATGCAGCTTATTAGGGACGTAGAAGAACATGAAATGATACAGGCGCCATTTTATATGAAGCATGAAATTCTTCAAAGGGTGAGAAAAGAAAATGTTGTACGGAGTGCACATTCTGCCAAGATACAGTTCTTAACTTTTAGTTTTAAAGTTGCTCTTGCAACAGCAGCAGCGGTAGCGGTCCTGCTGCTGGCACCAGCTCAGTTTAGAGAAATGCCGAGTGTTGCATCTAAGGAACAGATACAGTCAGAAACATTTTCAAAAAAATTGGAAAACAGGTCTAATCTTATTAGTAAAGGACTGTTGGATTTTTCAAATAAGGTAATAGGCAAGGAGGAATATAAGTATGAAACAGAAAAAGAAAAGTAGATTTTGGACATTTTGCTTCTCATTCATTCCTGGAGCGGCAGAAATGTATATGGGCTTTATGAAAATGGGATTAAGCCTTATGAGTATTTTTATGGCAATTGTTTTTGTAACAGCAATTTTGAATATTGGACCATTAATATTTATAGCAGCTCTTGCATGGTTTTATAGTTTCTTTCATGCAAGAAATGTGGCAAAGATGGACCAGTTTGAATTTGATGAAATGAAAGATGAATATCTGCTTAACCTAGATCAGATTAAAACAGAGGAAATCAAAAATGTCATTGCCAATCAAAAAGCAATTGCATATGTTTTGATCGGTATAGGAGTATATCTTGTGTGGAAAAGTTTCTTCCGAGTAGTATGTTGGATTGCACCTGTTAGATTTCAAAATCTTTTCTGGAGCATGGAGGATATTTTTACTCGCATTGTATTGGGTGTCGTAATTGTATTCGCGGGGCTGTTTCTGATTCGTGGTAAAAAAAGAGAATTGTTTTATGAAACAAGTCAGACAGATACAAAGAAGCAGGAAACAGAAAAGCAAGTTACAATGCAACAGGATGTAGTACAGCAAGATAGTGAGCAGTCAGAAGAAGAGAATGTATATCTTATTGAGGAGGAACAGAAAAATGGGCGAAACGAAGAGTGTAAAAATGCGTAGAGTAGGAACGTTTACAGTAGGAATACTTCTAGTTCTTTTTGGAGCACTGTTTTTACTCCATTTATTTGT
>DBKX01000002.1:0-1807 GCA_002297865.1 Lachnoclostridium sp. UBA739
GTACAACTAACTGGACACCCTACAAGTTGAGTCCTTTTGATGTGATTAAAGTTGAGCATATAGAGGACTCTACTACTTTTGGTGTAATAGAAGAAATTTGTCATGTAACGGATTCTTCTAGTCATTTTGCGAGTTATATTTCGTCAGGGTTTGGCGATATTTCTCCACAGTCAGAAGGTAATACGGACCGATTGGCATTTAATTATGTGAAGGCTCGTGTTGTAGGTAACACGGGGAATGTATATACACCCGTGTTGCATGGTCGTCATGTCTGTTTGTGTAGTGTGGATGACATAAGGAGTGCTTTGGGGTTGAAAAATGTCAAGAATCCTCTAACCTGTGGCTATCTGGAGCAGTATGGAGAAAAAGTGCCTGTTGAAATTAATGCTGATTTTTTGGTTGGTCCGGATGGTGCCCACCTTAATATCTCAGGAATTTCAGGATTGGCATGTAAGACTTCTTATACAATGTTCCTTTTGAATGCTCTTCAACAAAAGTATTCAAAAAGCATTGGAGAAGGGGAGGATGCACAATCTATTGCATTTGTGCTTTTCAATGTCAAAGGGCGTGACCTGTTGTCTATAGATAGAAAAGGTGTAGTTTCTTCAGAGGATGAAGCAATATATAAAATGTTGCATATGGAAGCAAAGCCCTTCCGTAATGTTCACTATTATTATCCTTATTCAGATAATGATATTCATGCAAAAACTTACGCAGATAAGGACTATGTATTGGAGCAATTCGACCATTATCATAATGCAAGTAAATACAAATACACTTATAAATTCAGTAAAGAGAAGTTGGAGTTTTTGTTTGCTAATGAAGAGGATACGACAGGAACTTTAGCAAGTATTCTTTCTTGGATTAATAATGATGGTATTCCTTTTGGCGGATGTGGCTCATGGAAGACTTTTAAGGATGATATTCAAAAAGTGCTGAATGACCCTGATAGTCCTGCACGTAAAGCTTCAGGTATTCAATTATCTTCATGGAAGAAGTTTAATCGAATATTGGAGAAAGCTTTGAATGACAAAGTTTTTGTGGATGCTTTGGAGCTAAATTTGAAAGAAGTGGATTTGGGGGAGCAACTGAAAAATATACACCCAAATGAGGTGAAAGTCGTTGATATTGCAAAGTTAGATGACAAAACCCAGGCTTTTGTTTTTGGTGATGTCATGGAGACAATTATGGACTTGATGAATTCGAAAGAAGGAGAGCATGTCCCAGATAAGATAGTTGTGTTTGTTGATGAACTGAACAAGTATGCTTCGAAAGATACGCCGAAGTCTTCTCCGATTTTGAAACAATTGTTGGAGGTGGCAGAGCGTGGGCGTTCATTGGGTATAATCTTGTTCTCTGTCGAACAGTTTAGAAGTGCTATTCATGAAAGAGTAAAGGGTAATTGTGCTACGTCTGCATACGGTAGAACTAATTTTGTGGAAGTTGGCAATAGTGATTATAGGTATTTAGGAGATACTTATCGCACAATGATGACGAGATTGGCTCCAGGTGAATATATTATCTCAAACCCAGCCCTTCGCTCATTAATCAATATAAAGTTTCCACGTCCAACATATAAAGAAAGTAAATAATGGAAGAGCAAGTTGCATTTAAGTCAAGAGCAGGAAAGAAACTCTTGCAGATTTGTATGGGAGACATATATCCTAATCCAATGGTGGTATATAGAGAATATGTTCAAAATTCATGCGATTCTTTGCAAGAGGCAGAGAATAGGGGTATGTTTACTTCTAATGTTCAGAAGGTAGTTTCTATAAAGATTTATTTTGATAGCATTTCGATACATGAG
>DBKX01000002.1:1881-2619 GCA_002297865.1 Lachnoclostridium sp. UBA739
GAGTCTTATAGACTTATCTTATTCTCAGAAAAATGGCAATAATATAGGTCGTTATGGCATCGGGCGTCTTACTGGTGCCAAGTATTGTGATGAGTTGGTGTTTGAAACTTCAGCTGAGGGAGAGGATGTAAAAAGCATTGTACGTTTTAATGCAAAAAAGGCAAGAGAGATAATCGAGTCGGAAGAAGAATTGGAATGTACAGATGTTGTTGATATGGTAACAACATATAGTCGTGAGAAGGAACAAGCAAATTTGCATTATTTTAGAGTGACCTTAAATAATGTATTTGAACGTCATTTGTTGGATAAAGAAGAGGCGAAAAAGTATCTTGCCGAAACTGTACCTGTCGATTTCTCGACTTCGTTCAAAGACTATCTTTTGAAGCCTGCATTTGAAAAGGCACCTAAGTTTAAGGAACTTTTTGATAGTGTGCCATGTTGTAATGTTATGTTTGATGGCGCTCCTGTCAAGAAAATGTATGAATCTTCTGTGGTCAATAGTGCTAACCAAGAGGAGCGTATAGGAAATATAAAGTTCTTCAAGTTGGAGAACGAGGGTGAAATCTTAGCTTGGGGTTGGTATGCTATGACTGTTACGGCTAAACAGTTTGTCAGTACTGTCTTTTTTAGAAAAATTCGTCTGCGACAGTTGAATATGGCAGTTGGAGACTTGACTTATTTTGACAATTTCTATAGAAAAGATGCCGATTCATCTTATTTTATAGGAGAGGTGTATGT
>DBKX01000131.1:0-9811 GCA_002297865.1 Lachnoclostridium sp. UBA739
CAACACTTGACATAGAGCCAAATAAAAAAAAGTGATTTGCATGCAAATCACTTTTTTTATTTTAATCAGCCTACTTTTAATTTAAATTTTTGTACTGCCTTTTCATCGTTTACATCTACTTTATCCATGCAAGCTCCAAGCTTCTTCATTTTACCTTCAAATGCTTCATATCCACGTTCCACATAGTGAATCTGATCGACCAGTGTAAAACCATCAGCTACTAACGCAGCAATCACTAAAGCAGCACCCGCTCTCAAGTCTGGTGCACTGACAACAGCTCCTGTAAACCCGTCCACACCATCAATGATAGCTGAATTACCTTCTACCATTATGTTTGCGCCCATACGATTTAATTCATCTACATATTTGAAACGATTTTCAAATATACTTTCCGTTACAACACTTGTTCCTGTTGATAGTGCAAGTAAGGCTGTCGCCTGTGGCTGCATATCAGTTGGAAATCCTGGGTAAGGAAGTGTCTTAACATGAGTATTGCCTAATCTAGTATCTGCGCTTACTCTTACAGAATCATCAAGTTCCTCAACGGTAGCTCCTATTTCAATCAATTTTGCAGTAATTGCTTCTAAATGTTTTGGAATAACATTCTTTACTAAAACATTTCCTCTAGTAGCTGCTGCTGCCATCATAAATGTTCCAGCTTCAATCTGGTCTGGTATTATAGAATAACTGCTGCCGTGTAATTTTTCTACACCAACAATACGAATTACATCTGTTCCAGCACCTTTAATGTTAGCTCCCATACTATTCAAAAAGCTGGCTACATCAACGATATGTGGCTCTTTTGCCGCATTTTCAATAATTGTCTTACCTTCTGCCAAACAAGCTGCTAACATAATATTAATTGTAGCTCCAACGCTTACAACATCCATATAAATATGATTTCCAATAAGACGGTCTGCATGTGTTTCTATCATCCCCTGTTCAATCTTAACCTCTGCACCTAAAGCCTTAAACCCTTTAATGTGCTGGTCGATTGGACGACTACCAATATTGCATCCACCTGGCAATGCAACATGGGACTTTCTATATTTTCCCAATAAAGCTCCTAACAAATAGTAAGACGCTCTAATTTTACGAATATATTCATAATCAATATCGACAGAAGCGATACCTTTCCCATTAATTTTAACGACATGGTCACTGATACGGTCAACCTTTGCGCCAATTCCCTCTATTGCCTGTAATAATACATTTATATCACGAACATTTGGCAAGTTGTCAATCGTTACTGTCTCATCTGTCATAATAGCTGCTGCTAAAATTCCAAGTGCAGCATTCTTTGCTCCACTAATTACAACTTCACCCTGTAAGGGTTTACCACCTTTAATAATATATTGTTCCATCGTACACCTCAAACAAATTAGGTTATCATTTTATTTCGTGAAATTGCACATAATAAAACTACTCAATTTGTACATATTTTTGCATTTCTTATCTATTATACCACATTGCTCTTAATTGTAAATTATAAATTTAATTTTTCTTTAATTGCAATCATTAATTGTTCCACTGTTTTTCCTTCGCCATCCACAATAATATCAGCATATTTTTCATAAAGCGGATTTCTTTCTTCATATAAATCATAAAGTGTCTGACCTTCTCTTAACACAACCCCCCTTTGCTTTAAATCACCAAGCCTTGTAACAAGTGTTTCATAGCTTAGTTTTATGTAAACAATCTGGGCTGTATCACGAAAATGTTTCATTGCCACTTCATGATATATGGCACTTCCTCCGGTTGCAATGACAGAACGTTCTGCCTCAATGTGTGCATTGACATCTCCTTCTATCGCAATAAATCCATCAATACCGTCCTGTCTAATAATTTCACTTAAAAGTCTTTTCTCTCTCTTTTGTATGATAATATCTGAGTCAATAAATTCATATCCTAAAACTTTTGCCAGCACAACTCCTATTGTGCTCTTTCCTGCTCCTGGCATGCCTACTAAAACTACATTCTTCAACTAGTGCTCCCTCCGACGATTCTCGAAATATACAAAGGAGTCAATCGCTTGTAAAATATCCGCAAATGTCTCAGGAGGTGCAACATCAATATATCGTTTCAATATCTCCTGTTCTGCATCGTTACGGTATTTGCTGTAAAAAATATCATATAAGTTGTGACCGCGAACACATATTTTAATTTGTTCAAGATACTTCTTGATATCTTCTTTTGTACGTATTCGAATATTGTAAGTTCTAATTAAACGTTTAAAGCTCGGTAATTTATATAAATAGTCTTTGTACTTTTTAAAGAGAATATTATAAAATTCATCCTCACTTTTTACCACTCCTATTTTAGCCATGACTTTTGGGTCTAGAAAATAATTCTCAAAGGAGTAATATTTTAAAATTAATACATTTTTAGGTGTGACCTTTGGTAAGTTACCTACATCCTGCTCTTTTTCCCGCTGTGCATAATAACTGCAAAGCTGTCTTGTAAGATGTTTTGGATTTTTACCATCGCTGTCACGAATCATTAAAAACTGATCTTTCAAATACAGTTTATTAATATACTTTAGCTGCGCATAAGTTTGAATATTGGTACAGCTATTTGTCTGAATAATAGAAACTCTTTGAATTTTTCCATTTTCATCATATATTTCTGAATAATACTTTTGCAGTAGAAGCGGCAGTCGATTGGCATCTTGCTTTCCTTCTACAATAAAAACAAAATTAACATTTAACAGGTCATTAGCTGTATAGCCCAAATCATCTAAGATCTTGTCTATATCAGTATCTTCCTTGATTACAGTGTAATACTCTCTATCCAGGACAACCTGTTTAATCTGTTTGGACGAAAAATTAAATATCATATTGGGCGAATGGGTCGAGAAGATAACCTGATTCTTTTTCGATAACCGAAATAAAATTTCACTCGCTGCTTTCTGTAATTGAGGATGAAGGTATATTTCCGGGTCCTCAATCATAATGATACAAGGTATAGTAGTATCTTCATCTATATATGCCTCTAGCATAGAGAGTGCATATATACTTTTTAGACCTTCACTTAGTGTCTTTACAGAACGAAATGTCTCGTGATCCCGGTTATATACCTTAGTCTCAATTCCAAACATTTCTTCTGGATGAAATGATAGCTCAAACTTAATATCTTGTGACTTACTTCCATTTAGGTGGAAGTATCGATTTAATTTTTCTCCAAATTCATTTATATTCGAATGGAACAGCTTGTATTCCATTAATTTTTCTGCCTCATATGCTGTCAGTTCTTCTGGCGTCTTTTTATGTATGACCCCAATACACTCAAAACAACGATTACAAGTCTTTGTCTTATCAAACATACAGACATTTTCTTTTATATCATTCATGGATTGTTTATCATAAAAACGTAATACTTCATTCTGAATTGCGTCAATATTTCTTGTATGGTCAATATGATAGGTCTTAGGGAAAATCTGCGGAATATATATATTATTTTTCTTGAACCCATCATTGTACTTTTTGATTCCCTGTCTATTGATGATACAGGTAAAACTTAACACTCCATCCTGAAATGATGGCAGCTTTGCCCGAAAATCCTTTTCCCACAAATCATATCGCTTATAGTTACTTACATACCCCTTATTATGAAAACTCTCTAAATCCTGCTGTGTAAACTCTACACTCATAGCAATTTCAATATTATGAGCAATATCTAGGAAGTTAACATCTTTCACTTCATACTCTCCTGCAACCACCCGTATTGCGTCAATAACAGCCGTCTTACCTGTGTTATTCCTGCCCACCAGAATCATTGCATTTTCAATATCGTTAATTTCCAACTCTCTTATAGACTTAAAATTCTTAATATGAATGGATGTGATTCTCATATGCATCAACGACCTTTCTCTAATTATACCTGGGATATTTACATCTTGGATACTTACTGCCTGATACGGTGTCGTTTACATTCTATGCCCTTAATCTACTTTTTATATTTTTTCTTGTGTGTCTTTTTCTTTTGTACAGAATAACCAAACTTACCTAACTTCTTACCAAGTTCATAATACTCTCCGTGAGAGTATGTGATAAGGCTCGCACTATTAAGATGAAATTTCCCTTTTTCATCCATGTACTTATCATCTACCTGAACGCCCACAACTTCTGCTATGAACATATGATGAGAACCCATTTCTTTTATTTCAGTTACTGTACATTCAATATTCACTGGACTTTCTGCAATTCCTGGTGCCTTTACTACTTGAGACTCGCATGGTGTTAAATGCATTTCTTTAAATTTATCCACATCTCTTCCTGAACGCACTCCACAGTAATCTGTTGCAAAGACTAAGTCCTTTGTAGTTAAGTTTACTACGAATTCACCAGTCTCTTTGATAATACCATAAGAATACCTCTCAGGACGCACTGATATAGAAAGCATCGGTTTCATTGTATTAATTGTTCCTGCCCAGGCTACTGTGATAATATTAGGTTTTTCATTTTCCCTTGCACAGCTTACCATAACTGGTGGAACTGGATAGAGCATATTGCCCGGCTTCCAAAATTGTTTTGCCATTATTGTTTCCTTTCTGCTTGCCATGAATATATATGTTATTTTAAACACTTTTTGGAGAATTAACAAGGGCTAAATAACTACTTTATCTTTTTCATTCATCATATTATAATACAATAGATGGGAGGTTTTACTATGGGCAAAAAAATAAACGCAAGTTATTCTAGATTTATCAATATTGAAAAAGCAACCCCAGGCATGGAGGATAAAATAAAGACCGATTTCTTCTACCATACTGGAAAATTTGTGTGGAAAGTTAAGTTTAATACGCCATTAGATGCATCTACTGTAAGTAATACGAATCTTTTTGTAACCAATGAAGCAGGTATGCCAATGCGAGCCGACATACATTATCTAAGTTCCACAAATGAAATAGAGATTGAACCATTAGATACATACGATACAAAACAAGCTTACATTTTGCACATAACTACTAAAGTCCAATCTCTGGGTGGTCAGAAGTTAAAAGAGCCAATTGAAGTTAAATTCCGTTTATAAAATAAATTAACAATTAATCTGTTATTCTTTTTGAAGTGAACCAACAATCGCTGGAATCAGCTGTTTTTTCCTGGATACAAAGTCTTTCAAATGAAGACTTTCTCCAGGTTCCTCTACGTGAAACGCTTCTTTCAGAAGTTCTGCTGAATTTTCACCTTCATAAAGAAGTTCTGTTGATTCTTCTAAAATGTTTGTTAACATGAAGAAAATCATCTGCACACCATGTAGGCTTGCTGCTTTTTCCATATAAGGAACAAGTTTTTGCTTAATATTTTCTAATTCTTCTGTACTCATTGAAGTAATTTGTCCTACACCAAATGTTACTTCACCTGCTGCAAATTTCTTAAAGTCCTGATAGAAAATTTCTTCTGCTGACTTATCACGAAGATTACTTCCAGCAGCAAACATTTCTTTTGCATACTCTTCAATCTCAATGCCTGCAATCTTTGCAAGTGTTTCTGCTACTGCTTTATCAAGTGGTGTACAAGTTGGGGAGCGGAATACCAATGTATCGGATAGAATTGCGGAACATAATAATCCGGCAATTTTAGGTTCTACCTCAATATTATTTTCTTGATACATCTGATATACAATTGTAGAAGTACATCCTACTGGCTGGTTACGGAAGTATACTGGATTCATTGTTTCAATGTTTCCAATTCTATGGTGGTCAATTACCTCCATAATCTCCGCTTCTTCAATACCTTCTACTGCCTGTGCTAACTCATTGTGGTCAACCATGATCAGTTTCTTCTTACGGGCACCTAATAAGTTACGTCTGGAAATCATTCCAACCAATGCATCATTTTTATCTAAAATAGGGAAATCGCGATATCTCTTTTTTGCCATAATCCCGCGAATATCATCGATAAAATCATCTTCTGTAAATGTTGTAAGTCCTTCTGTACACATAAAATGTCCAATAGGCATACTCTGGTTAATTAGTCTAGCCACAGTATATGTGTCAAATGGCGTGCTAATGATTGTACATCCACGAGCTTCTGCTAACTTAGTAATTGTATAAGAAACCTTGGCACCATCACACACGATAATACATTTCGCTTCCATCTCAATTGCACATAACTGAGACTCATAACGGTTACCAAGAATAACGATGTCCCCCTTGTCGATATAGCTTTCCATAAGATCTGGATTTGCTGCGGCAATTAAAACTTTACCTTCCGTTAAGCATTCGTTTTCATCACCAACTACCATTTCACCTTCTAGCGTTTCCACAATATTTGCAAAAGAAGTTTTTGCTTTGGATAAAATAGTACTGTCATATACATCCATATATGCTTTTGTAATATCACCAATTGTAATAAGCCCTTCCAACTGGTGATCCTCTTTTATAATAGGCAATGTTACAACTTTATTTTCTCCTAAGATTGTCCATGCTTTCTTTAGAGAAATATTTTTTGACACACCATCAACTTTGCGGATCTCTATATCTTTTACCTGTGTTCGTACATCTGAGATATAACTTGGTGCATCTACTCCAAATCTATCAAGTACAAATTGGGTCTCCGGATTCACCTGTCCTGCACGTTTAGCCTTGTATTTTTCTCCAGTTACCTTTCTTTTTAATGCCGCATAAGAAATCGCTGCACAGATAGAATCTGTATCTGGATTTCTATGTCCTACGACATACACAGTTTGTTGTACGTTTTCCACTTTTGACCTCCTGAAATATCACTGGTGTAGTCTATCTTTATATATTAATAGTGTATGCATTTTCTTTATTTAAATCATATTGTTCTTCCCTGAAAATCCTGACATTATCTCTAGTATCTTCAAAAACAATTACTAATTCACCTTTTAACATATCCATCAAATCCATTAACACCTTTACTGTTGGCACATATAAGGACTCTACACCTTCTACTAATAAAATACTATTTCTTAGTTTATCAACTCTCTGTTCAAGCTGAATATGATTCAGATTCTCGCCTTTTATTTTTGCAACTTGACTCTTCTTAACCACTCCAGCTTTTTTTAGTCCCTTTGCAAGCCTCTTGACAAAGTCCAAATTCTGGTGCGGCTGTTCCGTCGTTACATAAATATAATTAATCTCCGCCCCGTCTTTCAGTTCTGTAAAACATTCCTCTAACTCCGCTCTAATTGTTTTACTTTTTGTGTACTGCTCAAAGATTTTTGTTAAATTCCACTCGCCGACAATAAGATCTTCTTCTTTCTCTTCTTGTGCTAATATATCATGAATTGCTTCCTGTATGGATTCTAGTTTTAAAGTCTTTGTATCTTCGCTTACCCTAAAATCACTCTCTGGTCTACTAAACTCAGGTGCTTCTTTGACATCCTGTTTCATTGCAGCCTGTATGTTCTGCGTGTGGGAAAGTTCCTTTTTCAGTTCTTTCTTTAATTCAACTGTCTTTTCCATAGCTTTGATATCTGAAACCTGTTTACCAAGATCCGTTGTATTATATAATAAACTTTCTGTTTTTTCTACATTTTCCACATTTTCCTTGTACTTCTCTGGTTTCTTTAAGAAAGAAGTATCGCCTTTTGTGTAATATAGATGTAACATTCGTGCCTTCTCGACAATTACACCTTCACCAAACCAAAGCATAATGTCTTCACATTCTTTTATACATTTATCTGCATCACCTGCTTTGTGATACATTTTTGCTAACTCATATGCCCATTCTTCATAGTAATTTGATTTTTTTAATTGCTCTAGAGAATGAATTCGAACACTATAATCGGCATGCTTTGCTGTATCAATCAAGTATCTAAGAATATAGGCATCGTCCGAATCCTTACAATACTCAATAAAGTCTTCATAAGATGCCTCTGCCTCTTCTAACTGCCCTGCCTTAATCTCAAGACAAACCAATTGATATAGAACATGTTTCGATGAATTTTTTTGATAAATCCTTATAAGCATTTCTTTTGCATTATCATACATCTGTAGATTACTGTACACTTCAAAAAATATCTTTAAATCCATTATATTTTTTACTCGCGTCATATCAATGGTTTGCAACACTTCATATGCTTTATCATATTTCTTTTCTTTTAAATATTTTTGTACTTGTGCACACTTCATCTCTATATCGTATTTTCCCATTTCTTTTCCTCCTTTCCCATCCATATTTTTTATTGCAAACCCTTTTCATTCCTTACAATTCTACCATTCCTAAGAAATGAATACAAGAATCAATTTTTTCCCTTCATAATTCATATCCTTTTGACGAAAACTATTATTAGTTTTTCCTGCAAAATAATTTTTTTCTTTTGCACCGAAGAAAAAAGCTTAATTTTTTTATGAAAATGTAAATAACAATTGAAATTTGTCGTTTCTGATAGTACAGTATGTGTCATTAAATAAAGTAAGGAGTTCTTATTATGAATTTATTTGACATTATTGGTCCAGTCATGGTCGGGCCATCCAGTTCTCACACAGCAGGAGCTGCAAGAATTGGTTATATCGCGCAGAGATTACTAGGAGCCCCTTTGAAGAACGCAGTTATCTATCTACATGGTTCATTCGCTCTAACAGGTCAAGGACACGGAACAGATAAGGCACTAATCGGTGGACTAATGGGAATGGCACCTGATGACGAAGATCTTCCAAATAGTTTTGAAATTGCTAAAAAACGTAATATTTCTTTTGAGTTTCATGAAAAGGAAATTCGTGGCGCTCACCCAAATACAGTAGAGTTGCAGCTGACTTGTGAAAGTGGACGTAACTTAGATATCGTCGCTTCTTCTCTTGGAGGAGGTCGTATTAAAGTCTGCAGCATAGATGGACTTGAAGCCAATTTTAATGGTGAGCTTCCAACCTTAATTGTTCATAACCTTGACCAGCCAGGACATGTTGCAGAAGTAACATCTACTCTTGCACACAAGGGAGTAAATATCGCAACTATGCAGCTTTACCGAAATGGTCGTGGTGGACATGCTGTCATGGTAGTGGAATGTGATCAGGAAGTTCCAAAAACTGCTGTACGTTGGCTGGAGCATCTAGAAGGTGTCGAAAAAGTCACCTATTTATCTTTACGAGATGAGAAATAAAATATAATCAAAGGACCAAAGGAGATTATTATGTATCAGTCTTTAGAACAGATTAAGGAAAAGGCAAAATTGGAGCAAAAACCTTTCTGGAAAGTTATAATTGAAGAGGATATGAATGATAGACAGGTTTCAATGGAAGAATCCTTTGAAACAATGCGCCAAATGTATGCGCAGATGCGACATGCGGATGAAGTATATAATAAAGAATTAAAATCAGCTAGTGGATGCGTTGGCGGAGATGGTGAGAAGTTAAGTGAGTATTTCAAAAAAGGTGATTCTCTTGCTGGTGAATATATCGGTAAGATTATGGAGCGTGCTGTAAAAATGGCAGAATCTAATGCCTGTATGAAAAGAATCGTTGCCGCTCCTACTGCTGGTTCATGTGGAGTAATTCCCGCTGTATTTATTACAACGCAAGAGCGCTACAACTTCTCTGAAGATAAAATGATTGAAGCAATGTTTGTGGCCGCTGGCATTGGTGCAATTATTGCTCATCGTGCTTCCATCTCAGGCGCTCAAGGCGGATGTCAGGCAGAGGTTGGTTCTGCAAGTGCTATGGCTGCTGGAGCATTAGCATATCTTCATGGTGGTAACGATGAAGCAATTGTCCATGCTAGTGCAATCGCTCTTAAGAACCTTTTAGGGCTTGTCTGTGATCCTGTGGCTGGTCTTGTAGAAGTTCCTTGCGTAAAACGTAATGTAATTGGTTCTGTGAATGCCGTTTCTAGTGCTGATATGTCTTAGG
>DBKX01000131.1:9838-11444 GCA_002297865.1 Lachnoclostridium sp. UBA739
GTGATTGATGCAATGGGGGAAATTGGTGAAATGCTACCTTATGGTTTAAAAGAAACCAGCGAAGCTGGGTTAGCAAGTACACCTACGGCACGCAGTTTTTTTGAGAAACAGTTTTCATAGATATAATTTTTTATGGGAGAACAGTTCTATTCTGCTCTCCCATGTTTTTTATAGGCAAGCAACAGACGGTAATTTGGTTATTTCTCAGTCTTGGGCAGCACATATTTCTATCTTCAAGGCATTTTTAAAGGTACTTGGTGCTAAAGTGGAGATTTAGTAAACGAAGGCAAGCCTGCACTTTGACTTAAAAGTGGGCTTGCTTTTATGTATCATTACAATTTTATACCTAAATAGCTCTCTAACTCATATATTAGCTGAAATACAGTTGTACATGGTGCCATTTTTGCAAATGAACCCTCATATTGGAACTCTTTGTACAGTTGCTCTGCACTATATACTGCTTTTTTTAAATTATCTGGAGTATTCAGCATCGCAAAGTGATCGTCATTCTTTTCGTATGTGTGGTTTAAAATATTACCCAGCTTATTAAAATACTCTTCTCGTGTAATATTGCTTTTCAGTGGCATAAAGTGTAACAAAAACCATAATTCAATACATTCATTTGACCATAATACATGATACCCCTTCTTCTGGGCGAGAAAAATCGCATTATTAAACTGCCCTTTTTTAAAAGAGTCCTTATCAAATATTGCAAATATCTTTCCATATGGAATATTTACTTCCTTTTGCAAATCATCCCCAAATGATAAGAAATCATCTATGCTATTTACTAATGATTCTGTATTCCTTCCAGTTCCCTTTACTACATACCTAAGTTTTTTATCGGACTTAGAATTTGCATACTCTAACAGACTTTCAAAGTAATTCGGCTCTGTTTCCTTCCCCTCACATACAAAAAGCCATGTTTCAGCACGCATCTTCTTCTCTTTCGATACTCTTGTTTTTCGACCTTCTCTTCGTTTCTTAAATAAGTCGTCTGAACCCATTCTAATCCTCCCGCTCCTGAAATGGTATCGCACCAAAACGTCCACTTAAATAGTTCTTCCCAAAATTCATGTCTGTTCGCACAGAACTATCTTCTTCTTTAAAATCGTAAAGCGAAAAGAGTTCTGATTTTTGCTTATTTTTTTCTACAAACCAAATCTCATCTCTTCTTAAGTCAGCTGAACTGAGACAAATAAGGTTGTGAGATGAAAAAACAAGCTGGCTTTTTCCTGTATTTTTATTAGGGTCTGTAAACAGCCTAATAATATATCTTAGAATTAATGGGTGTAGTTTAGCATCAAGTTCATCAATAAAAAGCACTACCCCAAATTTTATATTGGTAATCAATGTGAACATAAGTGAAAATAGTTTCTTTGTTCCATCTGACTCACTCTCAAATTCAGTGGTTATCACTCTACCTGATGAATCCATATGTTGTGAGTACAATCTGTAACTTGAATTGAACCCCCCATCTACTACCTTTCTTACTTCCAATCCACAAATATCGGGATCAAATAAGGAGATTACCTTTTTTAGTTCATTAAACAACTCCTGATTGTTCCCTAACATAGCTGGAACCATCATATTTGTTACTCTTTGT
>DBKX01000131.1:11452-15965 GCA_002297865.1 Lachnoclostridium sp. UBA739
ATTCTCATTTCCATAATATTGATACATCCCATTTGAGCTAAACCAGCTATACACCTTACGATACTGACTCTTTTTTCGTCTTCCAAGTGCTGTAAGCATTAATTCACCAGCACTTACCATACTATAAACGAACTCTATTTCCTGCTTTTCTTTTGTATCCACAACTTCAGTTACAAGTTTTTTCTGATCCCTATAGTAAATGGTTTTTTCTTTTGCACGCGTCCCTTTCTTATATTTTTTTTGAAAAAGCCATTCTTCATACACAATCTTTTGATCTCTTGTAAATCCATAACAATATTCCACATTATCAATGCATAAACTCACTTCAAATTCAGTTGGCTGCTTCCTTGCTTCTTCATCAAAATAATAGCTTGTTATTAAGGGATTTTTCCTTTCGACCTCCCTAACAAGCGCTCCTTCGACTTCTCCACACATAACGCCGAAGGCCCTTAATAAATTAGACTTACCACTAGCATTCGCTCCATAAATAGCCGCCACTGGTAAAACCTTATTGCCATTTACATCAATTAGACTAGATGCATGTTCTCTTATTGACGTAGCGGTCATGTCCAACACTGCCTCTTCTGCGAAAGACTTATAATTCTTAATACGAAACTGTAATAGCATTTCTCTCCTCCTCCCACCCTTTTTTACTTCTATTATAGCATATGTACACTTTTTAACAACATTTCTGAGGTTTTCCCTCCATATAGAGTATACCCAGTAGTTTTTTACATATTCCATTAAACCTAACAAAACCTCCATTTAAAAAAACATCTGTTTGGTATATAATAATCCCAAACCAGAGGAGGAATTCAAGTGAAAAAATTACTACAAAAAAGGATTGTATTTTTCGTCCTATTTCTTATCCTATTTACATCACTAAGCTTAACAGGTTGTACAGATATAAGCAATACACCTGAACCCCAAACAACCACATCCCCAAGCCAAACCACTTCGGCACCAGACATTTCATCAGAAACAAAGTCCAAGTTACGCGTTCATTACATTGATGTAGGTCAAGCAGACTGTATTCTAGTACAAAACAAAAATGAAAACGTCTTAATCGATGCTGGTAACAGGGCTGATTACCCAGTCATTAAAGATTATCTAGACACTCTTAAGGTAAAGAAAATTAATGCATTTATTCTTACCCATCCCCATGAAGACCATATCGGTTCTGCTGCCCAGATTATAAAGAACTACAGCATCGGGAAGGTTTACATGACCAAAGCAACTGCTAATTCAAGAGTTTACAAAAATCTCATGGATGAACTAGATGCAAAAAAATTAAAGCCAATCTACCCGAAAGCCGGAGACAACTTTTCCATTGGCGAAACTGCATTTACATTCTTAGGACCTGTTGTGAAGTATGAAGATTTAAACTCTATGTCTCTAGTTGTCCGTGCGGATTTTGGTTCTAACAGCTTTCTATTCACTGGTGATGCGACAGATGAATCAGAACATGACATGTTAAAGAAAAAGGTAAACCTAGAAGCACAAGTTTTAAAGGTTGGCCACCACGGCAGCCGCGACTCTAGTACGTATGTATTTCTAAAGGCCGTAAACCCTGAATACAGCGTAGTTAGCAGCGGCAAAGGTAATGACTACGGTCATCCTCACAAAGAGGCTCTAAGCCGCCTAAATGACGTAGGAAGCACCTTATTCCGTACAGATAAATCTGGTACGATAATTGCTACAAGCAACGGAAAGAAAATAACCTGGAATACTTCTGGAACAAAGAGTAACAAAGAACATGTTACAGAAGGGAATGGATTAGCATCCAAAGACGACAAAATTGTCTATAAGGAAAGCTATATTGGTAATAGGAACTCCCATGTTTTTCATAAGGAATACTGCTCGTCACTTCCAAAAGAAGAGAATCAAGTCAAGTTTTCAACAAGACAGAAAGCGCTCGATGCAGACTATAAACCATGCGGAAGATGTAAACCTTAAGTACAAACAATGCAAAACGTGTTGTAAAATGATTTCTCATCTTACAACACGTTTTTTGCTATCTCTTATTTATCCTTATAAAACTCTAATGTTTCCATTACCACATCAGGCACTGTAACCCCATCTTTTTCTAAAGCACGAATTCGCATTTCCAGCTCTCTGACCTTATGAGTTCTCTGTCTTTCGAACTTGTTAAATGCTTCAGCAAATATTGGCTGGCTCGTTACCTTTTCCCTTATTGCCTTTGGAAATGGCACATAAGAAGCAAGCAAAGCCCTTGCAACCTTATTTAAGCGAATTTCTCCACGATATTCTCTTGTAACCCAAGCAATATAGTCAATCAGGAATACTTCACGATTATTTCCACGACCTCTTGCTATCTGAGCTTTTAATTTTTCCTTCTTCTCTGTGGTTAAATCACGGTTCTTTTGATAGAACTGAATATAATCAACATATTCCGAAGTTAATGATGGATATTGAATATTGTTCCATGCAGTTCCCTGAATTGTTCGACATAACTCCCAACGGAATCTGCCAAATAGCTCAACTAACATTCCTTCTAAATTTTCTTCTGTTAATACAGGGAATAAGAATCTACCTGGTGTATTTCTCTTACGTCCTGTTATCTCCTGCCACATAATTGCCCTGGAACCACATACAGGCAATAGAATGATATCTGGGAATACTTGCTCCATAATGTATTCCTTCGTAACACCATTTTCCAAGTCTGAATATACACGCTCACGGTAAAAAATAGAATAATCAACAGAAAGCAATCTATTTACAGCTGCATTAATCTCTTTAGCTGAATGAAACGCTTTCTGGACTCTACTATAAAATACATCTTTATACAAAAACGGCACATATGTTGATATTCTTCCACTTGCAATACGAGTATTGTACTTAAGCATATTTTTAATCTCGTATTCCAACTTTAAGTTTTTATCCTGACTTAACGAATTAATCTGACTATCTGATAGCTTTTCCATTCTCTTTCTTTCACGAAGATGATCATAGTAGTCCAAGTCAAATTCACTTTTAGAAGGGTCTTTTTTCTGTTCGTATATCTGTGTTAGCCAGTCTTTCATAGAATAAATCCTACAAGGCGCTGTATTTTCCACATCAAAACGCAAGCGGTATAAATCCAGTATTTGTTCCTTGGTTAATAAATTCTCATCTATAAAACCAAAGTTTAAGAACAAGTCAATTACTGTATTTGTTTCTTGTTTTTCATATGCTTTCAAAAATACCTTTTGGTATAGTTCATAATAAGCCTCACTGATACGCCTGCGAATTTTTCTGGCATTATCTTCAGTTGAAGACTTGTCCTTAAGCTGTACAAACTCATTTAGCATATCCTTAAACGCTCTTGTTTTCTCTTCTGTTTCACCAGAATACAAAAGAATCTTGTTAAGAGAATCCTTTACCTCCAACATAGCTGCATTTTCATCAAGCACCTCTTCTTCACTATTTCCTTCTTGAGAGGACGTTGAGAAATCGCCTGACATAATTGCATAATAGGTTTCCTCTAGGTATTCACGATTTAATATCACGTCATATCCCGTTTCTTGGTTTAATAAACTTTCTGTCTTATTAATCATTTCCACAGAACGTTCAAACAGATGGGATATGGATTCCTTATTATTTTTGTCTTCTGATGTATCTCTTATTAATTGAACAATTTGTCTCAAAAGACAGGTACTGTCCTCTGAATAAAGGCACGACATAGCTTCCACAATATAACATGTCAGCTCTGTACACTCTTTCATTAGCGAGTTTATAACTTCTACTTGCTGTTTTGCTGCATAGACACTAATTTTGCTGTCGGAATAAAATGTTTTAAAAAGATCAATTGAAAGTTCACTAGATGCACAATAATATTCTATCGCCTCTTGTTTTTCTTTTAAAACAGATTGAATTGGCGCTAAATCTTGTAATAATGAAATGTCTTGAGTTGGATATCCTGATCTTACACTAAATGTTAGAAGTTCTTTGTAAGTATCATTTAAAAATGTCATCAATTTCTGTCCCTGGTCTTCTAATTCCCCTCGAATCCGTTCCAGTTCTTTTATATAACGCGTTTGAGAAGCAATCATTAACCCCCCGTAATCTCTATTCGTGGAAACTGCCTTTTTCAAATCCTCAAATGACGCAACCTCAAATACATAAATAATAACATTATCTACTGCATAATATGATGCCTGATACCTTCCTGTTGCGAAATCCGCCACTCCAATAAATGTTCCGGCCCCGGCTATCACTTTTGAACCTTTGCCTGCGATCTGAACCCTTCCACGTAATATCAGTCCTACATAGTTTGCAATATCACTTTCCTTGAAAATAATTGTACCTTCTGGTACTTGGTTCATTGCGTTCTTATTTAACGCTTCCATGAAACTAAGTCACCTCCATTTAACATGCATAGCCTAATTATACCAAACGTTCCTAGTATTAAAAAGTACTAAAAGACCTATTTTTAGAATTGACTTTTAGATTTTTTTATTAAAATGGTGTGCAACGGAATTTTCTACAAAACAAATCAGTACCACCGGCTAAG
>DBKX01000318.1 GCA_002297865.1 Lachnoclostridium sp. UBA739
TAACGAATCCAAACCTTGAGACAGTGAACTATTACGACTACCATTTCTTGCAGAAATACTCTGCCGAGCTTGGAAATCTCGCTTCAGATTTTCAGGTAAAAGGAGGTTGTGCGCAAGGTTTGCTGACAGGAAAAGTGCAGGTCTCAAGTGATGGAGGAAAGTTTGTCGAAGTCTTATATTATGACGGGAAAGGACAAGTTGTTGATATAAGAAAACTTCAAGTCGGCAAAAGACAGACTTGCATCCATACCGATTATTCATATACAGGTAAACCGACAAGGATTGTTACCAATGAATACTCTATTATTAATGGTTCCAAGAATCTTATAGTTTCACAAATCCAAGAAAACGAATATTCCAAGAAAACAGACAAGCTCCTTTATTCTGCATTGTCTGTCAACGGCAAGAAAGAAACAATACAGCAGTTTGAATATGACGAACTTGGGAGGATAAAGTCTGTAAGTCGTGGCGGAAATGTCGGAATTGTGTCTTATGGTTATAATCTCCATGGCTGGACGACAGATATCAACAGTAGAGACTTCCATGAGGAACTTCACTATACAGATGGTGTCGGCACTCCTTGTTATAACGGCAATATCAGCAGTCAACTATGGTCTACTTCCGATTATGGACAAGTCCGTGGCTACAAATTCGAATATGACGGACTTGACAGGCTTAAAGAAGCCGTTTATGGCGAAACGCCTTCCTTGTCAGACAAGCAGAACCGATACAATGAGAAGGTAATGGAATACACCGCTAACGGAGCGATGAAACGTTTTCAGCGCAGGGGAAGAAAAGACAACGGCGAATACGGCAAGATTGATAACCTCAATATCAAGCTAAACGGTAATCAGCTATTGAGTGTTACCGATGATGCCCTTCCTGCCAACAAATACTCTTCATTCAACTTTATTGACGGAGCAAACGAACAGACGGAGTACGAATACAACGGCGTAGGGGCTTTGATAAAAGACTTGAACCGTGGCATCACGATAAAGTATGACAATCTAAACAATCTGCGGCGAATAGATTTTAAAGACGGCAATTCCATAACATATACTTATCTGCCCGACGGAATGCTTATTAGGAAAGGTTACGGTGAGAAACGACTGTCTTCAAAACTCAGAGACAATGTATCAATAATTGACAGTTTAACAACAAACGTTCCCGGACGGATGGATTCTGCTGATTCCTTGTTTATGGATAAAATCGGTATGTTAGTTACAGGAAATACGGAATACAGCGGAAACATAATATATAGGAATGGGAAGCTGGACAAGGTTTTGTTTCATGGAGGTTATTGTACTTTTAACAAAGACAAAAACTATGAACCTGTGTTCCACTATTTCACTCAGGACCATCTTGGCAACAACCGCATTGTTACCGACGAGGACGGGACTGTTGAACAGATAACGCATTACTATACATTCGGCGGAACATTCAACGATGCCGGACTGAATGCAGGTTTGCAGCAATATAAATACAACGGCAAGGAACTTGACAGAATTGCCGGATTGAATACTTATGACTATGGGGCAAGACAATATTTCCCATCGTTGCCAATGTGGGATAGGATGGATCCGAAATGTGAAGATGATTATAATATTAGTCCGTATGTTTATTGCAGAAATAATCCCGTTAAGTTCATAGATAAAGATGGGAATAAAGTTCGTATTCCTATTGAAAATCAAAGGTCAGAATTATTGAGTTATACTGGTGCTTATTTTCAACAAGGGCTAAATGTTGACAAAGATGGATTTATATTTGTCTCAGACAAGAATATTGTCAATGAAAAAGGTTCTAAGATTTATACAGACAATTTAATTGAAGCCATAGATAATAAAGAGCTTACAATTAATCTAAGGATTGCTGAGAAAGTTAAGTCATTAGGCAAGACCATTAGTGTTTCCCAAAAAGGAGATGGAGCAACTTATTATATAAACGAGAAAGAGATAGGTTCAGCAATTACGGGGGAAAAACATGTCGTGTATGACAAAAATAATCAACCTTTAGAACAATCACCAGCAGATATACTAATGCATGAGATTTTTGGCCATGCTATACCTAAGATAATTAACGCAGATTATAGTACTGGTAATGCAATAAAAAATGAAAATATAATAAGAAGAGAGCTAAATTTAAAAGAAAGGTTTGAAAATGAAGACAAAGAATAAAAGACTAAGAATTATTGTAATTCTTATGCTTGTTTCCATTAGTTTTTGGGCACAAAATACAATATATAGAATATGTGGAGCATGGAAAAATCCTTATGATACTGAATCTTATTATAAAAGGAATGGTGAATTTGTTATAAGAAATACGTGTTTTGCAAATGACTGCGGTACATATATTTTTTATTATAATGGAACAGGTGTATTTTTAAACCCAAACAGAATTGATAAAACTGAATTTACATGGAGTCATAAAAAAGATACTTTTATATACCATGAAGATGTGTCATGTCCCTGGTATGATACATTTAAATATGAATTATCATGTGGAAATAAATATGATACGTTAAAATTAATAAAAGCATATAGCAGAAAGAAATGGCGATATATAGAAAATTTCTTCCGGAAGCATATAACAATGATAGAATCAACTTATTATACACCAATAAAGACCTTTAAAGAAGATGACTATTTCGCATATAATAATAGAGTTATATCCAATCAAAGACCTGATTTAGTTACAGGACATTTTGATGACGATAATTCAATTTTATATATTTCTTCAGGAGACTATTCGTCTTTTAAAGAAGCATCAATTTATGATGCAAACGAGATATTCGTTTTTGATTATATTAACAAGAATAAAATATCTTCATTTATTATTGAATATGATTCTATTACAGACTCTATAAAAAATATTTTTCACACAAATGACTATAACATAAAAAGATGTTATGATAGAAAAAAGAAAAGAATTATATATAAGACATACAATAAAAAAAAGAAAAGATATATTACAAAGAATTGATTTCAATAACGTTAATATCACAATAATGTTGTACAAAACATTTGCTTTGTATATTTTGCCAATAAAAAGAATTTCGTTTCTTATACGACAGACTCGGAAGAATGGTTGTTCAAGGCTTGTGCCGTGGCTGCAACAGAAGTGAAGAGGTTAATATTGCAGAATTTAAAGAAA
>DBKX01000358.1 GCA_002297865.1 Lachnoclostridium sp. UBA739
GTACTTGGAAAGGAAGGACTAGAACCAAAGTGGGATGAAATCAGTGTAGAAGCTGGTATTATTGTGATACCGAACCCACCAGAACTTTGCCTTGGCAAACTAAAGAGTTACAGCATTCTGGATAACACGACATTATCAATTTCTTACAAATTAGAGACTTTTGGAGCTGCTTTGGCAGCATCAGGACTTACCATAACGGATTCCGATGGAAATACAGTATTATCACAGCCATTAAAAAATGGTGCACAAACAGTAAGGTTCAAACCTGCAAAGGTGAGCAAAGCATTGAAACAGACTTATGTGGTAAAAGCAAGTGTGCAAGCTAGAACCGGAGAAACACCAGTAATAGACAGCTATATTCTATCCGTATATAACCATAATGTGCTAGATGTTTTAGTGAATGCTGTAGATGGAAAAACGATTTCAGGTGAAAATAATAAAGATGCGATTACATTTGATAATCACGCGAAACTAAAATCCTTATTAAGTAAAGATGGAAAGACGATTACCTTAGATGGGGAAAAGATTTCTCTGGAAGGTCTTTCACAGGATTATTATCTGCAGGCTATGATAAGCATTAATTACAATGATTATGTATGGGGGCAAATATCCGACCAGATCATATGGGATGTGAAAGAGGAAGGTAAGCGAAAAAAACAGGAAACGGATTTACATGAGACACCTGCTACATTGAACTATGAGCAGGGTGGCACATATTCGGATATCCGTGCTTATGACTATGTCAGCTACTCTCCAAGTGAAAAATTTATGGCAGTTGGTCTTGACAATGGTAAAACTGTTTTGACAGCTACGCATGCCAGAACAGGAATGAAGTCCAAGATTGCGATTACCACAAAGACCTTGAAGAATCAGTTCTTTCTGTTTAAATTCCTTCCAGCAGTGAAAACAAAACTGGAGTATAAAAATGGAAAAGGAAAAACATGTACCGTAGAAACAGATGATAATGGAGAACTTGCTCTTTATGAAGAGAGTGGCATTGCAAGTGATATTCAATTGTATTCCGAATATAATGGAGAATCCTATATTGGTACCATTATACGTAAAAATGCAATGTCTGGAGAGCAGGATATAAGTAAAATGCATCATTATCCAGTGAATAATTACAAGCTTCATGCTATTATAAACGTGCATGTATACATAAAGGATGAGTTTGGAAATCCATATTCCAACAAGCCAATCTGGATTCGTGGTGGAGTATATAAGAATAAAGAATACTGCTACGCAGCCAAACTTGGTACTTTCAAAAAGCATTTGGATGATGGTAAGAAAGATCAGATTTTCACAACAGACTCAAATGGCAAAATAACCATATATTACGATGCCAGTCAATTCTATCATAAAAATGAAGAAACCTTGGCAGATCGCGCATTAACAACTGAGGATTACATTTTATATATGCTCGAGCTAAAATTCCAGCCTAATCAGAAGAATTACAAGGAAGAGAAAGTTTACGAGCCACAGATGATTCGTGTTAGTTCTATGCTGAATCCATATGACGTGGTAAATGACTGCAATGTGACAGTACAGGCAAGGACAGGTAAAAATGCGCCAAATACAGCGGTTGTCAATAGCCAGCTTCTCTGTCAGTATGACAATAAAGGATACATCGGGGATGTTACAGATGTGTATGACTATAATGGTGCAATCGGTATCAGCAAGCATTACCCAAAAGCCGTATTGGAAACAGAAAGCATTATGTGGGGAGAAGAAGTAGAAACTGAGCCATTTGTATATACAGACAGCAAAGGGAATGAAGTCCCCTATGGTGAAGCAGCCAAGAAAATAGAGGAAAACAAATATCAGGTATTATTAGAGGATTCTTATGGGGCGAGATTTACCTGCCAGACTAGCAAGGTAGTTTATTATCCTTTTGCAGATATGCCTATAGTAGAAAATGTTTGGAAACTGAAAAAGAGCGAAATTGATAAGCAGATCGAGCAAAATCAAGAAACTTCATTAAATATCAAGGTATTACAGGATAATTGCCAAGTGAAGGAAGCCGCCAATACATTTTCTTGTGTGAATAAATCGGATACAGATGCAATCGAAGGAAATGAAGAAGTAAAAAGCAATATCCAGGATATGCTTGATTCTATTAGTAGTAATTTGGATTGGACAGGGCCTTTAAAAGACCAGATTAAACTAGATTCCTTATTCGAATTTGCCAATAATGGAATGTCAAAATTAATTAGTAAAACGGGACTTCCACTTGATGCAAAAATTGCTACAACAAAAGACCCTAGATGTTTTCGTGTAATGGTTACTCTCGGTGACTTTTGTATGGATGACAGCGAAGACAGTAATGTAGAAGAAGGAAGAACAGAAAATGGCGGAGTATATTCTGCTCGTCATAACAATAACGAATGCACTAACGAAGAATATGAGAAACTTTGGCAAAATGGAAAAGATAAAGTTGCCAAAGTGATTGCAGATTACAAAAGGGAGGAAGATAAAAAACGAGGCCAAACCATTTATGAAGGAACATTGGGCAACGCACAGTTACTTTATGGTGGAGCAGCATTTTTGGAAATCCGTTATACAGACGAAGGAAAATGGGTTGTTGTATTTTGCAGAGGCGGTTTTCATGGTGGATTCGATGGAAACCTGGAATACAATCAAAACTTTGCTGTAGGACCAATTCCATGTACGGTTGGATTACGAGTTGGTTTATATGCCGATGCAGGATTTTATGGAGCACTTACAGCAAAACAAAAAGATATAGAACAAAGGAACAGCTATCTAACAACAGTGGAAACAGAGATGCTTTGTGATGCATTTGCTGGAGTTGGATTCGATTGTGGTGCGGTATCTTTAAAGATGGGTGTGTTTGGAACCGTAACAGGTCATTACAGGTTAAAACATCTTGACGGCTGGAAAGTGGACTATGCCAATAAGAAACTGGATAAAGAGAAAATGAATGGAACACGCACCACTGTAGTTGGAGCATTCGGCCTTAGATTAGTGGCAAAATGTTTATTTTCTACTTATAAAAAGAATATTGTTTCCACATCCCATAATTTTATCAATAGAGAATATGGCGATAATGAGAAAATAGATAACTATTGGCTGGATGCAGTATCTGGCAGTGATACATCTAGCAGGGAAAATGGTGTCACCTTATTATCCCTAGATGAGTTTTCTATGGAAAGCAGAGCATATCTGGAATCCTCTGAAGAACGTGCTTGGATCGGTGGAAATAATACGGTTCCAGATAAGGAAGGTAATTCATCAGTCAAAATGATCCAAAAAAATGCTTACACATTTGCGGAACCAATCTGTAATGAAGATGGAAGTTTGCTTGTCTACCTTTCTGATTCAGATAGTACGGAATTAGAAGATACCTTGGCAAGCTATGCCAAATTAGAGAATGGCAGTTACGTGGACAAACATGGCATTGATCCTGTTACTTATGTGACCGATGAATTAAATAACGAAACAGGCGCAGCGGGTAAAGATAACTTACTGGATCCAGTGTATGATGCAGATGGCAAGGTTATTAATAAGTACAGAAAGACAGAACGTACTGGATATGGTGATAGCACAGTGAGAATAGCAGGTACAAAAGACTTCAGCGTAGCGACTTTTGTTCGCCAGATGGAACCGATACCTGATATGGAACAGAATAATCCAGCCGATTATGATATGTCATCCATGCTAAATCAAGCGGAAGTATATGCTTCTGTTTGGCTAGACGGAACATGGAGTACATGCAAGCTTACGGATAATGTGAATTGTGATTTTTCACCTGCAGTTGCAGTAAATGATAAGTATGCGATTGTTTCGTGGAGAAGCTGTATAGGAACAGATTCAGAGAATCCATTAGACTTCAATGTACAGGATCAGATTAAGGCAAGAATCTACGATAAAGAAAAGAATACATGGGGGAATGCCATTACCCTATATAATGGAACAGCAGGCAGTGTTTTAGGCTTAGAAACCGCAATGATGTCTGATGGAACAGCCATGACTGCCTATAGCATTAAAACAGGAGATGATGAGAATAACTATGATACTGAAATCATGTATACTGTAACAAAAGCAGATGGAACTATGGCAGAAAGCATTCGCGTTACCAATGACAATAATCTTGACCAGAATGTTCAGGTTTGTACGGTAAATTGGAACGGTAAGGAACACTTTATTGCTGGATGGTATAATCAGAGTATATTTGAAAAAACCGATGCTGTCGGTAATTCCATGGCAATACAGGATATCCGATTACTGGCTGTAAATGCAGCAGGATTGCCAAGTAGTGAATTCGCGGAAAGTGTACGTGTGGCAGGAGCAGAAGTGAACAGTTCACTATTTCGTTTTAGCAAGCCAGAACAAAATGCAGATTTAGAAGATCTATCTTTGGTATGGCTTGATATAGAAACAGATACAAAAGATAATGACAATGCAGAATCAAATGAGCATAAGAATACATTTACCTTGTATGCAATGCGTTTTACACAGAACAATGGAAAGATTCTTATGAGTGTTCCAACAGAGGCTGCCAGAATGACATCAGGAGATACCATTGATAACTTTACCTGTTATGGTAACAGGAAGAACCTGCATGCCGTTTTACAAAGCAGCAATTACGATATTGATTTAGAAGATCCATCTACTTACACTGTGGAAAAAGTGAAATCAGAAGATGGAGAAGCGGAAAGTAAGGAATTAACAGATGTATACATTCCAGTTGGAAAAACAGCTCTTTACACAGTAACAACCAATTATATCCTTTGCGGAGTACAAACGGAAGGACCAATCGTGGATCAAGATAAGGTACTTTCAGGATTTTCAATTCCAATTGATTTTGTCGTGAAAAACAGTGGTATTGAAAAAATAACGAAACTGTTGGTTACGATTGATGGAAAATCAACAGAAGTCGCCACAGAACTGCTTCCAGGAGAGAGCCAGACGGTAACAGCCTTTTATGAAGTACCAGAAGACAGCATCTTAGATGTGAACTATTCCATAACCGCTGAAAGTAAAAATGGCATATCTAGCCCAGAAAACTGCAGTGGAATAGTGAAACTGAATAAGCCAGAGATTTCCATAACCAGCACAAAGGTTGTGAAAGAAGAACAGAAGACACGTACCATCCAAGTAGCATTAGAAAATGAGAGTCAGGTGCCACTTGAAAATGGAGGAAAAACCCTTAACATTGCACTTTATGATAGGAATCCTGATATCCAGGATAAAGAAATGAAACCAATGGAGTCCGTTGTAATAAAAGATAATCAAACACTTGCATTATTAGATGCAAAGGCATATACCTATCAGTTTGATATATCGGAAGAGAAGATGGAACAGCTTTTAGAGAAACAATTCACCAAGCAGCAGCTCGAAGAAAGCAATCACGAAATACCAGAAGAAAACATAAAGCTCTACGTTAAGAGTTGGCTAACAGATGAAGACGGACAAGTGGAAGAACGCTATATGGATGACAATGAGGCTATGGTGGAACTCCAAGGACTTATGGATCAATCCAAGAATGAAATTACACTTGGTTCAAGAATTGAAAAAACAGAAACTGGTGTAGATGCCATCGTATCTATGCAAAATAATTCCTTTGCCAATACATATAAAGGCAATTTGATCGCCTGTTTAACGGATAAAGATGGTAAAATCGTTAGTAAGCTAAAACAAACTTACAGCAAAGAGGAACAGGATAATGGATTCGTAACGATTCCACAGGAAGGGAAACAGGATGTTACCATACATTTTGCAGAGGAAGACTTGTTAGAAGGTGTCAAATCAGATGATGTTGTTTTTGTCTCTGTGAGCTGTGGTCGTGTTAATGAAAAAGATACATCCGTCGAGGCACAATCCATTCAGGTTCGAGGCCAAAAAGTACAGGCTGGCTTATTTGATGAACTTGTGTCAAAGAATCAAAAGCCACGAACAGCAAAGAAGCTCGTAACGGAAAATGGGGAACAGGTAGAAAAACCAGTAGAAATTAGAACCCGATATTTTAACGCTCACGAAGTTCTAAATGAAGAAATGCTGGATACCATTATATCTGTTATGCCAAAGAATCCTGGAAATGAAGTTACCATCACAAACGGCGACAAGAAATGTACAGATGGTATCGGAGCCCAGATGTCTAACATCAAATTGCATAAAGGCAGTAATACAGTTAAGACAACCATTAGAGGAGACATATTTAAAGAAATGGATATAACCAGAAAGACTGTTGAAATTAAGAAAGACAAACGAGGCAAAGAAATATCTAAAAAAGTTAAAAAGGTAACAACCAGATATCAGGTTGATGGGGATGGCAAGCCAATCGATGAAAATGGCCAATTGGTTGACCTTACAGCGGAAGATATTGAAAGCTGTCAAGATGTTTATGTGCAAAAGGAAAGTGTGTATACAGCGGTTCTTGTATCAAGAAATGAAAATAGCCAGGAGCTTAATGCAGATGTAAAAAAACAATCACTTGACAATAAACTTTTATTACTGAAGGCCACCATGGTAAAAGCAAAGAAAGGAAAAACGCAGTCCTGTAAGCTTAGCTGGAATAAGATCAAAGATGCGGATGGATATCTGGTTTATGGGGCAAGAATTACGAAAACAAAGAAGGGATCCAAGGAGGCTCCTATGAAACTGCTGGCAGCCTTAAAAGGACATAATAAAACCAAATATACTCATAAAAACTTGAAATCCAACTATGGATATCGCTATCAAGTAAAAGCTTACAAGCTGGTGAAAGGCAAGAAGAAGGGAATGAATGAGTCTTTGATTGTGTACACCTTTGCCCTAGACAAGAATTCCAAGTACGGTAATCCTGCAAAGATAACCGTAAAGAAGAATTCTTTGAATCTGTTGGCAGGAAAGACTGAAACCATTCAAGCAACTGTGGTTACAGAAGGAAAGAAAAAACGGAAAAAACTTTGTGCAGAAAAGAGGTATCTGACTTCAGACAGCAGCATTGTAACTGTATCAAAAAATGGTAAAATCACCGCTAAGAAGAAAGGTGAGTGCTATGTTTACGTAGTTGCGCAAAATGGTGTTGTTAAGAGAATTAAAGTTAAGGTTAGTTAAATAGGGATTGATAAAAGACACTAGGTAGAGAGGAATTCTATCTAGTGTCTTTCCTATTTAAAGCCATGTTATCTAAACCCTATTCTAACACAAGCAATAATGCCATCTTAAATTTCCCATTAGCTGTCACACTATGAAGTCCATTCTTTTCAAACTTAAAGCATTCCCCTTCTGAAAGTTCATAATCTTTTCCTTCATAACCAATAGTAGCTTTCCCTTCAAGTGCAAATACAATCGCATTACCAGGTGCTCTATGAGGAGTAAGACCTGTTCCTTCATCGAAAGCCATCAGAACATATTTCATAGATGGATTGCTCACTACGTCCATGTTTGCGATGCTGCCTTCTTCATAGCTAATAAGATTTTTTAGTTCAAATACTTCGTTTGCTTTTACATTTTGATTCATAATAATCTCCTTTTCTGCGTTGTTTTCTAAAATAATTTCTGTATATACCATACCTGAATCAGATTCAACACCACATAGTGTTTCACTAGGAACGATAAGTGCATGTCCAGGCAATAGTGTCAGTTTTTCTGCGTTATCACCAATTATCATATCGCCTTTTCCGAAAGCTCCAATATACATAGTGGTACGATCATAGCTTTCCTGGCTTATTGATGTATCCTTACCTAAGGAAAAAAGCGTTACTTTTGTAATATCCCCAAGTTTCGTATCTCGTGATATTGTAAATCCATCTCTGATAGGGCGCAGTTCTTCAATGCGGAAGATATTGTTCATATTGACCTCCTAAATGTTCATTGTGCAAAGCTAAATTTAAAATGGATTGCTTATATTGACAATATAAAGTATAATCAAAAAAAAGAAAAGTACGCACATTTAAGTAATAAACTATCCTAAAGTAAAGTGAGAGGAAGAAACATGGAACATAAATGCTCTTCACACTGCGACAGTGGTGAAAATATTAAATATACGGGTTTCGGATATACGTTATCGTTGATAAATGGAAAATATAAGCTGATTATAATTTATTGGCTGTCTATGCATAAAAAGGTTATGAGATATAATGAGTTGAAGAAATGTCTGGGAAGTATTTCTCATAAAACGTTAAGTGCTACATTAAAAGAAATGGAAGCAGATGGGCTGATTATTCGAACGGAATATCCTCAGATACCGCCGAAGGTGGAGTATAGGCTTTCGAAGCGTGGAGAGTCTCTTGTGCCAATTCTGATTGCAATGTGTGAGTGGGGCGGGAAACATAAGGGAGATTCTTTGAAAGATGATAATACGTAGAAATAATGATAGATTTTTCGATATTTAGCTGGTATCCTGTGTGCAATAACTGCAGGAGCTGGCTATTCCTTATACATTTTTTTTAATAAAAAATGGAATATAGAGTCTGGATTAAGGACGCTTTTTTATATTTTCCTATTTGGAACAGTTTATTTAGGCATTCAGTTATTTTTTGATGATGCAGTATCTGTTGTGCACATTGAGTCTCTACCATATATTTTCTTACTTGCTATTATACCTACTATGGGTGGATTTTATTTTACAAATCGAGCTATTAACTATGCGATGGCAGGAGAGGTTCAATTAATAGTTGTATCATGCAGCTTAGAGCAGGACTAAATTACTCAGACACTGCTCTCACGAATATTGTATA
>DBKX01000415.1:0-198 GCA_002297865.1 Lachnoclostridium sp. UBA739
GTTACTGCTCTACCAGAACTTACTGCTGCAAAGAGTAACAAGCTCTATCTCCTGAAATCTGCAGAGAGTGTTGAGGGCAATACCTATGGTGAGTATATCAAGATTAATGACGGCAATGCCGACAAATGGGAGAAGATTGGAGAGTGGAAGGCTTATATTACTGTGGATAGCGAAATGTCCAATACAAGCATTAACCCA
>DBKX01000415.1:226-2851 GCA_002297865.1 Lachnoclostridium sp. UBA739
TAAAATTAATGACCTCTACAATAGTTTAAACGATGAAGTACATACTAAGGTAGATAAGGAAACAGGCAAGGGACTTTCTACTAATGATTACACTACAGCTGAAAAGACTAAGCTTGCCGGTATTGCAGAAGGTGCAAACAAGACTGTTGTTGATTCCGCACTTAATGCAAGCTCAACCAACCCTGTACAGAATAAGGTAATCAATACCGCTCTTGCTGGCAAGGCATCAACTGCTGTAGCTTCTCAGTCTGCAAATGGTCTTCTTTCTGCTGCTGACAAGAAGAAGCTGGATGGTATTGCTGAAGGTGCAAACAAGATTACTGTGGATACTGCTTTGAGTGCTACATCAACTAACCCTGTCCAGAACAAAGTAGTTCTGAACAATATTGGTGGTTTAACTAATCGAATTAATGACCTCGAGAACGATTTTACAGGTTTTGTAGGCACCTTCAAGGACGTTACTTCTGACGATATCAAGACCCTTTGGGATAACGCAAAGGCTGCAACTGTATAAGTAACTTAAAGTCTAAAATCCCTCTGACAGTTCCATGTATGTTCTTGCCAGAGGGATTAATATAAATACCGCGTTCTTTGACTTGTTGGAATACCGCTTGTATTATTTGCGATATCAAGATAAATATGTATCTTTGCAACGTTTTAAAATTTAAATGATATGGTAAAGACAAAGAAAATTCTGGTTGAGAATACCGAAATATCGGTATCTTTAAGCGAAGCAACATATAACGATTATATCTGTCTGACAGACATGGCAAGATTCAAAGATGCTAATAGAACTAACTATATTATTCAAAATTGGATGCGTTCAAGAAGTACTATAGAGTATTTAGGGGTATGGGAGCAACTGAACAATCCAAATTTTAAAAGCATCGAATTCGATGCTTTTAGAAATCAAGCAGGATTAAATTCATTTATTCTAACTCCAAAACAATGGATAGAAAAAACTAATGCCATAGGAATTATATCTAAGGCTGGACGTTATGGAGGAACTTATGCACACAAGGATATAGCATTCAATTTCGGAATGTGGTTAAGTCCTACATTTCAATTATATATTGTAAAAGAATATCAACGTCTCAAAGAGCAAGAAAACGACCCCTTGCTTGGAAAATGGAATATTCACCGCATTCTTACAAAAGCCAATTATACATTACAAACAGATGCAATAAAATCTGTCATGCCAAAATACGATATATCCAAATATAAGGAAAGGCTGATTTATGCTTCTGAAGCAGACATGCTTAATATCATAATATTTGGTTGTACAGCAAAAGACTGGGAACAGCAGAATCCTGAACTTGCGAAGAAAGGATTTAACTTGCGTGATACTGCAACTATAAATCAACTTGTGGTATTGTCAAATATCGAAGCCCGTAATTCTGAACTTCTAAAAATGGGAGAAGGAAGAGATAAAAGAATGACGATATTGCATAAAATAGCAAAAGAACAACTTTCTGTCCTTAATACAAACAATGTAGAACAGAAATTCCGAAAGTTACTTGGAAATAATCCAGAACAATTAGAATAGGCTATATCATAGCAATTTTAAAACAATAGGACGAAAGTCCACTTTAAGCGGTATTCCATGCAGTCGGAGTATCGCTTATTTTTATTGTAATTTTTTTAAAACTGAATCATCATGGACGATATTTTGAAGATAACAAAAGACGCACTCAGCAGCATGTTCTCCAGAATTAAGGCAGGCATTGAGACTACTGCCAAGAATTATGCAGACAGTAAGGATGACGCCATCATTGCCGCAGCTTTAATAGGGAAAAATGTTGAAACTATCAGGCTTCTAAATATAAAGTACCTTAATAATATAAGAAAAGACAAAGGCACTTTTTTAGCTATTCATATAGGTCTAAACAACTCATCGATTCCATACGGCTATTTTTATTCATATTCCAATGAAAGTGCACCAATTCAAATAACAGCAGATAACTTAGCTGAAATATTAGTAAACTTTGAATCTTATAACGCTTCTTATCCTCTGGCTATAAATAATAATGAGTGGTCTACCCTCACCCCGATAGTAGACGGTAACAAACAAATCTCCGCCATCTACAAAGGAGAAACTGTTGGAGACTTCACCAAATGGATTATAATGCTGAATACTGGAAGTGGCTGCGAAACGGAAGACCAACTGTACACCGCCTACAAGAAAGGCAACACTAAGTATCAGTATGGCTCTTATAATTATCTGTATCAGAACTTCAATAAGCCATGGGAACTCTGGTTGCCTTCCTCTGCGGCAAGCGGCAGCGTGATTGTTGATATATAGGCTTCCGACATGCTACAAATAAAAAGCGAGGTAGAAATGACTCTATCTCGCCTTTTTATTTCTATTTATTTCTGTTCAGGACGGCTTTGTTTGCTTTCTCCAAAATATCAAGTATTCTTCTTCTCAGTTCACGAATATCCTTCATACCGTCTGCATCATAGTAGGCTTTTCCGTCATACAAGAAACCTTTCTTTATATCAGAAATCGTTTTTCTGTCATAAGCAACATCTTCCACTGCTTCAATGGCAGCCTTGTTTGCCCTGTAATATGCATCGCCCTTTTCTCTTGAAATGCCGTCTATTGCCTCATATCGTATCTTGAAA
>DBKX01000335.1 GCA_002297865.1 Lachnoclostridium sp. UBA739
ATAAACAAAGGACTTCCGAGCATTTTAGTTGCGGAGGCAGGAAATGCCCAGAAATATTTTATTGTTAAACTTTCACTTTACAGCTATTTATTTAAAACGTTATTCTTGAGTGAAAGGACTAAATCAAGTCGTTTTCCTACTTCATCATTGGCTTTCTTTAAATCTTCAATCCTTGCGTTCTTTTCATCAATAAGCATTCTGAGAGCTTTGATTTCCGCCTTTAAACTTGGAATGTCTGTATTAACATAATGACTATTTACTACATTATTATTCCCTACAACTGACGGATTTTCTGTCTCATTTCTGTCTTTAAGCAGAAATAAATCATCAATACTACAGTCTAAAATTGTAGCGATTTTTACAAGCGTTGATGCTCTGACGTCTGGTCGACGTTCTAAATTTATCAATACCTGATGTGTCTGCTCACCCCATAAAGCCTTACAAAAAGCTTTTTCCGTCAAGTTTGCTCTTGCTATCAATTCTCTTAATCTCCCTGTTTTTAGTTTGTCGAAGTCGTATTTCATGCAATAATTGTTAAATACTGTCAAATAACGGATTTTAATTCCTTCATTTGACAGAGTTTATAATTTTTCTGTTTATATTTGCGTCAAAATTAGTAATTAAATTTGATATGGTAAAGAAAAAAAGCGTGAAAGCGGATTTTGTAGTCCCTGGGGATTACTACCGAAATTTGGAAAGAAAAGAAAAAGGAATGTTTCTTAATTACCTTTCATTTCATTATGGAATGAATGTTAATACAACAAGAAACAAACTGCTCGGCAGTAATGGGCAAGAGTTTAATACTCTTGAAAAAATGGTTGTATATGATGTTATAAATAATGAACTATGGAAAGAATCGAATTCCACTGTAGCCCCGATGGACACGTGTATTTCAAGGCAGATAGATGTGAACAAAAAAGACTGACCAAATTTGAAACTGAAGTAGTTGATTTCCTTGATGATTTGATAAGGGAGAGATTCCCTGAAGCTTATGCAAGATTAAGCAGCTTATATAAAGGAAAAAAATTTGAAATGGTAAACAGATTTGTGAGGTGTAATTTCGGCGAGCAGGATTTCCTATCATATGATGTTGAAAATGTAGTCCTAAATTTTGAGGAAGTAAGATGTCCACTTCGTGGCATTTGCGAGAACGAGAAAATTATATGCAAACCCAAATCTACTGTCCCATTATCCGAAAGTGAAAAGCAAATTGCAGACTTATACCTGCAGGGATACAGCTTCACCGAGATAGCAGATATCCTTCATAAAAACCAGAAAACAGTAAAGGCGCATCTTTACCGCATAAAGGAAAAGCTCAAATTGAAAAATTGCAGGGAAATAATTAAAGTTTTAAGAATGAACAATTTTAAGTAATATGGGAAAATTTGGAACTCGGTTCACCGCATATCTCACGGGAAAGGCATTGCAAAAGATGTACTCTATACTTGACAATGAGGAAAAGCCATATTCAATGACGGTCTCAAAGGCAAGGAATAAATTGTACACAGTTACACTAAAACTTCGCACAGAAGACGCAATGCATTTTGCTGAAATAATAGACAAGGCTAATATATGCTGAGTGAATGTATGTCATGCAAATACTCTTTAAATTGCATCAACGGCAAATGGTGTAAAAGAAAGAAGTGTTATATTGAACACCGGACTGAATATTTTTGTGATTGTGTGAATTCGCAATCTGATGAGCAATAATCTGAGAAGTATTTTCCGGCGCAATTGCTGGAAAATACTTTTGTAAAAGCAAATTTGATTAATATGATAAAAGTTGAAGATATACTTAGAGCGACAAATGGTGGGCTTGATATTATTCTTGAGGAATATCCTCAGGCAAAAAATTGCGTTAATGGCGAGAAAAAACATTTTGCCATAAGAAACGAGAAGACTCCTTCTGCATCACTTAGAAAATTCAACTCTAAGAGCTATGGCGAAATTTGGCAAGTTACAGACTTCGGAGGTGATGGGCGTGGAGAGAACGCAATCAATATTTATATGCGTGAACACAATATTGACCGCTCGCATTTTAATGAGGCAATATTGCAGCTTGCTGCGAAATATGGCGTGAAGGATGAACTTGACCATAGCGTCAACAAACCTGACATCCGTCAGCGTCCAGCCCGTCAAGACGAACCGGATGCGAGTCTCTATTTTTCTCTTAATGAGAAATTCACGGATTTTGAACTGAAGGTTTTCGGACCTAATGTTACGCAAAAGCACCTTGATGACTTACACTGGCACTCTGTAAAATGGATTACCAATGTCAAGGACAGACGTGTTACGGAAAAGTATTCCAATGATCATTACCCAATATTTATTCGTGAATGCCTCATTAAAGAAGCTCATGGGAATGAACCGGAAGAAAAATTCTATAAAGTGTATGAACCTCTGAATTGCGACAAAGGTTTCCGCTTTTCTTATACACCGGCAGGAAAGAAACCTCGATATTTCATAAATGGATTGTCAGAGCTAAAGAAAGCATATGCAAAGTTTAATGCGGAACAGGAAAGAGAATGGCGCGACTCCCATGATGATGAAAAACCTTATAAGGAGAAAAAGCTACCAGAAGCTTTTATTTGTTCAGGCGAACGTGATTCTGTTTGCTGCAAAAGTATGGGATTCATTCCACTTTGGTTCAATTCTGAGACTTACCAATTGTCCGGCGAGGAATATAAAGAGATTATGAAATACGTTGAAATTCTTTATAACATTCCAGACATTGACGAAACAGGAAAGCGCAAAGGAAAGGAACTCGCATTGAAGTTTATAGATATACATACCGTATGGTTACCGGAATGGCTTGCTACGTATCGCGACAATAGGGGGAAACCGCGTAAAGATCTGCGCGATTGGATGGAAATAAGGTCCGAGAAAAAAGATTTCAAGAACTTGATGAAACTTGCTATGCCTGCAAGATTTTGGGTGAGTAATCT
Source organism: Lachnoclostridium sp. UBA739 (assembly GCA_002297865.1). Next base: position 2,946 of record DBKX01000335.1, read on the forward strand.
TCAGAAAGACGGTAAATGGAAATACGACATGGATACGGCTTGCCTTTACAACTTTCTGCAGCTTAATGGCTTTTACGCATTGCGTGATGAGAATTCTGTTGTTACTCAGTTTATCCGCATTATGGGGAATATCGTAAAGAAAGTGAACGTAAAAGATATTCGCGAGTTTATCCGCAGATGGGTTGTGGAAAGATTTGAAGATAGAGGCGTGTTGAATCTCGTTTTGAATTCGCCCAAACTGACGGCTGCTTCTCTCGAGAGTCTTCAGGAGATAGAACTTGATTTTACAACGTATACACCAAATTCTCAATATTTCTTTTTCCCAAATAAAACTGTCGAAGTCATGAAACCTATTCCCGGGGACAATGGCGGTATGAAGGAATATGATCCTGGAGCTGATGGCTTGCACAACTATGTTTGGGAAGATGATGTCATTCCGCACAAGTTCAAGCGTCTACCCGATATGTTCAGAATCCTTCAGACGGAAGACAACGGTAAGACAGAACTCGACATAGATATCATTGATGTAAAAAGCCATTTCTTTGGATATCTTATAAACACGTCAAGATTGTATTGGCGCAAGGAAACCGAAACGCGGTTTGATGGAGATGTGGCATCAGCAAAAGAATATTTGCAGATGCATCCGTTTGAGATAGCAGGAGAAGGACTTGCATCTTATGATATAAGGGAACAGAAATTGAATCTTATCAACAAGATTTTCACCATGGGTTATATGTTGCATCGCTATAAGGATTCTGTTCGTGCATGGGCACCCCTCGCTATGGACAATAAAATCGGAGAAGAAGACGAATGTAACGGGCGAAGTGGCAAGTCTTTCTTCTTTAAGGTGCTCTCGTTCATGATGAAGACTGTCAAGCTTTCGGGGCGCAACCCTAAGTTGATGGACAATCCTCATGTATTCGACCAGGTTACTCAATATACAGATATGTTACTTGTCGATGACTGTGACAGATATTTGAACCTTGGTTTGTTCTATGATAACATTACAAGCGACATGACGGTTAATCCAAAGAACAACCGATCATTTACTATTCCGTTTGACGAATCGCCGAAACTTGCTTTCACGACAAATTATGTTCCTAATGACTTTGATCCTTCGAGTGAAGCCCGTAGTCTATATATGGTATTCAGTGATTGGTATCATCAGAAAACTGAAGACAACGACTACAAAGAAACGCGTACGATTCGCGATGACTTCAACAAAACTCTTTATGCCTTTGATTATTCGGAAGAAGAGTGGAATGCAGACTTTAATTTCTGGATGCAATGCTGCAGGTTTTATTTGTCTGTAAAGGATTCCGGAATAAAACCGCAACCACCTATGGCCAACATGGAGAAACGACGTCTGAAGGCTGCTATGGGGTCTAACTTCGAAGACTGGGCGAATGGTTACTTTTCCCTCGAAAGTGGACATCTTGATGTGGAGCTTCCACGAGATGATGTCTTTGCGGACTATATCCGTTTTGCCAATATCAACCGTATAACAATGCAGAGTTTTACCAAGAAACTGAAAAACTTCGTAAAATTGTGTCCGTGGGTGGATATATTGAATCCACCGGAGATGTGTAATAGTTCCGGACGCATTCAGAAAGCGGTTACGCTTGCCACTGGAGGCGTGAAGACTAAGGACATGATATATCTGCGATCTCTGAAAAAAGATTCGTCAGATGCTAAAAAAATGCAAACAGACTTGTTTGATCCTGATGATGACAGGCCATTTTAATATTATATAAATCAATTTGCTTTTATCTGAAGCCGACTTGCGAACATTATTTGCAGGTCGGCTTCTTGTGTTTTACATCCCATGATCGCAAATGCCGACTTTTAGAACAATCCCTTACGGCGTTCGTTTCTCTCCCCGAACCCCTCTCTCTTTTTGTACAAAAAATTTGTGATTTCGTAATAGAGAGTTTGAAAATCATGAAAACATAAGTAAATAAAGGGAGTTCGGGACATCACAAAACATCACAAACTTGCATCACAAACTCATCACAAACTTTTTAATTTTGTTATCTTTACATTTTACTTTTGTCTATTGCAAAATTGATTTCCTCATCACAAATTTACAATATCACAAAGAAAGGTTTGTAAAATATTGACTTTGTGCAACATACAATTTATATCACAACTCTCACAAAATTGCAAACTTTTCGTGCAAAACTATATCATCTCAGATTTTCTTTATAAACAAAGGAAATAAAATCTCTGTCAAAAGACGGAAATACAGAACAATTTTATTATATTTGCCATTATTTTCAAGAAGTTATACTTATGAGCAGATTTGTCGTTTATATCAAACTTAAACCTTTTATCAAGCAATGGATGATTTTCCATTATGGTAATCCTGTTGTATTCCCGGACCAAAGTGCCGAGAATGCATGCTTACGGAGATTTTTAACTAAATTGCCGTCAGGCAAACAACCTGAACAATGCAAGGATGATGAGATTGCAATATGTTTGCCGGAATCTAAGCAAAAGCCTTTGATTACGTACAATTATCTCGGACCGCACGCTAAGGCTGCTGTGGCAGAATGTATAGAAGATACGTTTCGTCTTCAGATGTGGAAAGAGCTAAACGGACTGGAGAACTGTGGGTGCTCTATTTTGAAAGGCATACAGGCATGGTGTGAGGCTAACGGCATCTCTATTGACTATGACTATACTTTGAAAATGCGATATCAGAGGATGCGAAATTCGTATCTGAAAAAAGGTATTGACCTTAGATGCAAAACAAGGGTGAAGGATTCTTTTGAAAAGAATTCATTATTAGGTTAATAATTATAAAAATCTTATGGATAAGAGGGCTTGTTTTGTTCGCAGCCGTTCTTGACCGTTCTAAACTAAAATTTAAATTATGAGTTTAAAATTGATAAACAGTTTGGATTATACTTCTTGTCTGAATCTGAATGGTATGATGCGTTCCGGTTTGACTTCCGTTCGTTTGCCAGATGGTATTGTGTGGAAAAATATTTGCATAAAGACACCTGCGCAACTTATTGTGTCGGAAAAATATGAAGATAATGTCAAAATTTATACTGCAACACTGAAAGTATTGGCTTTAGATAATTTTCCCACCGATGGAAAATATGTATTTAGAATTCATCT
>DBKX01000154.1:0-2656 GCA_002297865.1 Lachnoclostridium sp. UBA739
AAAAAGCCCCTAAAAACAGGGGCAAGGGAGTTGAGAGTGTCGAAGACACTTTATTCTATAGAAAAATCGTTAGAAAATATAATTACTAAATTTACATATATATAGAAAGGATGAAAGAGTATGAAGTTTAATGTTGCATTAATTCCTGGTGACGGCATAGGACCAGAAATTGTAAACGAAGCAAGAAAAGTATTAGATGCAGTTGCTAAAAAGTATAATCATGAATTTGATTACACAGAGGTATTAATGGGAGGGGCATCTATTGATGTGCATGGTATTCCTTTAACAGATGAAGCAATTGATACATGTAAAAAAAGTGACGCAGTGTTAATGGGATCCATTGGTGGAAATACTTCAACATCACCTTGGTATAAGCTGTCCCCAGATAAAAGACCAGAGGCGGGATTATTAAAGATGAGAAAATCCTTAAATCTGTTTGCTAACCTTCGTCCAGCCGTTCTATATGATGAACTGAAAGGTGCGTGTCCTTTAAAAGAAGAAATTATCGGTGATGGATTCGATATGATGATAATGCGTGAATTAACAGGTGGATTGTATTTTGGTGATAGAAGTACAGTGAAAGAAAATGGTGTGATGACAGCACATGATTCTCTTACATATAACGAAAATGAAATCAGACGTATTGCAAAACGTGGATTTGACATTGCCATGAAACGAAGAAAGAAAGTAACAAGTGTTGATAAAGCCAATGTTTTAGATTCATCAAGACTATGGAGAAAAGTAGTGGAAGAGGTAGCTAAGGATTATCCAGAAGTTACTTATGAGCATATGCTTGTAGATAACTGTGCAATGCAGTTAGTAAAAGATCCAAAGCAGTTTGATGTTATATTAACAGAGAATATGTTTGGAGATATTTTATCCGATGAGGCAAGTATGGTTACCGGATCTATCGGTATGTTAGCTTCTGCAAGTTTAAATGATACAAAGTTTGGTTTATATGAGCCAAGTCATGGGTCTGCTCCAGATATTGCAGGGAAAGGGATAGCAAATCCTTTGGCAACCGTATTATCAGCGGCCATGATGCTTCGTTACTCTTTTGATTTAGACAAAGAAGCAGATGAGATTGAAAATGCAGTAAAAGAGGTATTAAAAGCTGGATACCGTACTGGTGATATTATGCAGGAAGGCAAGACACTTGTTGGTACTGTAGAGATGGGTGACATTTTAGTTAAAAATATTTTAGGTGAATAGAAAAGAGGATAATTATGAAAAGTGATGCAGTAAAATGTGGAATGCAACAGGCACCACACAGATCATTATTTAATGCACTAGGATTAACAAAGGAAGAAATGGATAAACCATTAATTGGTATTGTCAGTTCTTACAATGAAATTGTTCCAGGTCACATGAATCTTGATAAAATTGTAGAGGCAGTAAAATTAGGCGTTGCCATGGCAGGAGGTACACCAAGAATGTTCCCAGCCATTGCAGTATGTGATGGTATTGCAATGGGTCACGTTGGAATGAAATACTCTTTAGTAACAAGAGACTTAATCGCAGATTCTACAGAATGTATGGCAATTGCTCATCAGTTTGATGCTTTGGTTATGATTCCAAACTGCGATAAAAACGTTCCTGGTTTATTAATGGCAGCAGCAAGATTAAACATTCCTACTGTATTTGTCAGTGGTGGTCCAATGTTAGCAGGTCATGTAAAAGGCGAAAGAAGAAGTCTTTCCAGTATGTTTGAAGCAGTAGGTTCTTATGCAGCAGGAAAAATGACAGAAGAAGATGTCTTAGAATTTGAAAACAAAGCTTGCCCAACATGTGGTTCTTGTTCTGGTATGTATACTGCAAACAGCATGAACTGTTTAACGGAAGCAATTGGTATGGGATTACAAGGTAATGGTACAATTCCAGCGGTTTACTCAGAAAGAATAAAACTTGCAAAGCATGCCGGTATGAAAGTAATGGAATTATTAGAAAAGAACATTCGTCCAAGAGATATCATGACAAAAGAAGCATTTATGAATGCATTAACAGTAGATATGGCATTGGGATGTTCTACCAATACAATGCTTCATTTACCAGCAATTGCTCATGAAGCAGGTGTTGATTTAGATATGGATATTGCCAACGAAATCAGTGCAAAGACTCCAAACTTATGTCATTTAGCTCCAGCAGGTTATACATATATGGAGCAGTTAAATGAAGCGGGTGGCGTGTACGCTGTTATGAATGAATTAAGCAAGAAGAATTTATTAAACTTAGACTTAATTACGGCAACTGGAAAGACAGTTGGTGAAAATATTAAAAATGTTGTGAACAAAGATCCGGAAGTGATTCGTCCAATTGATAATCCTTATAGTCAGACAGGTGGAATCGCTGTATTAAAAGGTAACTTAGCTCCTGATTCTGGTGTTGTAAAACGTTCCGCAGTAGTTCCTGAAATGATGGTACATCAAGGTCCAGCTCGTGTATTTGACTGTGAAGAAGATGCGATTGCGGCAATTAAAGGTGGCAAAATCGTTGCAGGTGATGTAGTAGTAATCCGCTATGAAGGTCCAAAAGGCGGCCCTGGTATGAGAGAAATGTTAAATCCTACTTCAGCTATTGCGGGAATGGGATTAGGTTCTTCTGTCGCACTAATCACAGACGGACGTTTCTCAGGAGCATCCAGAGGAGCTTCCATCGG
>DBKX01000154.1:2688-7530 GCA_002297865.1 Lachnoclostridium sp. UBA739
CGGTCCAATTGCTCTAGTAGAAGAGGGAGATATCATTTCAATTGATATACCAAATAACAAACTAGAATTACTTGTATCAGACGAAGAGCTGGCCAAGAGAAAGGCTGCTTGGACCCCAAGAGAACCTAAAGTAACAACTGGTTACTTAGCACGATATGCAAAGATGGTTACATCTGGTAATCGAGGCGCAATTTTAGAGGTTAAATAAGGGATACGAAAAAGACTTATGAAAGAGGTGCAAACATGCAGTTAACAGGATCACAGATTTTAGTAGAATGTTTAAAAGAGCAAGGCTGGGATACCATATTTGGGTATCCAGGCGGCGCAATTTTAAATATTTATGATGAATTATATCGCCACCCTGAGATTAAACATATTTTAACATCACACGAGCAGGGGGCTTCCCACGCGGCAGATGGATATGCGAGATCTACTGGAAAAGTTGGTGTATGTATGGCGACAAGTGGGCCAGGAGCAACCAATCTGGTTACGGGTATTGCAACTGCTTATATGGATAGTGTACCAATGGTAGCAATTACTTGTAACGTAACGAATGCACTTTTAGGAAAAGACAGTTTCCAGGAAGTTGATATTGCAGGGGTAACAATGCCAATTACAAAACATAGTTTTATTATAAAGGACATTGAAAAACTTGCTGATACAGTAAGAAGAGCATTCAATATCGCCCAATCAGGTCGCCCAGGTCCTGTTCTTGTTGATATTACAAAAGATGTTACAGCAGCAAAAACAGAATATGTAAAAGAAGTTCCTGCAATTATCGGAAGAGTTGGTGACACTATTACGGAAAGTGCAGTAGCAGATGCGGTAAAATTGATCAATGAATCAAAGAAACCTATGATTTTTGTTGGCGGTGGTGCGGTTATTGCTAATGCAGGACAGGAATTATTAGAATTCGTAGAAAAGGTCGATGCTCCAGTTACAGATACCTTAATGGGAAAAGGAGCATTTAACGGAAATCACGATTATTATACTGGAATGCTTGGAATGCATGGAACAAAAACAGCGAACCTTAGTGTTACAGAGTGTGATTTACTGATTGTTGTGGGCTCACGTTTCTCAGATCGTGTCATTGGAGATGCAAGCAAGTTTGCTGCTAATGCCAAGATCCTTCAGATTGACGTTGATCCTGCTGAAGTTAACAAAAATATTGTAGTAGATTACAGTATTATCGGAGACATTAAGCTTGTTCTTGACATTTTAAACAAGAAGCTCGAAAAACAAGAACATAGTGATTGGATTGCCCATGTAATGAAAAGAAAAGCAGAGATGCCATTATGTTATAACAAGGATTGCTTAACTGGTCCATACATTGTAGAAAAAATATCAGAGATAACCAATGGAGATGCTATCATTTCGACAGAAGTTGGGCAGCATCAGATGTGGGCAGCTCAATATTATAAATTCAAAAAACCTAGAACATTTATTACATCAGGTGGCTTAGGAACTATGGGATACGGTTTAGGTGCAAGTATTGGTGCCAAGGTTGCCAATCCAGATGTGCCTGTATTTAATATAGCTGGGGATGGATGTTTCCGTATGAATATGAACGAAATTGCAACAGCTACACGATACAATATACCGATTATCGAAGTTATATTTAATAACAGTGTGTTAGGTATGGTAAGGCAGTGGCAAACGTTGTTCTATGGACAGAGATATTCTCATACAATTTTAAATGATAAAGTTGACTATGAAAAATTAGCAGAGGCTATGGGAGCAAAGGCGTATCGTATCACGAAAAAAGAAGAGGTAGAACCTGTTATCAAAGAGGCAATATCACTTGGGGTTCCAGTTGTAATTGATTGTGTAATTGACTGTGATGACAAGGTGTGGCCAATGGTAGCACCAGGTGCCGCAATCGATCAGGTTATGACAGAAGACGACTTTTAAAAGTGCATATGGATAAATAAGGTNNTACATAGACTTATAATAGCATATAATATAGAAAAAAATGCTATTTGTGGAAGATTAAAAGGAGGAACAAAACAGTGGCAAGAGTTTATAACTTTTCAGCAGGTCCGGCAGTGTTACCGGAAGAAGTATTACAAGAAGCAGCAGACGAAATGCTTGATTACCGTGGTACAGGTATGTCTGTAATGGAAATGAGCCATCGTTCAAAGGCTTATGACAATATTATCAAGGAAGCAGAGCAGGATTTAAGAGATTTAATGAAGATCCCTGATAATTACAAAGTATTATTCTTACAGGGTGGAGCATCACAGCAGTTTGCGATGATTCCAATGAATTTAATGAAGAATAAGGTAGCAGATTACATAGTAACAGGCCAGTGGGCTAAAAAGGCATATCAAGAAGCTAGCAAATACGGTAAGGTAAACAAGATTGCTTCATCAGAAGATAAAACATTTTCCTATATTCCTGACTGTTCCGATCTTCCAATTAGCGAAGACGCAGATTATGTTTATATTTGCGAAAATAACACAATTTACGGTACAAAATATAAGACACTTCCAAACACAAAAGGTAAGACTTTAGTAGCAGACGTATCATCTTGTTTCTTATCAGAACCAGTTGATGTGTCTAAATACGGCATTATTTATGGTGGAGTACAGAAAAATATCGGCCCTGCAGGTGTTGTAATCGTAATTATTCGTGAAGATTTAATCACAGAAGATGTATTACCAGGAACACCAACTATGCTTCAATATAAGATCCATGCAGACGCTCAGTCACTATATAATACACCACCTGCTTATGGCATTTATATTTGTGGTAAAGTATTTAAGTGGCTTAAGAAAATGGGCGGCTTAGAAGAAATGAAGAAACGTAACGAAGAGAAAGCTAAGATTCTTTACGATTTCTTAGATCAGAGTGAGTTATTTAAAGGTACAGTACGTAAAGAAGATCGTTCTTTAATGAATGTTCCATTTGTTACAGGTGATGCAGATTTAGATGCAAAATTTGTAAAAGAAGCAAAAGAAGCTGGTTTCGAGAACCTAAAAGGTCACAGAACAGTCGGTGGTATGCGCGCAAGTATTTACAATGCTATGCCTAAGAAAGGTGTAGAGGCTTTGGTAGAATTCATGAAAAAATTTGAAGCTGAGAATAAATAAGCATGATACGGGAGGAAATTATGGTAAAGGTAAATTGTCTTAATAAAATTTCACCTGTTGGATTAGATTTACTAACAGATAATTATACACAAACAGAAGATTTTGCAGAAGCAAATGCAGTATTAGTTCGTAGTGCGGCAATGCATGATATGGAATTATCCGATAATCTGGTTGCGATTGCACGTGCTGGAGCAGGAGTTAATAATATTCCATTAGACAAATGTGCTGAAAAAGGTATCGTTGTTTTTAACTCACCAGGTGCTAACGCCAACGGTGTAAAAGAATTAGTTATTTGTGCGTTGCTGATGGCTTCTAGAGATATCGTTGGTGGTATCGAATGGGCGAAGGAAAATGAAAGCGAAGCAGATGTAAAGAAAACAATGGAGAAAGCAAAATCTAAATTTGCAGGTAATGAAATTAAAGGTAAAAAGCTTGGTGTTATCGGTTTAGGAGCAATTGGAGTATTAGTTGCTAACGCTGCAAATCGTTTAGGCATGGAAGTTTATGGATGTGATCCATTCTTATCCGTAGGAAATGCCCTTAACTTATCAAGAGATATTCATGTTGTAAAAACAAGAGAAGAAATCTTTAAAGAGTGTGATTACATAACAGTTCATGTGCCTTTGTTAGATGATACAAAGGAAATGATTAATAAAGACACAATTACAATGATGAAAGATGGTGTTGTTATCTTAAATTATGCTAGAGACCTTTTGGTTTCTGAAGCAGATATGGTAGCAGCTGTAGAATCAGGTAAAGTGGCAAAATATATGTGTGACTTTGCAAGTACTGCATTTAAGGGTGTTAAGAATATTATTGCAACACCTCATTTAGGTGCATCTACTGCTGAATCAGAAGATAACTGTGCAATTATGGCTGTTAATGAAGTAATGGATTATATAGAAAATGGTAATATCAAAAATTCCGTTAACTATCCTGCATGTGACGCAGGTGTATGCCAAACAGAAGGACGTATTACAGTAAATCATAGAAATGTACCAAATATGTTAACACAGTTTACTAAGGTTTTCTCAGAAGAAGGCATTAACATTGAAAACATGGTGAATAAGAGCCGTGGAGAATATGCTTATAGCGTATTTGATATCTGTTCTGCCTCTGGTGCTCATCTTGTAGAACAGTTAGAGAAAATTGACGGAGTGTTAAAAGTAAGAGTTGTAAAATAATTAGGCGTTTATAGTAAAGCAAGTTTGGAACACCTGCGGAATGATTTTATGTTTCGCAGGTGTTTTATTTTATCAATCAAGAGACTATTAATTGAAACAAAAGAAAGAATAGCACTTATACTATTAAATAATTTTTGCATAATAAACGAAATAGCGGTTATTCTATTAGATAATACAGGAGTAAATCTAATGGATTAGGAGCAGCGTAATATGGATAATACTTATAGCAACGAAACGTACTTACAATATATTTTAGCCAATTGTGCTGCACCTGTTTTGGCAAAAAAAAAGCCGGCAGGGCTTATGACAGTCTGGAAACATCATCTGCATAACTTTGATATGAATGAGTATATTCAAACTGGTGCATTAAGTTATCGAAATGATAGTAGTATGGAAATCCTGTTAGAGACAAAACTTTATTATTTGCTTTTTTGTTATCAGGAAGAACAATTAGTCTACGAACTTGAAAATATTAAAAATTCAGATATGTTGTCAGAATATACATCACTTACAAAGATTCAAGATAAAATAGACTTATTAAAGGAAAAAATGCACACGTATTGGGT
>DBKX01000156.1 GCA_002297865.1 Lachnoclostridium sp. UBA739
CAGGTTGCCATTAAATGATTTCAATCCAACTCTTGTTACTGTTCTATATGTTATTTTAATATTATATACTATCCATTTTGTTAAATAAATAATCGTTGACGTTTTTTAGCATTTCAAATGTTTAATCTGCGCAAGTATTGATGTTCTCCTTTGGAGCAGACTAATCTAAATAATTCATTAAAGTCATTTTTAAACTATTTAATATATTCTTCTCTGACATAATAGCTAATTCACCATGTAAAATTATACGTTGTAGCAGAATCTTATCGTGTATCAGATTAAATTTTATACCAAGGCTTATGATCAAGCGATACTCATTCTTGATTGTTTGATAAGCTGTAATGAATTGAGTAAAATCATCTGTCTTTAGATAATTGTTTAACATTTCTAATCTGAAAATCATCAAATACTTATGTTCTTTAAACACACAGAATGGTCGCAAATCAACATGTTCTATTTCCTGGCCCTTTAATTTCTCTATCTCCTTTTCTTGTAGACTAAATCCCGTATCTTTGACCCTGAATCGTTCCCCAAAATTTATTGTATTCGCTGAATCCATGTATTCTGTGAATAACTTATAAATGTTATCTATCCTTATCGTATCATACCTATCCGATTCAAACTCAGTGGAAATGCAATGAATGTCTGTCAAATAAGTTTCTTCTGGAAGCCCCCAGTAAGCTTTTTCAACTTCTTCCATTGAACATTCGAACCTAGTATATTTCCCACCTATTATATTATCAGCACAAAGCAACACTTCTCGTTCCTCATCATAACCATAGACAAAAAACTCATGTGTATGACTATGATCCATTCCATAACTTTTAATATATAATCTATCCACATATAAAAATATGTAATAATTCATATCAATCATATCTTTAATAAGCTGAATAAGATTTTTATTGTATTTGTGTCCTAATATTTTTCTGCTTACTCTACTTACTGAAATATTAGGACAATTATATAGCACACTTCTATATGCTTCAAAAAAAACAACTGGCTCAATTTTTCTTAATTGAATAAAATTATTACATATCCAATATTTCGCCTCATCAGTCAGTTTTAACACGGAAAATAGGTCGCCATATATCGGATAACTATCAATACATGGTTCATACATTACTAGCTCTTTTCTCACAATCTCTCACTCCTCTATTATTGATAAATTCGCCTTTTTTTCTCAATAAGTACCTCAACGAACGGATCCCAATAGGATTGAAGTTTGCTTTCCGTTAAAATGTCTCCATTATTCCTTAAAATACTTTCCACTTGTAACAATAACTCTATTTGTTCCTTCTCAATAGCCTCTTTTGGCATACTCATCATTGTATAGCTATCACACGAAAACTCATTCTGTAATTGTTCAAAAATGCTAAAATTATTCTCATAGATATGCATACTGCCTACCATATGTGTATAGCTTCCAAGCTCAACGCCCATTTCTAAAGCAAGCATTTCCTGAAACAATGTAAAACTGAAGATATCATAAGGCATACCAAGATAGATATCATTAGAACGCATGTAAGTAATTGCATGAAGTTTTCCATCACGAATAAAATACTGCAAGTTACATGTACAGGGAATATCACGCGATGAGGTAAACAAATCCATTGGCTGGTAGATCGTAATAACAGCCTGTCTTGAATCGGAATCCTCATTCAATTTCTTCTTTATACTCTCCCACTGACTTGTTTTCCCCCCAAAGATTCTTGGTCCATAAGCTCCATGTACGGTTACTTGGTCATCAGAGAATTTTGGATACATACTACTGTAATATTTCATAATATCCAATTGATTGCTTCCTCTAAGATACCATAGAAATTCACCTACCGCAAAAGACGAACTTATTTTCCGTAAAGAATTTTTGACAACACGATCTCTTGGATTTGTGATAGTGAAGGCTACACCCAAACATTCCTTTACTTTCATTCCACGTGGCTTTGACTCTGGAGCTTTCTGTAACATGTTAATAAGATACAGATACGCTTCATTCACACCCAAAAACGATAAATTATTCTTCATTCGATCCATATAGTTCATCTCCTCACATTTGTAATCACATTGCCTATTATTACAACTTATTGTTTAGTTAGTTTCGTTTAACTTTTCCGTTATAGGTTCGCGCGATAGTATCAACAATTTGAAACTCACTAGGGATTTTATATTTGCTCAGCTTGTTCTGACATTCCTGCTTAACTTGTTCGATAACACTTTCCGTTTTCTGGACTACTACGATATCAGCTGCCACCTTTTCCCCTAATAAATCATCCGATATTCCATATACTTTTACGTCCTTAACATCATTACAAGAAGAGATTACTTCTTCTACTTCTTCTGGACTTACATTTTGCCCTCCAGTAATAATAATGTTTTTCTTTCTCCCCACTATATATAAGTAGTTGTCTTCTGATATATAGCCCAAATCACCTGTATGTAACCATCCATTATGGATAATAGCCTGTGTCTCCTCGTAGCAACGAAAATACCCCTTCATCATACCTTTGCTCTTCACTATCACTTCGCCTTTTTCGCCATTAGGTAATGACATACCGGAATCATCAACAATCTTTATTTCAACTCCAGGTATTGCACAGCCAACCGATCCTATCTTTTCTTTACAATATTCAGGTGGCAATGTAGTAACTCTAGGTCCTGCCTCTGTCAAACCATATGTTTGAACATAGGATATCGTAGGATACTTTTCGATCATCTCTCTCAAGTAATTTTCAGGTATCGCGCTTCCTCCGAAACAAATGACTCTTAAAGATGAGATATCAAAAGATAACTTCTTGCAACGAGCTAATGCGATTAGAATCGATGGAACGACCGTAAAATTAGTAATTTTCCATCTATCAACCAACTTAAAAAAATCAGCAGCCATAAATGGATATGGATTAATAACAATACGTGCTCCTAAATATACATGAGTTAGAAATTGAGCAGTATTACAATAACCAAATACCATAGGCAACTGTATTAAGCAGACCTCATTCTCAGTAAAATTAAGAGATTCAGAATGTGCCTTGATATTATTTTGCAATCCCTCATTGGTCAGCATCACCCGTTTTGGTTTAGAGGTTGTTCCCGATGTATGGAGCATCACTACAACATCCTGCAGTTCATCCCCATATTGTTCATCATGGAATAGTGCTTGGAAATATTCTACCACTCTGCAAACTGTTCCGTCATGGTTCACAACCACAATTGTCATAGGAATCCTATTTTCCTGAATGAGTACTTCCACTTCTTTTAGACTTTCTTCCTGTATCACAAGCGTCGAGAGGCTACAAAGATTAATCGTATATAGCAGTTCATTCATTGTGCTTCCTGTATGAAACGGTACAATTACTTTGTTTGCATAAAGGCAAGCAAAATAGCTTACCACATATGCAATTCCATTTGGCAAAAAGATTCCTACCAGCTTTCCCTTTACGTTTTTCAATGACTCATCACACAGCTTAGATGATAAATGATTCCATCGCCTATAACTAAGTTCATGCTCACCACACACGACTGCTGTTTTATCAGAATGTTTAAGTCTTTCTAAAAAATCACGAACCATCTTGATTCCCCTTTTCTCAAATCATATTATGTAAATACTCATCCACTAATTGAGTAATCCTTTTTCTATCAATCTTTCCGTTCGGCGTTACTGGCATTTCATTTGATAATACATAATAGGTTGGAATATAATTTTCAGGCAAACGTTCTTTTAAATATTCTACTAACTCATTTTCTGTTGGCATATCCTGATTAGGATCACATTCCACATAGACAACAATCTTCTTAAGCCTTTTCGGAACAAGTGCAACAACCCTCTTAACGGATTGGTAACCAACTAGACAATGTTCTATCTCTCCAAGTTCGATTCTGCTTCCGTTTATTTTTACTTGGAAATCCATTCGACCTAACAATATTAGTTCTCCATCATCCCTTAAGTACGCTAAGTCCCCTGTCTTATAGATACGTTGCTCCTCTTCGGTCATCCATGGATTATCAAAAAAACGTTCCTGAGTAGCCTGAGGATTAAGGTAATATCCCTCGCCTACTCCAACTCCCCCCAGATATAGTTCTCCGGGGATACCAATTGGCAATAATTCTCTAAAACGATCTAATATATATGCCTTCTGATTAGCCATTGGTTTTCCATACGGAATGCTTTTCCAGTTAGCATCAACTTCGTTAATATAGTAAATCGTCGAATCCATTGATACTTCTGTAGCCCCACCAAGACTAATGATAACGGCTTTATCATTTAACTTTCTAAATCTATCAGGCAACGATACTGGTATCCAATCCCCTCCTAGAAGAACAACACGAATCGTTTCTATGTTGTTCGTATTCCTATGCTGGCTGCATTTCAGTAAAACGTCCAAGAGGACTGGAACAGAATGCCATATGGTAACTTGGTATTTTTTTATGAGCTCTAGCCAGTGGAATGGCTGTTTCTCCAATAGTGGATCTGGCAACACAATACTACTTCCTGCCATCATGCTTCCTAAAATGTCATAGGCACTCATATCAAAACTCACTGATGAAATAGCAAGTACTTTATCTTTGTCTCCAATCGAAAAACGAGTGTTAAAATCATGGAAGTTATTTACCCGTCCTTGATGATTTAAAAGTACTCCTTTTGGCTGTCCTGTTGAACCAGACGTGTAAATCACATAGCATGGATTCTTAGAGTCAATTGCTAAGTTCAGATTCTCTTCTGAATACTCTTTCAGTTCATTACCCTCTTTTGTAAGTCTAATCACATTAAGTCCTTCAAATATTTCTTCTTTCTCAACTTTTTCCATTGTCATAACCACAGTAGAAACCTGGGAATTCTTCACTATATATTCAACTCTGGCACTAGGATAGGAGGAATCAATTGGAAGATATGCACATCCCGCCTTTAAAATTCCCATAATTCCAATGACAAAGCCAATCGACTTATTTGTATATAGTGCAATAACATCACCAGTCTTAGCTCCATTCATACGAAGATAATGGGCCAACTGATTTGCACGCTGGTTAAGCGTTAATCTTGTCATGGTCATTCCTTCGTAATACACGGCAACTGCTTGGGGATCTTCCTCTACCTTACACTCAAAAAGCTGATGCAGACAAGAATCGGACGGAAACTCCTGCTCTGTACGATTCCAGGTACCTGTTAATAGCTCCAGCTCCTCCTTACTTAAATAGTCGATTTCACAGATTGGAAGTTCTGGATTCTCAATTGCACACTTCAGTATATTCTCATAATGCTGGGCAAACCGGCTAATAAACTCCTGTGTGAATACTGCCTCATTAAAAATAATAGTCTGGCATAATTTCTCCCCATCATCGACCAGTTCTAAGCATATATCAGTATGTATTCTATCCTGTATAAAAGAACTCTCACTATTTGAATAAATGAATATGCAATTCCCCAGATCTACGATCTTACTCTTAATCTCCATCAGCATTTTCTCTGATATCGAATGTTTTTTTAATTCATTTTTACATACGGCCTGTATGTCCTGAATAGATAAATGCTTATCAAACTCTGGAACAGTAGTCATGTCAATGAGACGCTCATCCGTATCGATCATAAAACTGATTCCAGTTAATATCTCATTCTGTGTATATTTTAGTAAAAGACTTAAGTATGCACTATAGAATAGGGTATAACGTTCTATTCGGCTGTCGGTCACTTTTTTCTCTAGGTTAATCGTCATCTGAAAGGATATAAATCTGCTTTCTTTTTCATTGGATATATCCTTTTTGTATATCTCAAACCTTCCCTCACAACGAGTATCAAATTCTTGTAGAAAGCTCTCCAACGAAAAATCCTTATACTCACTCATGTTCATTCACTCTCCTAGCATCAAAATTTGTCCTCGTACTGTGGTATAGGAAACTCCTTACATAATTCCTTTACTTTTTTTAGTACGTCAGCCTTAACTGCCTCATCTACACTACATGTTTCTACAGAGTCCCCATGGACATGTGTCAATACTTCGTCAATTAAGTCTGCACACCTAATCATTGCACTTTCTGTCATTAATCTTTGTGATATGCTATTGGTTCCAATTCGGATTCCAGCTGGGTGTTTTGCTCCATTCGCTTTGCTAGTGTTAGGAACACTATTACGGTTCACAATAACACCACACTGCTCTAATACCCTTTCCGCAACATCACCTGTAATGCCTTTATTCGACAGATCTACAAGAACGATATGGTTGTCGCTGCCACCTGAGATAATATTGTATCCTTTTTTCACTAAGCACTCTGATAATGTATGTGAATTATCAACAATACGCTGCATTATCTGTTTAAATTCCTCTGTACCAGCTTGTTCAAATGTAATCGCCTTAGCACCTATCTGATTCATAATCGGTGCTCCTTGGAAAAAGGGAAATACACCTTTCTGTAGTTTGCGCTCCAGCGTAATATCCTCGCCTTTTAGCTTTTCTTTCGCATCTTTTCCTGATAAAATAAGTCCTCCCCTAGGTCCGAATAACTGTTTATGTGTACATGTTGTTGTGATATGTGCATAGTCAATAGGTGATTCATGCAAGCCTGCGACCACTAATCCAGATATATGT
>DBKX01000094.1:0-2423 GCA_002297865.1 Lachnoclostridium sp. UBA739
TGTCAGCCCGGACGATCATTTATTGAGCAATACTGTCGTCAATGGATTTTCTGTGGCGTCAAGAGGACGTGCCGCACAAACGTTGGTTTCTGCTGTTCGGGATTATTTGGTGTTGTCATGTCCAAAATATGGAGATGCCGTATCAAAATTCTGTGAATGGAAGAAGACAATGGGCTTTAGGACACATGTCGTTGTAAAGGAAGAATGGACTCCGCAACTCATCAAGGAGACAGTCCAAAAAGTGTATGATGAAAATCCTGACTTGTATTATCTGCTGATAATAGGTAGTCATGAGGATATACCTGCACAGTATTGCTACGTTATAGAACGTGAAGAAGGTGATTCTATATATCATTGTACAGATATGTACTATGCTTGTATGGATGGTGAAAAAGACAGCCTTCCTGATTTGTATTACGGGCGATTACCTGTGTCTACAATAACAGAAGCCTATGCTGTTATAGATAAAATAATGCAGTACGAAAAAAATCCAACAGTAGATGCCTCTTTTTATGAAACAGGCTTAAATTGTGCTTTTTTTGAAGATGGTTCATTATATTCTGAAAAAAATAAACCTGATGGATATGAAGATGTAAGATTTGTAAAGACATCAGAGGAAGTGCGCGATTATTTGATGTCTCAGCAGAAAAATGTAAATCGTGTTTATTATACAGAGAAAAAAGATGTGATTCCTTCTTACTATAATAATACGAAATATTCTTTTGGAGAACCTCTTCCTGACGAGCTAAAGAGAAATGATGCATGGCAGGGAAATGCAGCGGATATAAACAATTTTATTAATAAAGGTACTTTTTATGTCCTTTATCGTGGGCATGGTCATAGTGATGGGTGGGCTGGACCGACTTATAAGAATAGAAATATCAATTTGAATAATGAAGACAAATACCCTGTGATGTTCAGTTTGACATGTCTTTCTGGACAGCTTGATGATGCTTATGGTTGTTTTGCAGAGCAATTATTAAATAAAAAGAAAAGTGGATGCGTGGCTGTTTATGCAGCATCGTATGACAGTTATTCTGGTTATAATGATGCCTTGTGTAATGGTATGTTTGATGCCATTTGGCCAGAGCCTGGTTTGCGTCCTCGTTTTAAAGATTCAACAACAATGGGTGGAAAGACACCTGTCCCTACTTATGAACTTGGACAGATTTTATTTCAAGGAATGACAAGGATGAAAGAAACGTATGGTGTAATTGATAGAGAACATGAAAAATATACTGAAGAAGTTTTTTATTGCTATGGTGACCCTTCAATGATGATATATACAGACGTTCCGACGTCTTTTGAAAATGTGAAAGTCGAAAGGAATAATAATAGTATTCATGTGGCCACAAAGGAACCTGCAAAAATTACTTTTTATAATCAATGGACTGATGAGGTCGTGAGTACACAAGGAAATTCTTTAGAATATGTGACAAAAACACCTCAATATGTTTCTGTTTGTATATCAAAACATAATAAAATACCTTTTGTAGACAAAGGTATTTTTCCTATGATTGTATATCTTCAAAATGAAATATATGAAGGCTCACAGCTTGAAGGTGGAGATTGTATTAAAGTAGGTTCAAATGTTAATCCATATAAATCGGAGGGAGATGTTATATTTAAAGGAAAAATGGAACTATATGGTAATGAAGAAGTTATTTTAGAAAAAGGAACGATTGTTGAACAAGGGGCAGAGTTGGATGTAATGATAGAAAAATAAAGTTATGGAAATAAAAAAAATATTCATGGTAATTGCCTGTATGTTTCATTTAAACATGATTCATGCAGAGACGGGTAGTAGTAAGATTGAGGGACTGACCGGTTGGAATTTTCCGGCTGTAGAAAGTGAGCAGTGGTTTTATGATGTGTTTGAAGTAATGACTTGCCACCTGTTCAATTTGCAGTACTCATGGTACACTCCTCAAGAATGGAGGTTCACAGGTGAAAGATTTAGAGTGATAGACTTTAGTCCGTATTCTACGGAGGAATCCAAGAGTCTGAAAGCTAATCTGTATTTTCAGACAGATTTCTATGGAGAAGAATATGTGAGGAAAGATTTGATGAAAGGGAATATTCCGCTTGCTTTGTTGGCAACACCTCTCTCTGAAGAAGAGATGAAGGCAGCAAACGACAGTGGGATATCTGTTGCTTGCAAACCGATAGGGCTGGATGCCACCATCTTCTTAAATCATCAGAAAAATCCCGTTGATGATTTGACAAGACTACAAATACAGAAGATTTTTACAGGTGAATACACCCAATGGTCGTGTGTGAATGGTTCGGATACATTTATCAGTAGTTCCGTCGATGGAGACAAAGATAATACTGCGTATTTCAAACAGCAATTCTTGGATGGTAAAGAATTGAAAAACAAATATATATGGTGGTATGAGGATGATCCTGATAGGGAAACAAGA
>DBKX01000094.1:2456-2681 GCA_002297865.1 Lachnoclostridium sp. UBA739
ATGAAAAGAATGATAAGGGCTATGTTTATTGTGCCCGATATCTCTTTCGTGCTCTTCATTTTGATAATGAATGGGCAAGAATCATGAAAGTAGACGGTGTGTTGCCTACCCAGGAGAGCATCCTGGATGGCTCTTATCCTTACAGTATGAATATCTATGTGGCAGTCAATACAGACACGGTGGCGCATCCGATGGCTAACAAAATATATGACTACCTGACAACGG
>DBKX01000057.1 GCA_002297865.1 Lachnoclostridium sp. UBA739
ATTCTCTTCCAGCCAAGGTTTTTTCCTCCTTATTGAATTATTGCAGAAATACGATAGTTTAAGCATCCTAGAACGCTTACTACCGCACCCCTACAAACTAAATCTGTACAGTTTTATATTTTTTATTCAAACAAAAAACATTTTCTATACAATGCAGTATGAAATATGCAAGTTCGTGGTGATTACCAACGATAGTGAGCGAANNTGTGCATATCTTCTTTCTTCTTCACGGATGAACCAGTATTGTTTGCTGCATCCATGATTTCACTGGCAAGTCTTTCTTTCATTGTCTTCTCTCCACGGTTACGTGAATAAAGAGTCAGCCAACGAAGAGCCAAAGCCTGTCTACGATCTGGTTTTACNNATTACCAACGATAGTGAGCGAATGCTCTGTTGGCTTCTGCCATTTTGTGCATATCTTCTTTTTTCTTAACAGATGCTCCAGTGTTGTTAGCAGCATCTAAAATTTCGTTAGCAAGTCTTTCTTCCTGAGTTTTTTCTCCTCTTTTACGTGAGTAAAGAGTTAACCAGCGAAGTGCAAGTGCTTGTCTTCTATCAGCTCTAACTTCGATAGGTACCTGATAAGTAGCACCACCAATACGTCTAGCCTTAACTTCAAGAACTGGCATAACGTTGTTCATAGCTTCCTCGAATACTTCAATAGCGTCTTTTCCTGTCTTCTCAGCGATTTCATCAAAAGCGCCGTAAACGATTTTCTGANNTTTCCACTCTTTTCTGCTACTCTTTCGAAAGCACCATATACAATTTTCTGAGCAGTACCTTTCTTACCGTCTAACATGATGTTGTTGATAAGCTTAGTAACGACTTTGTTGTTGTATAATGGGTCTGCTAATACATCTCTTTTTTGAATATGACCTTTACGTGGCACGTTTCTTCCCTCCTTAATACTTACTTAATGAAACAACCAAATGATTGCTCATTAAGTCATTCATTAAATCATAGGTACTCACATCAATCCTGTGTTCGCGCTCGTATTTATTATCTATCTCTAAACGAAGTGTGTGGTATTCTCTATACCTGCAACCGTCAGGAAGAAAAACCAAATGCTTTTCCTTTAAAGCAAAAATTAATACGGCACTTTTCTTGAATTAGTGATATAACCTTATTCGATTGAAATTCTATTTTGCGTCTTTAGGTCTCTTAGCACCATATTTAGAACGCGCTTGTCTTCTCTTAGCTACACCTGCTGTATCAAGTGTACCTCTGACGATATGGTAACGAGTACCTGGTAAGTCCTTAACACGACCACCACGAATCAGAACAACACTATGTTCCTGTAAGTTGTGGCCCTCACCTGGGATATAACTTGTTACTTCAATACCATTGGAAAGACGAACTCTGGCAATCTTTCTAAGAGCTGAATTAGGTTTCTTAGGAGTTGCAGTTCTAACAGCAGTACATACACCTCTCTTTTGTGGTGCAGATGCGTCTGTTACTTTCTTATTTAAAGAGTTGTAACCTTTTTGTAATGCTGGAGAAGTAGATTTCTTCTCAACTGTCTTTCTTCCTTTTCTAACTAATTGGTTAAAAGTTGGCATTAATTTTCACCTCCTGCGGTATTCTTCAATATTTTTTTCATTTTTCATAAAACAAACATGTCCGGTTGTTTACATGTCGTTCTATCTGCTGCATGTAAAAATCGCATGCTTGTTTATTATATCGCTAAAATAAAATGTTGTCAACACATGAGTTTTAGCATTTTCAGTAAGTTTGAAAAAATGAATGGTTTACAGGCTGTCAGTTCATGTTTCATAAGCGTAATTTGTAAGCTGGAGTCCTTATACCTGCCCCCTAGGAAAATAGCAAATGCATTATTTCACAATGATTTCCTCTTTTTTCTTTAATAAATCACGAAGTTTTCCATAGCATTGAATCTCTAGTTCCTTCATCCTTTCCAGATTTCGAACCACTCTCTCCTTTAAGTTCTTCACCGGTCTCCCCTTATTTTTTAAAACAAGAATTAAAACCGTCTCCGAAATTGCACGAATCTCTTCCAGCAAAGCTCTAATCTCTTCTGTTTCCTCTTCACAAAGGATTTTTTTATCGATCAGAAATTGTACTCTGTCAATCATAATTTTTTTGTGTTCTCGAAGTGTGAATGCAATTCTGAAATCTCCAGTAAATCGTTCACAATCATCCTTTTTTATAAATTCATCATAGATGTCCACACCATAAGCACATTCAATCGGTTTCAATGTATTTCCACAATCATCAGAATTATTTCTTCCTGTCAAGAAATCATCTAATCCTTTCACAATCTGTTTTACATCCAACGGATATTTTGCTTCATCTGGCATATATTCCAAAGTATAGATTGCAGTTTGAAAAGGATATGCTTCTAATGCCTTAAAAAAATTTTCTTTTTCAGCTACATTGTTTATAGGATATCCATTAGTATCGACTCCTAAAAGCATCACCTTTTCATTTTCATCATCATATCCATAAATTAAATTTTGATGATATCTGCTCTCCTGATTGCCATTTGCCCAATACCCCGGCAAGTATTTTTCCTCTAATATCACTTCTATATATCTATTATTATTAATAGAATCCTTGATAAAACTCCAAAAAGAATCTATATTTTCTAACAATAAATAATAATTAACCTTCTGAAATACAACACATGGATTGACAGTATAATAATTCGCATCACGCATCGGAATCGTACTATAATCAAGTGGAGTTCCAAATGATAAGGAACCTCTTAGCTGAATATAATTTGAATACAACCAGTTATAATAGTCTTTACTCTCTGGAGCAATACGGACTCCGATGTAGAGTTCTTTTTGATTCGCTGGTTCAATTGCATTTTCACCGAGCAATGTCCACTCCCCTTCATTTAGCGAACCATAAAAAGAAACCTTTCCTCGCTGATAAGTTATCTTTAGTCTGCAAGGAGTTTGATAATTTGGTTTCCACATAATTCCTTGCGTATATTCATTGGCAATTTCAGTGAAAAATCCCTTTCCAGTATGAACCCCACCACAATCTATATTTTTCTTACTTTCCTCATCCGAAGACTTCAAATATTCTTCCATTGTATCTGTTCCGCTTTTTAAAAACAAACCCATTTGACCCCATTGATTTACAAACTCAAAGAAGTCTATGTTCATCATAATTTCGTCTTCTTCCATGCACCTGCGATATAAGTAATATCTAGGATCGCAGGCATATGAATTCGTAAAAATCTCATACTTCATATTAGCTGCTTCTGCATGTGCATCTACTCCGTAACTTTTAAGTTCTGCCGCATTGTTATCCACTAAAGAAAAGGAGGCTACCTTATCCCCTGCAAACATTTCATTTCCTGCTATCGCATGTAAAAATGCATGCCAGGTATATGAGCGAATATACGGCATTTTCTGAATCGGCAAAACCTTTTTAGACTGTTTCATTGTCACCATACCTTTCTGCTTGTATTTTGAACATCTTCGCATATTT
>DBKX01000371.1:0-2378 GCA_002297865.1 Lachnoclostridium sp. UBA739
TTGAAGGTAAATATTTCTCGACAGGATTAATTATTACAAAATCTTTGTTTGACTTTAAAAAACAAGTTGATGATGGTAAGGGATATGTAATGTATCTGAATTCACCCAAAAAGTTCTCTGATAGCATAGATACGAGATTTTGGTATTTAGTTGATGGTTATACATCATACTATTTGACAGATTTGAAGAAAGATATACATTATATGTATGTTTATAATACTGCGAATCAAGGTTATCTGAGTAGAATATTGCTAGGCAAAGCATTGCATCGAATAGATGTATTGTTAAGAGCTAATAACGGAAGGGAGCTATCTGTGATAACATCAAATAATATTGAATTTATATATCAAGAGAATGTATGGCGATTTCGTGATTATCAGTGGCTTCGTAGTCGAATTTTGGAAGAGTTACCATTGGAAGATAAGGTTTATAATGCAATTCTTTATTTTGTTCTCTACTGTTCTAAAAATGATACGAGTTCTATTATTTGGATACCTAAAAATATTGATAAAGTCGGGGAATTGTTGAAAACAACTCATTCTATGTCTAAAAAGTCATTTAATGTGGTTGATAAACAGTATGATGGCTTGATTAAGAGATTGCTTTCAAGTGATGGTGCGACCGTTATTTGTCAAGATGGAAGCATCAAGTATTATGGGTGCATTATAAAAATGGAAGTTACAGAGGCGAATGTCCTTAAAGGTACCGGTGAAACGGCTGCTAGTAGGTTGGCAAGCAATGGAATTGCAATAAAAATTTCCCAAGATGGTACGATAAAAATATTCCTAAATGATAAAACAAAAATTATAAAATTCTAATCATGAACAATCATGTTTATTACGGAGAGTATTCCCTTGCTTATTGGATAGAACTTATTCTTACACATAAGATTATGTTGCCAAAATATCAGCGTCACTTCGTTTGGAGTCAAAAGCAGCTTCTAACTCTTATTGCAACTTTTCAAGAGAATCGTTTTGTTCCACCAGTCACCATTGGATCATTCAAAATGAGTGATGGAAGCAAACAAAATTATATCATTGATGGGCAGCAGAGATTGACAAGTATTTTACTTGCTTATCTCGATTTGTTTCCAGATAAGGAAAGCTATAAAGCTCATTTGTTGGAGCTGGCGCATGGAGAGGAAAGTGACGCAGACGAGGAAGTGGATCCTTATGATAATGTTTTGGAATGGAACTTCAAATGCTTGACTGATAAAGGTCGAAGTAGAGAAGAAATACGGAATCATATTGAAGATGGAAATTATAAAAACATTGGTTTAGGCTTGACTGCTAATTTCTTTCATGAGCATTATTTGGGGTTCTCTTATATAGTTCCGTCTGATTCAGCTACAATGAATCAACAAAGCTACTATACCAAGATGTTTCGTGAGATAAACGTACAAGGTGTACAATTGCTGGCTATAGAAAGTAGGCGTTCGCTTTATTTCCTTAATGAAAGATTCGAAAAGTTTTTTGAGCCAGATTTTGCAGATAAATATTATGTAAATTTGGTTGGTGAGAAACAACGATTGGATTTTACTCGATGTTTATGTTTGATGTCTGCGTACAAACAGCTGAATCAAGTAAATAAAGTGGCTCGTGGCTTTAGTGGAAGAAGAATAGAGGAATATATTGAACGGTATATTTATTCAATCGTAGAACACGAGTATGAACACATCTTTGGCAAGTTTTCTGATATATTCCATGATGATAATTTTGAGGATGATATTCAACGTCTGAAAGATACTTTGGAGCAACTTCGTCTACCAAAGGACTATCCTTCGATAATCAATATGGACATGTATTTCTTTGGTTTGATATATCATGTGTTGCTTTGTCATGAAAAAATTGATGTTAGAAGAGGTGTACAATTGAAACAAGTGATAGAATCTGCAATAAGTTCTTTGAGGGATGAGGGCAGTCATGCCCAAGCCCCAGCTCAGTTTCAGTATCTAAGGAAACGAATAAAACATTCGGTTGATATTTATAATTCTTTTGTATTGCCATGAGAAAGCATGAGACATTTATTCTGACTCCAATTTCTAAAGTATTGGATGAGGCGCAATTTGCTTTGGCACCATTGGAAGGAAATATCGAAAATTATCCTTTGCTTGACTATGTGATGCAGTCCGTATATTTGAAAATGACAGGCTTTCAAGAACAAAAAGTTAAGTGTATATCTTGGGAATTAGCTACTGACGATTATACTTTGAGGTATGAACGATATAAACAGCATCCTTTGGGCGAATGTTCTTCTTATAAAGATAAGAGGCAAGTCTTCCTGGATTTGGTTTCTATATTAGAAAAAGAAGAAAAATGTAGTAGTTTGTTGACTGAGCAAGAGCGTGCAAAAATTCTGTATGATACTAAAGATGAGTT
>DBKX01000371.1:2455-3167 GCA_002297865.1 Lachnoclostridium sp. UBA739
TGAATTTCGCAAACTCTTTGAAAAGTGTGGTAAGGAATGTGTACTGTATATTAATCAAGGCAAGGCTTCTGATATATTGGGGCACTGTGCTAATTGTTCGAAAAAATCTGGGGCAGATGCATGTAAATTAACTCAGGTTAAGACTTTGATTGATGTTTTTGATGTTGCAATACAGCATCGAAATCGATGCGCGCATAATACGACCTCTTTCCAACAAAACTTACCAGCATTGGACAATTTGCAAAAGCAAGAGTACATATTAGAGAATTATTTCGTACGTTTTGCTCTTTTGATGATTATTGATAAGGTCTTTGTGGCGTTGTTCAAAAAATATTTGGAACTTATGCCGGAACCTTTTAAATTATAAAACTGCCAATTATGCTAGTTCCATCTTCTTCTTTCGATAACATTCAAGTTTCTTACTTCAAGTACTTTAAAGGTGGTCCATCTTTGGATATTTGTGTGAGCCGTGTCTTTGCTGGCATTCGGTCCGATGTGTTCAGGGAAACGGTGCTAAATGTGAGAAAATATAAGGCTGTGGACACTAAGTTGTCCAAACAATATAAAGCCTCTCTTCCTGCGGTTACCTTTTGTGGCACATTCAAGGAGAAAAGAAACTTGGAAAGCTGCGTTCACTATAATAATCTTATGGTAATAGATATTGACCATATTGAAACTAATCAGATGGAATGGTTTGCCAAATGCTTGAAAG
>DBKX01000371.1:3264-6553 GCA_002297865.1 Lachnoclostridium sp. UBA739
TTAAGCATAAGGTGGCTTTTCGTCAACTATTGAAATATCTTCTTGTCAATTATGGAATGGCTTTGGACGAGAGTGGTTCGGATATTCCTAGGCTTTGCTATATGTGTTGGGATCCAAATATTCTTGTGAAAGATGAAGCGGCTGAGTTTCATGTTGGCAATGAAGATTTGGAGGATTTCGTTCCTAAGATGTCTAATGGTGTCGATAGAGAACATAAATCGAAAAAGCCAGCTCTAGAGTTGAATTGGAATATGATTATTGGCAAGGCGAATTACCCATTGTCTAATCATTATCGTTGCTTGTTGGGCAATATATACAAAAAGTTGGTCAAAAAGAATGCATCCATAACAGAAAGTTATGCCAATTGGGTGAAGGTTGCATTTGCTATCGCTAGTAACATTCATCCAGTGAAAGGTAAAGAACTGTTTTTGAAGTTGTGTAGCTTGGATGGGAGTCGAAATGATGAACAGAAAAGTGAACGACTAATATTTGAGGCTTATGCCAAGACAAACAATGAAGTAAGTTTTGGCACCATCATATACTTAGCAAGGGAGAAAGGGCTAAATATCAATACCAAAGGCGGCTCTTCTAACCGAGGGTAGCGAGTATTGGTGCGGATAGAATAGACTCAACTCAGAGACGCATCGTAAAATGGGACTATTATCTCTTCTGAATCTTTTTAAACTGGGTATTGTTTTGAATACTTTCTTCCTATGCTAAGTGATTTCTTAACTGACGAAAGAATTGTCAGACTGCTTATCCTACAGCGTTGCAAATTTGCAGACCAGCGAGCCAAGCAAATGCAGGTCATTGAGTTTGTTGGTGATACAAAGTTGAAAACGTTGGATGAAGAAAAGCAAAGTATATATGCCTTGTTTCCATCTCGCTCCAAATGGTGCCGTGTAGGTAAAAGAAGAATAGATATGGATTCTTCTCAACGCAATGCTTTCATGTTGTATGCGACTTATTGTAAGGCGAAAAAGTGCAAGTCACAAGAGGAGTGGTTTAGACGACTTCAAGATAAGATAGCTTATATTCGCTATCTTGCTCTTCATCCAGGTATTGCTATGGAAAGCCCCAAGGTTCAGATGCTGTTCAAAAAGACAGAAAGTGATAATGTGGTGATTTGTCGTCCAGTCTGCAAGTTTGATTTGGATGTCAGGATAGTTTTGTCTATTTACAATAAGTTTCTTACGGAGGTACTTGATGAAGAATTCATGGATTATTCTTTTGCTTTTAGAAAGCCTAAGGGTGATACGCAATTTCAACATTTAGAGGCAGTTAAGTCTTTGACCAAATATAGAAAAGAACATTTGGGACAAATGCTATATGTGTCGGAATGCGATATGCAAAAGTTTTATGATACTTTAGACCACAACATCATAAAAGCCCGTTTTAATATGTTGATGGCTAGAGTAAAGAAAAAAGGAATTATTACGAATACTGACTATAAATGTGCCAAGCGATGGTTCTACAACTATATAGATTGCTTTGACTTTTACAATGATGTGTTTTCTTATAATTCCAAAGTGGATGCTAGTGCTTGGGATAGTGTAAGAAAGCAATATAAGGGCAAAAAATACGAAGTTAAATGGGTGGATGCACTTGAACTCGAAAAGAAGAAAAAGCCCTATAAGCGGAAAGGTATTCCGCAAGGTGGTGCGCTTTCAGGACTTATCGCCAATATCATGATGCATTATGTAGACTTGTCTATTCATGAAGTGATAGCTAATAATGATGTAGCTTACCTTCGATTTTGTGACGATATGATACTTGTCACACCAAGTGAATCTTTATCGAGTAAAGTTTTGAAAGTTTATAATGCAAGATTAATGAGTTCTCGACTACATCCTCATCCTGTCAAAGATATTCACATCAATCATATGAAGGATTTCTGGGATGGTAAGTCGCGTGGACCATACAAATGGGGTGAACATGGTAAGGATGTTTTTCCTTGGATTACTTTTGTTGGTTTTGATGTTAACTGGCGTGGAGAGGTAAGAGTTCGCAAAAAATCTTATCAAAAGCAATTGACCAAGCAGCATACCGTTGTATGGGATTTGCTAAATCAATATAAGAAGGGTAAAACTCCAAAGTATTGTATGAATACGATAATGGAAAGTTTGCGTAACAGGCTTATTGGCATGAGTGTAGGAAGAGTGACATTGTGGAATTATCAAAAGTATGAAAATGTGCATTGTTGGTTGGCTGCATTTCCTCTGTTGGACAAGAATAAATGGACGGTTGCTCAGTTGAAAGGTATGGATAGACATCGGGAGAAAGAACTTTATAAGGCGATGAAGTTCTTGGAGGGAATAGAGTGTGGAAAACGTTCTAAAAATAAGGAAGGTGTGAGAAGAAAGGATCACTATTACGGCAAGGCTTATAGTTATTATGGTCAAGCTTTTAAGGAGTTTTGAAAGAAATATGCTCTTTTCCTTGGCGATTTCGAAGAAAAAGCGTAACTTTGCAGAAGCAAAACTGCATTTGGCAATTTGAAAGCAAGCTTTCATTATGCTCATTTGCATTTGCTTTGCGGTAGAAAGTTAAATGTTTAATATAGGAGGTAAAATTATGATTATGACTGGTTGTGTACCAACAAATACAGTAGTTCCTTATTGGAATGAAATTAAAAAATGGAGTCGGGAAGACAGGAGTAATCTTGCCAAACTGCTAGAAATCTCATTGGATGAGGAAGAATCTTCAAGACGAGTTGATGCTATTCCTGTGGAATTCTTGGAAATGGCATCAGAATATGCACTTAAAGAAAGTCGTGCAGGACGTTGTATTCCTCATGAAAAAGCAATGAATAGGATTAAAGAGAAAAGAGGATGGAAATAAGTTGGTCAGAAATGGCACTTCACCAATTAGATGAAATTTTGGATAAAGTACAAGAGGATTACGGGAACGTATTGCTTATAAAACCTATGACAAGATAGATAAAAAGGTTAATGGGCTGCTTCGTTTTCCTGAAAGTGGTACTCCTGATTATAAGTATTCCTCTTTGACAACAAATACCCAAGTACTGATTCGTCATTTATTGGTTTATCCTAATGTGATATATTATAATGTTGATGGGGACGTAATCAATATAATGCTTATAGCTCATACTAAGCAATCTCCTCGTACAGTAATCAATATGATAAGGAGATATTATGAGCATGGAGATGAATAGATTGTACTCATGAAAAACACGGATTGATTTAGAATTTAGATTTTAAGATTACAATATATTTGATAGGCTGGCAAGGGCTTTCCGATAATGGAAAGTGGTTGCCAGCCCTCTAAG
>DBKX01000153.1:0-8012 GCA_002297865.1 Lachnoclostridium sp. UBA739
GTCAAAATCTTCGATATCATCTAGTCTGCCTAGCCATCTGCAATAGGTTTTTCCTGGTTTCGGAGGGAATGGTTCATAGTATCTGTCAACATCAAATCGGCTTGGTGGAATTTCTTCAACAGCAAATGTTCCACTTTTTAACACATTCCAATATTCCTCCATATTAGCAGCTTTTGGAAATCTGCCTGACATTCCGATAATAGCAATCTTATCCTTGTTTGACACTTCTTTTTGTTTCACTTTACTTTGAGACTTCCCTAATAACAACTTTTTTGCTTCTTCAGGTGTAATTGCCCCTGTCTGCAAATACTGTAGAATTTCCCTCTTATCCATCGTTCTCCTCCCCAAATGCGCAGTCTGCTTTTGTTTTCTTAATCTAAACTAATCTTACCCAGGCTTTCTTCTGCGTCAGACACTTCAAGTTTTCCTGTAAAGACATTTTCCAATAACTGATCTAATTCAAGCAATTCAGTTTCTTCATTTTCTGTTTTCCCAATGATTTCTGAATTAATATAACCAGCAAGTGCTATCACAGTTGGATAATCATATAACACGGTAATATCCATATCCCATCCATACATTTTTTTCATCTTTCTAATCCACTCTATTCCAAGTATGGAATCAAGGCCCATGTCCATGAAATTCTTGCTCATATTGATTTCATCTGGTTGCATATACATACACTCAGCCAATGTAGCAGTCAGCTTCTGTTTTGTACTTGAATTGGAATCCATTTCTTTTACCGGTTCTGGTTCTTCGTACTTGATAACAGAAGATTTTGTACTCAAATTCTGTGCTATATACTGCTCAAGTTCTTTCACTGTAGTATATTCATAAAGCATAGTAGCATTAAAGTCAGCTTGGAACATCTTGTTTAACTTTTTAATCCATTCAATACCCAATATAGAATCAATGCCCATATCTGAGAATTCTTTTGTTATCACAATACTAGATTTATCGATGTAAAGAACCTCTGAAAGGCTTTCTACCAATTTGTCCAGTAAGCTTTGATCAGACTTTTCGTCTTCTTTTACTTCAAGTTCTATTGAAGAATTCGTACTTTCTTCCTTATCCCAGTTTTGAAGTTCAGCACCATTATTATCTAACGAAAGTTTTTCGTTGCTTACTTCTTCTTCCTCTATAAAAGCCTCTTGTACAAGCTGAATTTTAGAACTTGTTTCCCCTTTGACCTCGGTATCTGACAAACTCAGTTTTTCCGCTACAACTGGCTGCTTCTTTGGA
This sequence comes from Lachnoclostridium sp. UBA739, assembly GCA_002297865.1. Next base: position 1,243 of record DBKX01000153.1, read on the forward strand.
AGCTGGTTCTTTTTCGGAATCCAATAGGAATTCTTGCGGAATGGATATGGCGGAATAGAAACAAGACGAACTTTCTCTCCTTCATAATAAGCATTCCAGTCAATTTCTGTACCATTCATCCACTTTTTCGCTATTTCAAGCAGCTCATCTGCTTTTGCAGATGGAACCGAAGTAGCAACCTGTATACGTTCTACCTCTTTTCCTTCTGCAAACCCATCTAACTTGGCGATTAAAGAATCCTTATCCGAAATAACAAAAGCAATCTTTTCTTCCAAATCTTCACGTGCAGTTTGCAAAGTAAATAGTACATTACTTAAAACAACTTTCTTTTCTTCTTTCAAGAACTGTGACATTTTACTGCAATACTGCTTTAATTGGCTTTCACTTTGAGCAGATAATACAAATAATCCACCTCCATCAAGCTCTTCATTCCCATTGTTTCTCTGAGGATACTCCTCTACAACAAGATGGCAATTTGTTCCACTGAAGCCAAATGCACTTACTGCTGCACATCTTAACGTTTTATTTGGTACTTCCCATTTCTGTAGTTTATCGGCAACATAAAATGGGCTGTTTTGCAACTCGATATGTTCGTTTAACTTCTCATAATGAATTGTTGGTGGAATCGTTTTGTGCTTCATAGACAGAAGTACTTTAATCAAACTTGCTATACCTGCTGCCGCCATTAAATGTCCAATGTTGCTTTTCACTGATCCAATCGCACAATAATTTTCCTTATCTGTAAATGTTCTAAATGATTCTGTCAATGCCTCAACTTCTATCGGATCCCCTAATTTTGTTCCTGTTCCATGTGCCTCTACATATGTAATATCTTCTGGATTAATGTGGAATTTATTATATACTTCCTTTTCAAGCTGTATTTGTGAAATCACGCTAGGTGCAGTAATACCGTTCGTTTTACCATCTTGATTGACGCCCCATCCTTTTATTACACCATAGATTCTGTCATTATCTGCGATTGCATCACCCAATCGTTTTAACATGACTACACCTACACCTTCGCCTGGAACGAAACCATTCGCGCGCTGATCAAATGTATAACATGCTCCATCTTCTGAAAGCATTCCTGCCTTACTGCTCATAATCAGCAGAGATGGTTCTGCTGCAATTCCCGCTCCACCTGCTAATGCATAATCACAGTTATGTAATACAAGACTGTCACATGCCTGTGCAACTGCCACTAATGAGGAAGAGCAAGCTGTTTCAATTGAGATAGAAGCACCTTTTAAGTTTAACAGATAGGAAATTCTAGCTGCTAAGGTAGAAGATACATTACCAGTCAATACTTTAGAATCTAAGTCTTCTTCTTCAATCATACTCTTATATCCGCTTGAACCACATCCCACAAATACGGAGCATTTTTTCTCTTCCATATTGGATGGCTTAATTCCTGCATCTTCAATACAAGACCAGCAGTTCTCTAAAAATTTTCTCTGCTGAGGATCCATCTTCATTGCTTCTACTGGTGGAATCTGAAATAGTTCTGCGTCAAATTTATCAATATTCTCAAGCACTCCCATCTTGTTACATAAATAAGTGCCCTTATGCTCACTATCTGGATTGTAATATTTCTTTATATCCCATCTGTCATCCGTAATTTCTGAAATGCAATCTTTACCAGACACTAAGTTATTCCAGTACTCATCCACATTTTCAGCTTTTGGGAAATTTGCAGACATTCCCACTATCGCAATGCTCGATAAATTAATCTGCTTTCTTAAATATCCATTCTTCACCATATACACACACGCTTTCTCCATTAACAATTGTGCAATTTCATCCACATGCCTATCCTGCCAGTGTTCTAACTTCGTGCCTTTCAACTCTTTATTAAATAAAGCCATTGCAGGACCACAGAAGATTTCAAAATTGTCACTTTCTTCTACATTCCCCTCAAGTGTCATTTTGTTACAATGTGCATGATACCACTTAATAAATAACGCCATCTTGAATCTTTTATTTGTTGCTGCCTCTTCCAAATCTTTTGGATTTCTTCTCTTCTTGTATTCTACTATTTCTTTCCACACATCTTTAAATGACTTCTTAAAGTAGTTGTGTTCAATTTCCTTTTTCTTATCCTCTGGTATTTCCTCTAAAGAGTCGTACTCCATAAACATCTGATACAAGGTATTGGCACGTTCTATGAATTTGCTTTGCTTTGCAACTACTTGAACTTTAGCACCTATCTCAAACATGTCTCCGGCAATTGCATATCCAGTCTCATTTTCACCTAGTTCACACAGAATATCCTTCACAGCTTTGCTTGCACCACTTTCAAAGGTACACTGATTAATCGAACCAGTTAGGATAAAATCAGCACCTAGTGCCAATGCATCTGCTACTGCTTTCGCTGATCCGATTCCTCCGCCGCAACCAACCATAATATCTTCTTGATACTGATATTTTTCTACAAGACTATCACGTAATCCTATGATTGTTGGAACGATTGCTTCCATCTTAGCTTGGTCTGTATGTCCGCCGGAATCTGCCTCCACTGCGATATCATCTGTCATTGATACTCTTGAAGCAATGAGTGCTTCTTGTTTCGTAAGCATTCCTTCTTGTACCAGTTCATCCACATATTCTTTTGGTGGTTTTGACATAAACTGTTTTGCTACTTCAATTCTTGAACACTTTCCGATCAGTCTTCGAGGGAACTTAATTGTCTTTTTTTCCTCATCAAAATAGATTCCACTAAGTCTTAGATACACAAGGCTCTTCGTAATAGACGTACAAGCAGCTACTTCAATGACTGGAACTTGAGCATCTACAAATAATTTCGCCTGTTCTAATTCTTTTCTCTCATCATTTATATTCGCAATATAACATACTCCGTATGGTTTTCCACTCTCAATCGAAGACTTTAGTTCTACAAGTTTTTCTCTCAGCGTTTCGTTTGCATAGCCACCACTGCCAAATATGCTAAGAATTGAAGCATTTGCCATCTTCTTAACCATTTCTATGGATGATACTCCGTTTGCCATGGAGCCTGCATAATAACTTAATCTACTATGGTAGCGTTCCTGAAACAAAGGATTTCCTAACATTTCAGGGGTTAGTTGTTCCTCCTGCTCTGATTCTTGCTCCAATGCAATCTCCTCTACAACGGTGGATTCCACTATGCTATCCGCCAGTTTATCCTCTATCATTCTGGAAAACTTTTTAATGTTTGGATAGTCATACATTTTAGAAGCAGGTATATTCAAACCATACATTTTGTTTATTTCTTTAATCCACTCAATACCGATTATAGAATCCAGCCCAAGCTCAATAAAATTCTTCTTTTTATCTGCTTCTTCTAAGTCTACATATAAAGCGTTCTCAAGACTTTTTAGCAATTCAGCCTCAATATCGTGTTTTGACTTTATATCTGGCTTTGCTTTCGCCTTTACTTCTACATCTATATCCTCTTTTTGTTCCACTTGCTGATTGGCAGGTTTACTTTCTTTTGTTGCAGCAATCGGTTTCTTTTCTATCTTTTCAGTTTGTACGGGTGCAGAATGCTGCTGTGCTCCTTTGTTACTTGCAATCAAGCTATGCACATATGGCGCAAACTTCTCAATCAAAGGATAGTCATAGATTTTGGTCGCTCCAATATTCAAATGATATTTGGTGTTTACCATCTTAATCCATTCTATTCCCATAATAGAATCTAGGCCTAGTTCAATAAATTTCTTCTTATCATTGATTTCATCTAAATCAACATACAAAGCAGCGGCAAGACTTTTGCTTAAATCCTTGCTTAATTCTGCTAATTCAATTGTTTTATCTTGTGATTCTACAACAGGCTCTTCTTTCTTAACTAGTAAATCTGCTGTTTTTTCTTCTTTCACTACAGGCTTAACTACAGGCTCTTCGAATGTCTTTGTAACACTGGTCAAATACCTAGCTTCTGGTTTTGCTGACTCTATCCAGTATTTATCTCGTTTAAATGGATAACTTGGCATGTGTATTAGTTTTACATGTTCAAGTTCTTGTTCTTGTAATGGTACATATCCCATACAATAAAGATTGGATAAGGCTCTCAATGAATCCATATATTTGCTCTTACTGCTAATGGACTCACTTGCCTGTTTGGTTAATTCCCGAATAAAGTTTGTAGTGATAGCATTAATTCTAAACTCATTGTTAATAACTCCATGATTCATGTTTATATCATCTTGTTCCGCTAAATACTTATCAATGAGTTTCTCTGCATCTTCTTTTGTTTCTGCAACAAATGCAACTCTATGCTCAAAATGTGTCCTACCTGCTAAAAGTGTATGTGCAATACAAGGAAGACTTTGATCTGTTTCCTCTAAAAATGCCTTAAGCTCAATGACTTTCTGTTCTAATGAATCCTCTCTCTTTGCTGATAATGCAAGTAAAACAGGCTCATTATTTACTTCATGATTCTTTTCCTGTGGATACTCTTCCAGTACAATATGTGCATTCGTTCCGCTCATTCCAAACGCACTTACGGCACCAATTCTGCTCTTTCCTGCTACAACATCCCAATCCTTTAGCTGCTTATTCACATAGAAAGGACTCTTATCCCATTTAATAAATGAATTCTCTTCCACCACATTTAAGCTTGCTGGTATCTTTTTATGCTGCATACTTTCAACTAACGCTACAACGCTAAGTAAGCCAGATGCTGCAAAAGCATGACCAAAGTTTGTCTTTGTGGAAGTAATTGCGCAGTAATTTTCCTTATTTGTAAACTTATGATAAGCATCATAAAGTGCATTTACCTCAATTGGATCTCCTAGTTTTGTTCCTGTTCCATGGGTTGCAATATAGGTGATATCTTCTGGATTAATATGGTTCTTTGTATAAACCTGCTCAATTAATTTTTGCTGTGATAATCCATTTGGAGAAGTAATTCCGTTCGTTCTGCCGTCGTAATTAATTCCGCTTCCTTTTACTACTGCATAGATTGGATTTCCATCTCGTTTCGCTTTGGAAAGTGATTTCAGCACAATGGAAACTACAGCTTCTGCTGGCACCATTCCATCTGCGCGTTTATCAAATGCATAACAGGTATTCGTTTCTGAAATCATTCCTGCTTTGTCAATACGCTCTAGTGAATTAGCATCAAGGATAAGATTTACACCACTTGCGATTGCCATATCACATTCTCCATTTTTAATGCTTTGACATGCCTGATGCATTGCAACTAAACCGGATGAACATGCTGTATTGATAGTCATGTTAGGCCCTTTTAAGTCCATAAAGTATGCAATTCTAGATGATAACACTGCCTCATGGTCTGATGTAATTGGCGTATCACAACCCAAATCATGTCTAGTATAATCACTGCTTTCCGCACCAACAAACATTCCAACTGTTTGTTCCTTTAATGAGGACATACTGCATCCTGCATCTTCTAATGCATTCCATGTTTCCTGCATAAGGAGTCTATGCCTTGGGTCCATCATCTGAGCTTCTTTAGGAGATATTTCAAAGAATAATGGCTCAAATTCAGAAACACCTGGTACCCATCCACATTTCCATTTCTCAATTTTCTCTCTTTCACCAGTAAATCGATCACTTGGGGCTGTTGTAACAACTGTTTTTCCTTGTTCTAATATTTCCCACAACTCTTTCGGTGTACGTGCTTGTGGAAAACGTCCACTCATTCCGATAATTGCAATTTGTTCTTCTTGATTGCATTCTTTTTCTGTTGGAATACATTCTGTTTTCTTTTCCATTTTTGTTTTATGTACTACTGGTGCAGAAGCTTCCTCGCAAACCGCTTTCCCGTATTCTGCAACAAGATAATCCGCAATATTCTCTAATGTCGCATAACTATAAAATAGTGATGGTGTAAACGGTATCTGATATCTTTCATGAATCGCCTTTGCGTAGTCAACTAGACTTAAAGAATCAAACCCATATTCATTCAGATTATTTTGTTGATCTATTCTATTAGCAGGAATGTCTAAAAGCTCAGAAGCCATTGCTCTCAAGGAATTGATTATATTCCATTTGCTCTCATGAATAGAATTAACCTTCTTCTCCATCTCTGTTTTATTCCCTGCTTTCTCAAACTCTTTTTTTCTTCCTAGTACATCTGCTCGCTCTGCTATTCTATCCATACTTTGGCTATCTCCAGCAAAAACAAGCTGTCCCGTCTTGTCTGCTTTGCATAACATCTGAAGCCACAGTTCAATACCTTCCTTTGTTTCTAGCTCACTTAAACCACTTGTAGCTAAATACATCTTTCTTCCCGCTTCATTAGCAATACCCATGTTTCCTTCCTTCCACATAGGCCAGCCTATTGCAATATGCTTTGTGTGACTCTCTTCATTTCTATTCTTTGCATAAGATAATAAGAAACGATTTGCCATGGCATAGTCACATCCGCCAAAGTCACCAATGACTGCTGAAACAGAAGAAACAAAACAATAGAAATCCAGTATTTCACCTAAGAATACTTCTTCTAAGATGTTTGCACCTGTAATTTTCGGTGCTAACACTTCTAACATCGCTTTCTCTGTTTTCTTTAAAACGTTTCCTTCCCCTTGGATTCCTGCACCATGTATCACACCATTAATTTGTCCAAACGCTTCTTTACCAACGTTCTTTGCACGTTCAACATCCGCTTTGTTACATACATCACCTTTTACATAGATTGCTTGTCCGCCTAGTGATTTAAGTCTCTCTAAATACAACTCTATCTTTTGGTCTTGGTCTTTTCTGCCCAGTAATATAAACTTTGCATGATAACGGCTCGCTAATTCCATTTCTAAAAATGTAAGAAGTTT
>DBKX01000153.1:8054-17292 GCA_002297865.1 Lachnoclostridium sp. UBA739
CCCATTTTCTCTAATAAGTGATTCTCCTTGTTCTGGTACAGACTCTTTCAGTTTTACTGTAAATCGTTTTCCATCCTGATAACTTACAGGACGATTTTCCACGCAGCAAGTTTCCGTCCAGATTCTTTGTGTCCACTCCTGCCAGTCAGCTGCATCCATTCTATCACTAGAGTTTCCACCTATCACACATACAGTGGTATCTCCATTCACAGCCTTAAGTGACAGCCCCAATCCGTTCGCTGCATCTACAATACTTTTGCCGAAATCATCTTTATAAACAGCTGGATATAAAATCTTATCAACTGATAATCCAGTTTCTTCAATTGCTTGAACTAAATATGATAATTGCAGACAGTCTGAAACTCCACGTTCGTCCTCCATAAACCATGTATGTATAATAGCAGCTATCTTCTTATACTGTTTCTTAACCTGACTTAATATTTCTATGTAATCCTCTTTTGTCCCAGTATAGTTATCCCTCTGCACAAATATCAGTCTTATATCTGCTGATTTTTCTTGGAAGATACGTTCCATTACATCTTGTTGCGTTTTATCCTGAACCAGACAAAGCAGCTCACTTGGCACTGTTTCTCCCATAACTGCCTGCTCTTCGCACCATTTCTCTGTGAAGCACTTTATGCACTTCTTTATAGCTGATTCTGATTCCATCTCTGTTTCGCTCGTAGCCTCCTCAGTATCTTTCCAGTAAGATTCCTTTGCAAATGGATACGAAGGCATTGATATTCTCTTATTTGTATTTTTACCGAATAATCTCTCATAAGACAACTCATATCCTTCTACAAAATAACGAGCCAACAAATTCAAGTTGTTTATGTAATCTACACCATTTACGCAAGCTGTAATGGCTTCTTCTCCTAGCTTCTTATCCGCTGATTTTAAAGTTTGTGTCTTTCCGCTGAAGATACCCTTTTCCTGTTCTCCTTTTAGGTACAGGTTCAGTTTCTCCAACATATCCATTTTACTTGTTCCCACGCAAGCAAAACGATAATTAAAGTGTTTTCTTCCCATTAAGGATGTGAAACTGATATCTCCAAGTTCTTCCTCTTCTTTATCCTTCAGATACGAAGCAAATTGTTCAACCTGCATGTTAAGCTGCGTTTCTGTCTTAGCAGACAATACAAGCAAATATCCTTCTTCTTTCTTTTGAACGCGTTTTTCTTCTTCTGGACCTTGTGCAATTACAATGTGTGCATTGGTTCCACTGGCACCAAAGGAACTAATTGCCGCTTGACGTACTTGCCCACTTTCAGTTTTCCATTCAATTCCATTTGTATTTACAAAGAACGGTGTATTCTCAAAATCAATACTACTGTTTCCTTTCTCAAAATTGAGAGTAGCCGGAATCTTTTTATGCTGCAAACTCAATAAGACTTTGATTACAGAAGCAATTCCCGCTGCATATTGAGTATGTCCAATGTTTGTTTTTACTGAACCGATTGCACAATATTTATTTCGTTCTGTAAATGCTTGAAATGCTTTTGTAATTGCCTGGAACTCAATTGGATCGCCTAACTTAGTTCCTGTTCCATGTGCTTCAACCATCTGAATTTCATTCGGATTAATATCAAACTTCTCATATACATCCCGAATTAGCTTTTCTTGAGATTTTGCACTAGGTGCAGTCAAACCATTGGTTGCACCATCTTGATTGATTCCACTTCCTTTTATTACACCATAAATTGTGTCATGATCTTGAATTGCATCGGACAGTCGTTTTAGTACAACAACTCCTGCTCCTTCTCCATATGCGAATCCATTGGCTCTATCATCAAATGCATAACATTTCGCATCAGGTGACAACATTCCAACTCTTTCCTCTGAAAGAATAAGATTTGGGGAACACTGTACTGAAATTCCTCCAGCTAGTGCCATATTCGTTTCTTTACACCAAAGTCCCTGACATGCCATATGAATTGCAACCAAACTACTAGAACATGCAGTATCAAGAGTAATCGCAGGACCTTTCAGATTTAAATAATAGGCAATTCTTGCAGCGGTTACAGAAGCCATATTTCCCCAAAAAGTCTGTCCAGGTAATTCTTCATGATACGTATTCAAATAATCACTATTTCCACATGCCACATAAACACCACAAGGTAATCCATTGCTTACACTGCCACAATATCCTGCTTGTTCTATTGCCTTCCAGGATTCCTCTATAAAAATACGCTGTTGAGGGTCCATATATTTTGCTTCTTTTCCAGAAATATTAAAGAATAATGGATCAAATTTATCAATATTGTTTAGTAAAGCAGCTTTCTCAAATGACTTTTTATTCTTCTGTCTGCTTAAATCCCATCTTGTGACTGGAGTGATGGCATCTCTTCCCTCATCAAGCAATTTCCAGAACTCTTCTGCTGTATCACAATTACCAAATCTGCCACTAAATCCAATTATGGCGATATCTTCATTTTTGACTGTATGGATCACTCTATCTTTTACGGAATCTATTGTTATATCTTTCGCTGTATCAATTACTCTATCTTGTCTCGTTTCCTTTAACTCTTCTTGATTGTTTTGTAACTTCTTTGCAACATGTTCTGCATAGTCTTCACATATATAGTCTGATAATTGCTCAATCGTTACATAATCAAAAAGAACCGTTGTATTAAATTCAAGCTCGAACACATCATTAATTTCCTGAATCAATGCAACGCTTAAGATAGAATCAATTCCCATTTCACGAAGTGGTACAATATCAGAAACCTCATTTTCATCAACTGCTAACTCTTTCGCTACTTTTTTAATTAAGATAGACTTCACAAATTCAGCCTGTACATCCTCACTTAAGCGAGTTTCCTGTTTTGGCTGCATCTTTATCTTCTTTGGCTTCTTCTCAATCATATCATCTTCTTTTACCGTGATGATTCCATTACTTTCTGCAAGAATAATCTGCTGACCTAACCCATGTGCAGATTCTGCAGGAAAGATCGTTTTTGCATATCCTGTCTTGCCTAAAATTTCTTTCCAGGTTTCTGGAAGAATAGCTGGTGCTCCTTCCACTCTATATTGTCTATCTTTCGGTCTCCACCAACCATCTAGCAGACCAAACGTTACATGCGTAAACAGTGACTTAGCACTTATTTCATTTACAAAGAGAATACCATTTTTCTTTAATAGCACCTTCACATTGGACAGTGTCTGTAACATATCCTCTGTCGCATGTAACACATTACTAGCAATGACAAAGTCATACTGATTCATACCAGCCTGATAAGAAGAATATACTTCCTCGACATTTAGAAGCTTAAAGTTCAAAAACGGATAATCTGCTCCATAGTTCTCTTTTCCATATACTAAGAACGCTTTTGATACGTCTGTATAACAGTACTCTGCTATATGTTCGCTGTATGGTTCTAACTTCTTAAGCACAAGTTCACTTGTTCCACCTGTTCCAGCCCCAATCTCAAGGATTCGAACTGGCTCAGTGATTCCCTGTGCAATTCTTGTCTCTACTGCTTGAGCAATACTTTCAGCTAACACATCGTTAAAATAATCTGCAACCAGATTATTCTTATAAATGTTTGCAACCAGTTCCATGGACGAATTAGGGAACATAACATCAGTTGCCGATTTTTTCTGAAGCAAAATATCAGATAACGATTTTAATACTACTTCCAGCAATTGTATCTGCGGTCTTACATCATCTAAATTTCTTAATGTCGATTTCTTCGTTTCCCATTCTTTCCAGATAGTTTCATCCTTCTTGACTAGCTTATTGCCTACTTGAAATACATTTCCCTCATGCATCAAATACTTGTTTCTAGCTAATACGCAGAGACTTTCCTCTATCCATTGATGGTAAGCTGACGCAATATCTTCTCTTTCTTCAATTTCGTCCATTGAGACAGTTTTACTGTCAAACAAACCGATAGATGCTAGTTGAGCATACAAAATGTCACATATATTATCTTCAAATCCATTCATTTGAAGCCCACGATTCTTCTCAATCTGCTCTACCTTGAGCGCTGATACTCTTTCCTGGATGTTTAATTCAGAAACAATAGAAGGGACTTTTTTCGGATAAATCATCTTTATCGTTTCCCCTAACTCAATTTCATCCTCTTGCTTATCGATCCAATGATGCACTTCCTCGAATGGATACAGCATAACTGGAATTGGTAAAAATGTATTTGTATCAAACAATTCTTTAAACGAAAATGAATAGCCTTGTAAATAATAAGATTGCAAGTCTTTCATAGCTTTCTTATATTCCGGTACATCTCTCACTGTCTCCAGCTTTCTCCATAGTTTCTGTATTTTCTCCATCACAGACGCTGTAATTTTTCTTTTTACTGTCACATTTACATGTTTCTTTGAAGTCGTACTGATGTTGTTTAACTGTCTTGATAAATCATCTAGATTTTTTGCAATAAATGAACATCTTATAGGAAAATGACTCCTTTGTTCACACAATACATTTGAAACATGGATAGGTGAATAATTTTTCTTATTCTCTTTCAGCCATTCCTTAAACTCTTTCAGCTTCTTACCTAAACCAGTTTCTGACTGTGCTGACACAGGGAAAATGTAGCATGGTCGCTTCATTTCTTCTTCCATTCGCTCCACTGGTCTATGTTCAAATATCATATGTACGTTAGTGCCATTTAAGCCAAATGAGCTAATGGCAGCGCGTAAAGGTTCTTCCTTGCGCACATCCAATGAAATCTCTTCCTTCGCAATGTACAATGGAGACTTTTCCAATTTTACATTTTCATTAATCTCATGAAATCCAGCTGTAGCTGGCATAACTCCCTTTTGAAAAGCCATAAGAATTTTAAGTAATCCTGACATACCTGATGCCATAACTGCATGACCAACGCTTGTCTTACTTGTTCCAACCGCTATTTTTTTAGCATCTCTCATGTGCTTTCCAAAGAAGTCTTTTAATGCATTTAATTCAATCGCATCTCCTAATTTAGTAGCTGTTCCATTTGCCTCTATGTAAGAAATCGTTCCTGGATTGATATCTGCATTCTCATAAGCCTTTTTCAGTAATTCTTTTTGAGAACCCATGCTTGGAATGCCGAAACCATTGGTTCTTCCTGACTGTGTAACTGCAGAACCTTTTATGACGGCATAAATCATATCTCCATCTTCTACTGCATCACGTAATCTCTTAAGTATAACAACACCAGCACCCTCTGATAATGTCATCCCGTCCGCATCTCGATCCAGTGACTTGCATTCTCCATTTTCAGAGATTAAGCCTGAATTTTTAGCCATATTGTAATAGTTTAACTGTGCATCTACATATACTCCACCAGCTAACGCAAGATCACATTCTCCCATTCGCAAACTTTGGCTGGCATAATGCAATGATAGTATACTTGAGGAACATGCTGTGTCAAAACAGACGCTTGGGCCCTTTAGATTGTACAAATAGGAAAAACGAGTCGGAATGGAAGATGTCTCATTTCCCAAAAATGCATCATAATTTCGATCCTTTAATGATATGTTTTCTTTATAATCGGAAGCTCTTCCGCCAACAAATACTGCTACTCGCTTTTCTGAAAGCGTTTCAGCAGGATATCCTGCATCCTCTAATGCGTGATACGCTGTTTCCATAAAGATTCTTTGTTGAGGATCCATTTTATCCGCTTCTTCATCATGAATTCCAAAAAACTGTGCGTCAAAACAATCACGATTTTTTAAAAATCCAGATAGGCTCTTTCCATCATTTTTTCTGTCCTCGTTATGATACTGGTCAAACGGTGTTTTTTCACCTAGCTTATCCCAAAACTCTTCGAGATTTCCAGCCTCTCCAAATCTTCCACTAATTCCAACTATGGCAATTTCCATATCATCCGATTCTTCTTTGTCAGCTTCCATATCCATTTCTTCATCCTGCTGGCCAATCCCCTGCTCTTTTAAGATGAAATCTGCCAGTGGACTAATACCATGATAATCAAATACAGACTCTACCCCTAGTGAGATCCCTAACCTTGTATCTAGTAACTCAACAAAATCAATAATTGTAATGGATGTTAAACCTAAATCATAAAAATCTTTATCTGTTTCAATGGCTTCTGGTAATTTTTCAACCAAATCCGCAATAATTGCTTTTGCTTCTCTTATAATTGAATCTCTATTCAATTTTCCTCCCATTTATTTTCCTCCAAACATCTATCCAGTACTATTCCTTTTCTCCAGCTGCCATAAATAACTGTCTTACTATGGAATGCTCTTTATTCCGTATAACATTTCTCCAAGAAATCATAATTTTCGCCATCTCTTCACTTGTCAAATATCCGTCTTTTAAAAGTTTAGATGCAATTCCAATTCCTTCAGACTTAAAAAATGCTTCATCCCCTAATAATTCACTATGTGCACAGATAGCATTAAATTGTATATTCTTATACCCGCTTTTTCTTAAGATCTGAGGAAGTTCACGCCCAACACGTGGATTACCTCCCTCATCTTCTCTCGCTTTGCAATATGCATCATACAGTACTCTTAATTCTTTTATTGGTGGAGATGTCATAATATGCATTTCAAAGTCGTTATCAATAAAAACAGCTTTTCCGCCTTTTTTCAACACTCTTTTTATCTCTAATCCTGCTTTTTCTGGCTCTGGTAAATGTTCAATTAATAGTCTTGAAATTGAGAAATCAAATTGTTCCCTTCCTAATTTTGAATCCAATACAGACGCTTCCTTGACTTCATATCTACCTGCAAATTCTTTCTTCAAATGATTATCAGAGTATTCTACCAAATATGGATCTAATTCAATCATTGTTAATGATAGATTTGGATATCTCTGCATTAATTTCTCGGACAAGAATCCAGGGCCTGAACCAAACTCTACCACTTTCATTCCATCACGCAAGCCATACTCTTCATAATACTTCACTTCATTGTCCCAGAACAATTCAACTTGTCCCTTCAGTCTCTCTACTTCTTTTTCTACATTAGCTGCTACTTCACTTATTTTATATGAATTCTTTTCACTCACTTCTTAGTCCTCTTTTTAATCATATTATCTAAATACGCACAAATTGTTTCTGCAGCATTTTTCCATTCAATATCAAGCATTATATCGTGTCCACTTTTCTCTAGCCATATTATATCTTTATGATAGAATTTACCTATTTTCTTAATCTGCCCATTTGTGAGCATAACATCTTTCTTAGCTCCCATTATGAGAATAGGCATGTTTTCTGGAAGAACGTTGCTACTTACAATCTTACTAACAGTCTGGCGGCTTGCCAAAGCTGATTCAGCAATCATCTTCTTAGAATACTTTTCAACCTCATCTTTGTCCATTTCTTCTGAGAAAAACAGACTTCCAATCATAGCATAATCTTTCTCTGGGTTGTAATTCATCAGTACTTGTGCCTTCTTCGAATTCTTCACTAGAAGTCTTAACAAACTGAGTAGCATTCCTTTTGGAGGAACTGAGGCTAACAACACCATGCCTGCAATCTTATCCTTATGTAGAAAAGCTGCTTTTTGTACAACTGCTCCTCCCATTGAGTGTCCGATTAGGATCGGTTTACATTCTAATGAATCAATCGTCTCAACTACATCCTGTACATAATCATCTATAGAAAAGTCATTTATCTGCTCTCGACCTTCACTTTCACCATGTCCTCTAAGACTTACCGCATAACACTTGTAACCGTTTTTTTCAAAATAAGGAAAAAAATTTTCTTTCCAACACCATGCTCCATGATATGCACCATGTACAAACAAAATAGTTTCCTTTTGTTCAAGACCACTTAAATCATTTTCAATTATCTCAAGTTTCATTTTTTCTCCTTTCAGTATATTGCCATCATAGATTCTCTATCCATCTCGTTATATAGGAAGCTGTAGATTCCATCAGTTCAACTCCAATTTCATCCACATGACGGTTTCTCCAGTCTTCTAACCTCGTGCCTTTCACCCATTGGTTAAATGCTCCTAACGCAGGACCACAATGAATTTGAAAATTAACCTTATTCTTGTCGTCTCCTTTTAGCGCTAATGCAGTCGAATAAGAAAAATACAATTTAAACACACATGCCATTTGCTTTTTGGTTGAAAAAGACTCCATATCAATTCCTTTGCTTCTGTAATGTTCTTTTGCTTCTTGTAACACAGCATCTATTGTTTTCTTAAAATACTTTTCTTCTAACTGTGTACGCATATTAGCGGGAATTTCTTCTAAACTGTTATAGAAACTATATAATTCGTAAAGTTTCTTTGCTCTTGCAGGGAAAAATACTCCTTTCTTAAGTACCTGTATTTTCCCACCAAATTCGAACAAATCTCCACAAGGTGTATGTTCTGTGTCCTGTACATTCATACTTTGTAACATATTTTTTACCGTTTCACTTGTAGATGCCTCTACTGTACACTGATTAATGGAACCCGTCTGAATGTAATCTGCTCCTAACATAAAAGCAGTTGCTGCTGATTCTGGTGTTCCAATTCCACCTGCTGCACCAATAAAAACATATTGTGAATTTTCTTTCTGTTGCTCATCTCTTAATCTTATGAGAGTTGGCAAAAGAGATAATAGAGATGCTCCATCTGTATGTCCACCTGAATCTCCTTCTACTGTAATCGCATCTGCCATGCGGATATATGGTGCTAACGCCGCCTCTTCACCTGTTATTACACCCTCTACTCGTAGTTTCTCAACTTGTGCGGCTGGTGGTGCAGCTAAAAATAATTTAGCAATTTCTGGACGTGATACTTTTGCAATTAATTTGTTTTTCACACAGGGTTCTCCATATTCATTTTTATGAATTCCTTGTAAACGATAGCGAATTAGCTCTTGCGTAATCATTAAATATGCAGATGCCTCAACTATCTTTATTCCACTTCTAAGTACTATATCTACTAATACCTTTTCCTTATCGGAATTTCCCTCCTGATAAAGCATATTCACACCAAAAATCTTATCATTAGATACTTCTTCTTTTAACTGTGAAAGGTCTTTTTGCAGTTGTTCGTTTGATACTCCGCCTGTTCCATAAAATGCAAGGAAACCACTATTGGCCATCTTTTTGACTAAATCTACACCAGAGATTGCCTTGTACATGGACCCAACTGTATAAGCGTACTTAACACCGAAATAATTACGAAACTTCTCACTTCCCAATGTTTGTGCGGTAATCACTGAATTTGATTCTATTTCTTCACTTTCTTCTACTATTAAAGGTTCTGCCAATCTTTTAATCTGTCTTACCATTGATCTTGCTTCTGTTCCATATCCAACATTTACAAT
>DBKX01000231.1 GCA_002297865.1 Lachnoclostridium sp. UBA739
ATCTGCATTCTTGATTAAGGTGTCAAAATACTTATCAAATTGTTTGTATTTTTCCTGTTTCATGGCATCAGATAATGCTTCCTTATAAGCATCATCGGAAGTATTGTCTAATACCTTAACTATAAAATAACCGGATTCTGTATCAATGATATTGGATACTTCGCCTGGCTTCATAGAACTTGCCACATCCTGAATTTTCTTATCACAGGCAGTTTCACCTGGAATAATACTTAACTCTTCTGTCTCCAGTGGATCCGAATCGTCTGTCAGAAGGTCTTCAAAATTTTTAGCTGTCTTTGCCTTATCCGCAATTTCAGTAAGACTCTCAAGCCCCATTTCATTCTCTTCTTTGGACTTTGTTATTTCAGAACCATCTTCTCCATAAGTATACTTATGATATCCAATAGTTTGAATATCAATTTCTTTATATTCGTCTGATTTGATAGATGCTTTTACTTTTTCTTCATCGACTTTATAAGTTTTCAGTATCTCAGTAAAATACTTGTCAATTAAGCCCTTTTTTTCTTTGATACGCATAAGCAAATCTTTTGAAGCTCCAATATTTTTCCTTACATCCTTGGACATAGCATCCCATTCTCTATTCACTTCATCTTCATAGAGCTTTATTTCATCAGACGTCAAAGTATATCCTTTCTTCTTTGCCTCCTGATAGAGGAGTGCATCTCGAACAATATCATCATAAAGCTGCTCTTTCAAACTATCTTTTACCAGAGTCCCTTTGACGATTTCACTGTCCCAATACGACTTTCCATACTTTTTCTGATAATCCCTACTGTAATAAGAATTCTCGTCCTCACTTTCCCAGACACGATACATTACCTCATCTAGAAAAATCTTCTGGTCATTTATCGTAAATACCTCTACACTCGTATTATCTGGTTTGTCCACCTTGCTTTTACAAGCTGCAAGCTGAAGTATACATAATGCAAGTATGAGAACATAACATATTTTCTTCTTAAAAAACACAATAACTCCTTTCTGTCATAATATACTTCGTTACACATGCATCCTGCGAAGTAACTGGTACACGATGCAATTCTGCATAACCAAAGGTTTCGTGTGTGTAAAGAATATAACACCATCACTTGGTGCTAATATCTGCGAAATCACGTCTCCTTCCATTGGATCCACAACTTCTGCTAATACATCACCAAACTTCACCTCATCACCAGGGCTTTTCAATCTTCGGTAAATTCCCGACACATCTACCCTGATTGGCATAAGCGCATCTTCTTCAATGATGGATGCGATGTAGCCATTATGGCAGTTAAACTTGATAATTCCCATTCTCTTTAAGAACCTAAGTACAGATGCTACAGATTGGGATGCACTGGCCTCGTCAATCACATCAGTTGAACTGGTATACACAGAAAACGCGCTGGTTCCTGATATCTGCCAGTTATAGTTTAAGGTTCCATAATCAAATGGTTCTGGTTTCCTTAATACGACAAATGGCAATCCAAACAGATTGGCAAGACTGGAATTTTCAACTCCGGTCTCCATCAGCCGCACATGTGGAATGAATTCACCTGGTGTATGAAAACTGGCAAACTGAATTCCATAATTAAACCCCTTCACCCTTTCAAACACTCCTGCTGCAATTCTTTCTGTGGTCTCCCCACCACTGTTACCTGGAAACATCTTATTTATATCTGAATTATCTAACGCCCAAAATCTTTTTTCAATATTCATTGAAAAATGGTTTACAGATGGAATTACCAAAATTCTGTTATTGGATAAAATGCCACCTGTCCGTTCTATTACTGTTAGTGTTTTAACAAGCTGTGAGCAGGCGTAAAGCTGCTGTATTTCATTTCCTCTGGTTGCGCCAACAATGCATGCTGCATCTTCGCCTCGACCAAACGAATATCCATATATGGTCATATCTTTCCGATAGGGAGCTTTAAGCGTAAAAACTTCTTCTTTTAACATTAGGATGCACCTCCTAATATCCTGGCTATCAAAGAACCTTCATATACAACTGGATATTCCCTAAGTGAGAATACCATACCGCTGACAGGTGCTAAAATAGTCTGCATTACTTGTCCTTCTAACGGGTTGATAATTTTTCCTACTATATCTCCTTCTTTAATCCCTTTCCAATGTTCTATGTATGGTACAAATATTCCTGCCGCTTCTGCATGAATCAGCTCCACTTCTCCGTCTGTGGATACAATCGGTTTTCTTACCCGGTTTGTTTGTCCATCCCATATACCAAGTTCCTTCATCACATTAAAAAGACCATCTACGATCTGGTCACCAAAAGCCTTGGTAATTCGCATACCAACACCCATCTCAATGGCTAATGTAGGAACCTGCATCTTATTCAGTGAATGCGTAAGCGTTGCTTCCTTAACAGTCTTTGATTCATAAGCCCAAATAAAATCAACGTTAAGCGCCATTGCATATTGGAACAAGTCCTCAATATTCTCATGCAAAATACGTACCTGCGGTATTTCACGAATGAAAACATCACTAGCATGAACATCAATACACAAATCTGCACCTTTTACATCTTCTACAATACACGATGCAACATATTCTACTAAATCGCCATTTTTAGAACCTGGAAAACATCGATTCATATCAATATCAAATGTCGGTATTCCTCTCGATATAGATTCCATTCCAAGAGGATTCATACATGGATAAATATCAACTATTCCCTTTAAGTCACTCAGATTTTCTTGAATTCTTCTTGTCAATTCATAGCATACATACTGTCCCTCTAATTCATCACCGTGAATTCCAGCGACAATACAAATTCTTTTCTCTTGTCCGCTTGCCTTGATAGGCTTTAAGGTATTCTTCTTAATCGTTAGTACTTCACCTACTGGCAGGCCAACAGAAACTACAGTTTTCACCACATTTCCTCTTCCTTTCAAATAAGTGCATCACGAAAATATTATACCCCACAGTCATTCTACTGTCAAACAAAGCTAGTATATCAAAACAATGTGATAAATTTGTGTTCTTATGATTGTATCTTCTTTATAAATGTGTTATGATGTCTTCATAAGTCAACCTTATAAATGGAGATGAACATATGGATATAAATTATGAATTATATAAAGTATTTTATTTTGTTGCAAAAACACTCAGTTTTTCGGAGGCTTCCAAAGAGTTATACATATCTCAATCCGCTGTAAGTCAGTCCATTAAGACATTGGAAAAACGACTGGATCAGACTTTATTTGTACGCAGCACAAAGAAAGTGAAGCTTACAAAGGAAGGTGAACTCCTGTTTAAGCATATCGAACCTGCTATTAACTTGATTAGCCGTGGTGAAAATCAGATTATGGAGGGACATACTTTAAATGGTGGTCAGTTACGTATCGGTGCAAGTGATACTATTTGCCGTTACTACTTAGTACCATTTTTTAAATCTTTTCATAACCGTTACCCAAATGTTCATATAAAAATTATTAATGAAACCTCATTAAACTGCGTGGATTTACTAGAGACCAACCAAGTAGATTTGATTATTGCAAATACTCCAAACGCCAAATTAAATTCTCTTGAAAATGTAAAAACAATTCACGAATTTCAAGATGTGTTCCTAGTAAATGCCAATTACTTTCCTGATATTAATTTAAGTATGAGTTTAACAAAATTACAAAGTTACCCAATTCTGATGCTCGGCAAGAACTCCACAACTAGTCAGTTTTTACATTCCATCTTTCTGCAGAATCAACTAGACCTAATACCTGCTATTGAGTTAAGCAGTAATGATTTACTAATAGACTTAGCAAAGATTGGACTTGGTATTGCCTTTGTACCAGATTTCTGTCTGAAATCCGATATGAGTGACTTAAAAGCAATTCAGATAAAAGAACGCTTACCAAAACGTAAAATTGTAGCAGCTTACAGCAATCAGCTTCCTCTATCTGCCGCTGCTTCCTATTTCTTAGAATCCTTATCCTTTAAAGACAGAATATGATAGATTTTATTTAGAAAGGTGTATTGCGATGTTAGATGATTTTAAGCTTGGCGTAAAACGAGGGATACCAATCTGTTTAGGTTATCTCTCTGTTTCGTTTACATTTGGTTTACTTGCCGTAAATGGTGGCTTTCCCGTATGGATTGCTGTTTTGATTTCCCTTACTAACTTAACTGGTGCAGGGCAGTTTGCTGCTATGAATCTTATGATACAGGGCACTACATATGCAGAGATTGCGTTAACGACTTTTTTTATTAATCTTCGTTATACGTTAATGTCTATCTCACTTTCCCAAAAACTAGACTCCAAGATTCCAACAAAGCACCGTCTTCTGATTGGATATGGAATTACTGATGAAATCTTTGGTGTTGCTTCATTGGAATCAGGAACCGTAACATTTCCATACATGATGGGACTGATTCTAATATCACTTGCTGGATGGCTTGGGGGTACTATTTTGGGGGCTTTGATTTGTTCTGCTATGCCTGAAGCACTGAGCAGTGCTATGGGAATTGCGATCTACGGTATGTTTATTGCCATTGTCATTCCTCCATTAAAGAAATCACGACCAGTCTTATATGTTGTACTATGTTCCATCGGACTGAATCTGATTCTTTATTATGTTTCTGTGTTCCATGTAATTTCCACCGGATTCCGAGTTATTATTACTTCTCTGGTTGCTTCTGGAATTGGTGCTTATCTTTTCCCAGCAAAGGAGGTAAACGAAAATGACTAGAACGTTGATTATGATTGCCATTATGGCAGGGATCACTTACACGCTTAGGGTTCTTCCCATTACATTGATTCGTAAGAAGGTAAAATCTCCATATTTGAATGCGTTTTTAAATTATGTACCATTTGCTATATTGGGTGCATTAACGATACCGGATGTATTCTATTCTACACAGGATATGGCTTCTGCTATTCTTGGCACTGTCGTAGCACTGATTGTGGCATATATGGGACGCGGACTTCTTACTGTTACTATCGCCGCCATTGCAACGGTGCTGATATATGGTTTTATTTTTTGATATAGACGTAAATTAAAATTTACCCTTGACTTTTATGGTAAAATTAGCTATTCTAATATAGTGTTAAAACTGTTTAGCAGTTTTAGACATATGCAGTTGTGGCGGAATTGGCATACGCGCATGATTCAGGTTCATGTCCACGTACGTGGGTGTGGGTTCAAGTCCCATCAACTGCAGTATTATGTTTGGTGGAAAAGGCCTTGTTTTTACTGAGTTTACAGTGAAGCGGGGCTTTTTTATTTTTGAATTGAATTAAAATGAGCTAAGTATAGAATCATTCGGATTACCTGTTTTCTTTAATTCTGGTATTTGTAATCTCCACTCTCTGTAAAAAATACATAAATGACAATGGTAATAATTGAAATAATTTCTACGCATTCCTATTTTATCGTGATATAATTAACTCAATAATTTCGAATAGATGAAAAAGGAGGAACCAAATCTATGAAACCAGAGATACACATTAGAAAAGCTGTTGCATCTGATTTGAACAAAATCGAACAGCTCTACAATGAAGTATGTGATTATTTATCTATACATAGCAACTTTCCAGGATGGAAAAAAGGCGTCTACCCCGTCCGTGAGGATGCCGAAAAAGGATTAAAAGAAAAAGCATTATATATTGCACAAATTAACGGAGAAATTGCAGGTACCTTTATTTTAAAACACAAACCAGAAGATGGATATAAGAACGGGAACTGGTCGACAGAAAACGACTATACACGTATCTATGTAATCTATACACTTGCTGTTCATCCGGACTTTCTAAAACAGGGTGTTGCAACGGAAATGCTTATGTTTGCGGAGCGTTTGGCAAGAGAGGAACACTGCATCAGTATCAGACTTGATGTAGTGAAGGGAAATGTTCCAGCGGATCAGCTTTATCAAAAATGCGGGTATACGTTTCGAGGAACAGTAAGTCTTGGGTACGAAGCATATGGACTCCCATGGTATAATTTATTCGAAAAAGTTTTGTAGAATAAATTGATAGTTAACAATATCATACAAACCGTAGCAAGCAAAATACCTGCTCCACCAATTGTTCCTACAACTGCCTTTTTGTTGTTGCAGAACTGAATCCATTTGTTCTGTGTAATCAGGAAGTCACTGATTTCATAATAAAAGAGGTTAAGTCATAATCATTAACTATAACCGGCTCTATAATAAATGTTGGGGTATGTGAATGAACTCATTCACAACTCCGGCATTTTTCTTTATAATAAAAAAGACCCCCAAGTGCC
>DBKX01000393.1 GCA_002297865.1 Lachnoclostridium sp. UBA739
GCACTCATATACTTAGAATAATCATCTGCATTATCTATAAGCTTATTAAAAGTTGCTTTGATCTTTTGATTGTACCTTTTTATTAATTCATTCAGCTTGAACTTTTGAGAAACCAGAACGAAAAAAGCACATAACGCAATAACAGTAATGGCAACCAGCACTATGACAGCTAAAATAAAAAAATCAGAAGTCGCCTCTTTTGTCTTCAAAATAGCTGCAGGTATCGTTGAAAGGAGTAAAAACAAACTAACAATACCCCAAGAAGCAACCGCGGATTTTTTTGTTACCCTCCCAGTTAGATTCTCTTTGACCAAATCGGAAGCCTCCACAAGTTCATCGTCATCAGATACTTTATCCGTTGGCAGATCACTTTGGATATTGACAATATCGTGATACAATTCATCTGTCTCTCGAAGCAAATCTTCTTCTTGATACTTATTTAACGGTTCAACCTCATTCTCTTCAAAAGAACATACATCTCTCATTCTATCCGCAGTCTGATCAAGCGTTCTTTCGGCAGAACGAACAGTTTTGACAAGATCATCCTCAATTGATTCGCATCGCTTATTCCAGACTGCAACATCCGACAGAGCCCCGTCAGACAAAATATGAAATGATTTTCTTTTAATCTCTCTATTTTCTGATTCAGGAAGTTTCAACGCAACCGAAACCTCAATATGATATTCAGGCAACTCTTCTTCCGAGCAGATCTGGTTTTCAATATTTTTACGTACTTCCCTTTCCAGCTTATGCTTAGCACCTCTGAGACGCTCAGACACCAATTGAAATGATTCTGCCATCATTTTCTTGTCAATAATGGTCTTAACTGTATAAAGGCGATACGCCTGTAATGTTGCAGGGTCTATTTCATTAGTAGAGAGCAACATAACGGAAAGCCAGAAATTAAAATTATCAGCATCTCTTTGAACTGATCCCAGCTTCTCATAGTCGTACACAAGAAATCTGCATGCGCTTGGATACTGATTCCTTTTCCAAAACTCAGAGCTTTCGGATTCTTTATGCGAATTCCAGACACTACATACATCATTCTCATTTTTATCATCACGAATTCTTACAGTAACAATAATAATAGATGAAGGAGCCCTACCGTCAAATTGATATTTCTTGACCAATGCTTGGTGCGATTTTTCTTTTTCTTCGTCGATAATAGGTGTGTAAATTGTTCTCGGCGCCATATGCTCTTCTTTAATCACCTCTGGTCTAAATCTCACTTCAAGCGGAGGGACCCCACCTAACATTTGAGTGAGCCTTACCAATGGGACTTCGTTTTCGTGCACCTCATCACCGTTATCCTTATTAATTAAAAAATCATAGGGATTTTGTGGCACACTTTGGCACATGGCCATGCAATTATCGTCAATAAATCTGACGATAATTGCACGCCAGTCTTCCTTATCGTCTATCAATGAGCACAATTCTGGAAGAGCTGTTTCAATAGTGGTTCCGGATTCGTTCCATTTACATACACCTATCCTGTTGTTTTTTAATGCGTCAGCAAACAAAGGCTGATATTTTGTAAATTCCTCTATTGTTTTTGCATTTTGGATAATAACAGAATACGTATGAATCACCACCTTCGAAAAACTTTGGACAAATTATCTTAAGCTATCCGCTTTCTCAAGAATATTGTTTGCTTCCCTCTTAAGCCCCAGTTCAGAAAGTGCACTTGAAATTGTATCACAGGTTTTTACAAACAATGATTCTCTGTAGATAGAAGGATGTATTTTGCTTTCTATAGCAACCGCCTCCATATGTTTATCAAACTGCTCCATAACAAGTTTTCCCATTACCTCAGGGAGCTCTTTGGCGTTGCAAAATCTAGAAAGATACTTCTTGATTTCTTCTAATTCCACCCTGAGAATTTCAATAACGNNTACATCCAAAGTCGCAGATTTTTTCATAAGCATTGGAAGATCGAAAATACTAGTTGAAGGAGAGTTTTCTGCACCGATACCAGGCTCATAAATTTTATATGTCCTCAAAGCCGAGTACAAGATACCGTCTTCAAGCGCCGCGCTTTCGTTAAGATCATCTACTGTTCTTGACTCAACATCTGAAAGAATCCTCTCTACTAGCTCAGGATAAATTGCAATTGCATCGAGCACTTCATATAAATTATCACACTCGGTGCCATTAGAAACAATAAGCGTATCATCATCCATCTTAAGTAATGTTGTACGCGGCTTATAAACTTTCTGATCAGCACCCTCATCGGAAAGATCAATGTATCGTCTCAAAATAGCCCAGAAAAACGCGGCATAAATGTCATACTCTTGCTTTTTCTGATTGTCTTCGTCGAGATCTGGCATTTTTGTTATAATATGCCACCAACGGTCAATATGCGGGCTAATCTCCTTGCTGCGATGTGCTTCGGGATGAATTCCATGAACCAGCTCATAATACGCTTTAAAGTACTCACCACTGCTTCTGGTGTACGTTGAAGATTTTTCCAGAGGAGCAAATTTGCTTAAATCGTTTGCTTTAAGACCATAAAAGGACTGATAGAACATAATCACATACTTCGAGATATCTTCATCAGGTTCTCCACCATGGTTCATAAGTTCTTTTCTAATGAGCTCTGTTTTAGGCGAATCATCTCCCTTTTCAGGTTTGAGCGAAATATTGAATGTACAAGCATCTATAGGCTCACGTGCTTCCCCCATAGGGCTTTCGATAAACGGGCAAGAAAGTTTTCGAGTATCCTCAATTGTCTTGCAAATATATTGATTTATCAATGTATCTGCATTACTTTCTTCCTCATATCCGTTCTCGTAAACAGCCTCGTTTCGAATAGCCGCTATAATATCTACATCCAACTCGCTTCCGTAATTGCACATTATAGTATCTTTAAATTACCCAATAATGCCTTCGTCAAACAAATCGTTAAAGTACTGATCATTTTTTGGCTTATCCTTTTTTAGCGAATATTCCAGAACTTTCAAATAAATCTCTTTGGCCAATTCAGAATCAATAGCGATAGAACTTCCCATATATGGTTTTTTCTCACAAATTTTTTCAAGGCACTCTTTTGATGCGCATACATAACGCACTGTAGCCCCTTTACTATCACTATACTTCTTATAAATATCAGCAATACTTTTATCAAGAGAATCAACCTTGTTTTCAAAGGTCATATAAAAACTTTCAAATGCATTAATCAATGATTCTATATAGTCAATTCCCTGCTCAAGAACGAATGATTTAGTACACTGAATTTGATAGTCGCCAATCGCATCAACAAAAGCCTTAAGCTTTCTCTTTATTTCCTCCTGATCACCGGTAGGATGATTTGTCCACTTGTTGAAAACAGAAATCTTGCGATCAACTAAATCGCTAGCTGTCTCTCTAATGTCTTCCGTTTCCGGATTATCAAATGTATTTTTCTCAAAGTTTTCAAAATATTCTTTGCTGTCACTTCTTTCTTCATCAATAAATTCCTTCTGCCTTTTCATAAGTTCAAGAATCTTAATAAGCATAAATCTGATAGCATTAGGATGAAGAAATTTATTATCTGCGCCAGCTAAATATGTTTCTAATTTATAGTCTTGTCCACAATCAGAGGCCGCCTTTGAACCTTTGAACAATGAATATGCAATTGATTGAGACGCCTCTTCGGAATAGGCATTTGACATCAAACGATATTTTTCGGCAGTAGCATAGGCATTGGCGTAGCTTTCCCAGTCATTTTCAAGTGCATAAATTTCTTTTCTTGCCTCGGAACCGAGATCGGAAGCACCCTCTTCAAGATCTCTTTCGACCTTTGCCATAATTGCATTGACATATTCTTTCCATCTATCAGATACCCTTGTAACGCCATCAATGTACTTTCCAGTGGATTTAATAATTGCCTTAGCAAACGAATCATCATGCCTTGCCGCAGCCTCTACCTGATTTACATAGAAAGATGCAGGAGACTGTTCTCTGGCAATCAGTCCTTGTTCCCTTTTCTGTTCATTTTCTTTACAAAGTTCCTTGTATAGATTATCATATACAAGCCATTGCTCTGAAATGCATTGTTTCGCCCACTTTAAAGCAATAAAAGATTTGATGTCTTCAAATGGATAAATAAGCATAGAGACGCCTGCACCGGCATACCTATTTCTTCCTCTTTCTTTAGCCAACTTACGAATAGTATTATCTTCAGAAGAATTGCTACGCTTATTCATGGGACCAATTGACTGTGCATAAATGCAATTTGCAGCATGATCAAGGTACTGATCAAATGAATTCAGCTTACCTCCTTCTGCATTTTGTGCATCAAAGAGAAAGCAAAAATCATATGGTCTGACATCATATTCTTCATAACCATCAGATGCTGCACGTGGAAACTGCATACGCACAGATTTTGCATAACGTTCAGGAAGAGTTGCGTCACCCTTCATAAGAAAAGCGTCTAATTCACGAAGAGTTGCATACGCATTTGCTTTCAAATTATTTCGTTCTGTCTGTCCAAATATTACTTCGTAAAAAACCTCGGGCAGCACAAAGAAACCACGGGTAATATTAGCGCTCTGTCTAAAATGAGTTGCTAAATAATTTCTAACATACATAGCAACTGGTAAAATCAATCCGGAACCGGTGCCACCAGCCAATGAGCTAACAATCACAACTCTTAAAGCCTGATCGACCTTGTCTGTTTCAACTTTATAGAGACTCTGAATCGCCTCATGTAACGGCTCAATTCTCCCTGCCCGAATAACAGTTTCAAATGCAAGTCGTGAAATAGATCTCACTTGACCTGCACCCTCAGTCAATGTTTTACTATTGAGAATTGCATTTACAGGAAACCATGTGTCACGTGCATGTGTATCCTTGTTAAGATATTCACCAACAGTTTGTTTTGTTGACGTTTGTATGACCTTTATAAACGGGTTTCTTTTTTGGATTTCTCTAAGTTCGTTAA
>DBKX01000030.1:0-7951 GCA_002297865.1 Lachnoclostridium sp. UBA739
AGAAACATTTTGATGTAGATACAATTTGCCTTGCAGTTGGACTTTCTCCTATGTCACAGCTACTTAAAATGGCAGGCTGCCAGATGGAAGATAATCCAAAGCGAGGAGGTCAAGTACCTATATGTGATGCATACGGAAGAACATCCTTGCCGGGAATATTTGTAGCAGGAGATGTATCTGGAATAGAAGAAGCTTCGTCTGCGATGATTGAAGGACGTATGGCAGGAGTTGTGGCATCTCAATATCTGGGATATGTAGAAAAAGAAGAATTAGATACAGAATTAGCTTCACTAGATAAAGCACTTGATGGATTACGTCAAGGAATGTTTGCACCAAAGAATAGAGGAAAGGTGATTGAAGAAACAGAGGAAGGCATTAAGATTTCTACATGCCTCTTAAAAAATGGATATGTAGCAGATGATGAGATAGAAAGGTTCCCAGGGGTAACCCATAAAGCTGGGATTCATCCAGTTATGGAGTGTACACAGAATATTCCTTGCAATCCATGTCAGGATGCCTGTCCAAAGGGATGTATTTCGATAGGTTCCAATATTACATCCCTTCCAATCGTAGTGGATGGTTCGGAATGTATTAACTGTGGTATGTGCGTAGCAAGTTGTTCAGGACAAGCCATTTTCCTTGTAGATGAAGATTGTGGAGATGGAACCGCAACCGTTACCATTCCATATGAATTTCTTCCTCTTCCAGAGGCAGGAAGAAAAGGGAATGCTCTTGGAAGAAATGGAAAGAAGATATGTGATGCAGAGGTAGTGAGTGTTAAGAGCATCAAAGCGTATGACAAGACAAGTTTGTTAACCATGAGGGTACCGACGGAATATGCGATGAAAGCACGATTCTTTCAAGCTTAGCAGGACAGGAGGATAAGGGATATGAATTCAGTGAATGATAGAACAAGAAATATAGGACCTTTCATTCCAGGTCCAGATGATGATATGCTTATTTGCCGTTGTGAAGAAATCACAAAGGGTGAGATTAGAAAAGCAGTGCATGAAGGAATGTGGACATTGACAGAAATCAGGAGATATTTACGAACTGGTATGGGACTATGTCAGGGACAGACTTGCAGTAAGCTTGTAAAAGGAATTGTAGCGAGAGAACTTGGAGTATCGCCAGCGGAATTAGAGCCAGCAACATCAAGAGTGCCAATGCGCCCGATTGAAATGTATGTTTTTGCAAATGAAACAAAGGAGGGCGAAGAAAATGAGTAATACAGCAGAAGTAGTAGTAATTGGTGGTGGAATTATCGGATGTGCAATTAGTTATTATCTTGCAAAAAGAGGTGTAAGTGTCATTTGCTTAGAAGGCTCCGATCATTTCGGAAATGGAGGTTCAAGTCGAAATGGAGGTGGAGTTCGCCAGTCAGGACGTGATCCAAGAGAACTTCCATTGGTTATGTATGGAATTAAGAATTTTTGGCCGACTCTTTCAGAAGAATTAGAAGTAGACTGTGAATACCATCAAGATGGAAATCTTCGACTTGGAAAAACCAAAAAGCATAAACAGATATTAACAGGACTTACGGAACGTGCCGTAAAGGTGGGACTTGATGTAAAAATGATAGATGGTGATGAAGTTCGCCGTATTAATCCATATCTTTCAGATGAAGTGACTTGTGCGAGCTGGTGTCCAACAGATGGTCATGCCAATCCTTTAACTACAACATTAGGGTATTATAAGACAGCTCGAAAACTTGGAGTGCATTTCATTTCGGGAGAGAAGGTTATAGAATTAAAAAAGATAAAGGGAAAACTTAGAAAGGTAGTTTGTGCATCAGGAAATACATATGAAGGAGAAACGGTTGTTCTTGCAGCAGGATATGAATCAAGACCAATCGCTGCTACTGTTGGAATCGACATTCCAATGCAGCAAGCGATGCTGGAGGCATTAGTAACAGAAGCAGAGCCTCATATGTTTGATCAGATGCTTGGGACAGCAGAGGCCGATTTCTATGGACATCAGACAAAGCATGGTTCCTTTGTATTTGGTGGTTCTTCAGGACTTGAGGGATTTACCAAAGATAATGGAACACCAATCTGTTACTCAAAGACGGCACCTTGCATATGCAGAGGTATTATAAAGTATTTTCCGGATCTGGCAAAGGCTAAGATTGTAAGAACATGGGCAGGCTGGATGGATAAATGTGCAGATGGTGTTCCGGTACTTGGCAAGGTGTCTGAAGTTCCAGGACTTGTGCTTGCCTGTGGATTCACAGGACATGGTTTTGGTATCGCACCAGGTGCAGCAGATCAGTTGGCAGAACTTATTACAACAGGAACCACAACCATTGATTTATATGACTTGCGTTATGATCGATTTCGAGCTAAAATCTAGTGATATAAGAAGTGTATCATGAAAGGATTATTATGTTCTGGAAAAAGGATAAGCTGAAACCGACACAACCATATTTTGTATTTGATACGAAAGATTTTTACCAGGAAGTTTATCTTCAACAAGGAATATCTCATTTCTATACCTACTATTTAGAGGAAGATAAGCCCCTACGCACAGTTCCCGATGGATGTATCGCTCTCTTTTTTGAATTTGAGAAAGGAAAAATGCAAGGGTATGCCTGTGGAACAAGATTGATGTATTCCTGTGAAGAATGGACAGGGAAGAAAGAATTTTTTGGAGTTCGTTTTATGCCTGGTGTACAGCCAGAATTTTTAAATGTGACAATGAGGGACCTTTTGAATCAAAAGATTCCCATTGAAGCTATTTTAAAAAATGATACAGGTTGGTTGAAAAAGCTTGAGCAGGAGGAAGATTTCGATCAAAGAATCCGTGTTTTTTTAGAAAATTATACGAAAGCAGAAAGGTACAGGCAAAAGCCATATGGAAAAAAGGAAATCGTGCAATCTGTAAAGCAGATGGTATATGAATCCGATGGAAAGATTAAAGTATCCGAAATGCAGGAATATACGGGGTATTCAGAACGATATATCAATAAAGTTTTTATGGAAGAAATGGGCTTTTCACCAAAGACATTTTGTAAAATTATTCAGTTTCAGCGAGCACTTGAATTTTTAAATTACGGAGCACCAGATAAAATGACAGATGCAGCAGTTTATTTGGGATATTATGATCAGCCACAATTCATACGTGATTTCAAAAAATATGCAGGGATAACTCCAAAGAAATATCTTAAATTGGTGGAAGAACAAAGTTATATCAATAAAATACAAGAAACAAGATTTTTGTAAAACCCAGGTTTCTGAATGGTCGTGTATGATATACTACATAATCAATTGAAAAGTGAAAAGGAAAAATAGAGACAAAGGCGTCTGACAGGTAATGTCGGACGCTTTTTTGACTTATAGGAAAGTCCTCTGCGAGTCCTTCCCTATAAGTTAAAAAAGCCCCTAAAAACAGGGCTTGGATGCACACGAATGGGTAAGGAAATTAGTCGCAAAAAAACGGCAACACTCACACTTTATTCTGATTGTCAGAAAAGCAGGAAAATGGGAGAGAGGATTATGGATAAAAAGAAGTTAGGTTTACCAAGTGTTATTGCAGCAGGTACAGGGTTAATCGTGGCAACTAGCTGCCTGATGTCATTGGGGCAAGGTGCAGGAGCCATAGGAGTCAGTTTTATTATTGCAATGCTAATTGCCTGTATCATTAATATTTTTACAGCGTTGTCTATGGCAGAGTTGAATGCGTTGATGCCCAATCTTACAGGTGGTCTTGCCCAGTATACATTGGCATGTATGGGACCATTTGTAGCAATCATTACTATGGTAGGAGGATATCTGGTATGCAATGCAATAGCCGGAAGTGTGGAGTGTGCGATGTTTGGCAATACGATAACATCCGTTTTTGATACCAAGATTCCATCCAATGGATTTTGTATTATTTTACTGGTGATTCTTATTATAGCCAATCTCAATGGGATTGATATGTTTGCCAAAATTCAGAATTTTGTTGCATATGGACTTATTATTTCACTTGTTGCGATGGGAGTAATAGGAATCCTAGGAATCGGGACAGGAGAAAAGGTGTCTCAGCCGTGGGTGCTGACGACATCATGTTCTAGTATTTTCCCTATGGTTGGATTAGCATTTTTCCTATTTCTTGGATGTGAATTTATTATTCCAATTGCGAAATATGTAAATAATCCGAGAAAAAATGTGCCATTAGGAATGGTTTTAAGCCTTGTAGTAGTTTGCGTCATGCAAATGATTGTTGTTTTAGGTATGCATAATTACACAGAATGGAAAACACTTGCTAACAGCAATTCTCCTCATATATTTTATGGGACATCACTTCTTGGAAGAATAGGTGCCCTTTGGATGATACTAGTATCTATATTTGCAGTGATTAGTACAGTAAATTCTGTTCTAAGTTCCCTTTCTTATATTTGTGCAGGAATGGCAAAAATAAATCTGCTTCCTGCTGTATTTCAGAAGAGAAATAAAAAGGGAGCACCATATGTGGGAATTTTTATGATAGGTGGTTTTATGATAATAGTAAATGCCACCGGGCTTTCTTCATCGGATCAGTTATCCTTTATGATACTGGTAGGGTGTGTGTTCTGGATGATTGCTTACATTGTATCCAATCTGAATGTTTTGATTTTAAGAAAAAGAATGCCAAAAGCACCAAGAAATTTTAAAGTACCACTTGGTCCTGTATTTCCTACCATAGGGATTCTGGGAAATGTATTTATGATTTGGAATATTGCAGGGGATCAAGCTACACGGTTAAGAATCTATGCCATTGATGGAGCTATTTTTCTAGTAATGGCAATTTACACGGTCATTTGGGTTAAGAAAGTAATGAAACGCAAGTTATTTACACCTGTTCCAATTCATGAAGTAATGGCAATGGAAAATAATCTTTATATGATAACCCATGGAAGAGTAAAAGAAGTTAGAAAATAAAAATAATATATACAAGAGAGGTAGATAAGTATGGAATATCCAAAGATTGATTTTTTGTATTTAAATGAAGATGATATGATTGCAGCGGGAGTAAAAGATATGAAGGGCTGCGTAGAAGCAATGGAGGAAATGTTTAAGCTTATGAAGATAGGAGATTACCGTATGGGTGGAGCAAATGGCAATTCACATGGAAGTATGGTTATGTTTCCAGCATCTTCACCATTTCCAGAAATGCCAGTAGACGGACCAGACAGGAGGTTTATGGCAATGCCTGCTTATCTAGGAGGAAAATTTGATATGGCAGGAGTGAAATGGTATGGTTCCAACGTAAATAATAAGGAAAAAGGATTGCCAAGATCCATTTTAACGCTAATTCTAAATGACAAGGATACAGGCGCGCCACTTGCTTTTATGTCAGCCAATATTTTATCGGCATATAGAACAGGAGCAGTTCCAGGGGTAGGCTTTAAGTATTTTGCAAGGGAAAATGCAGATACAATAGGCATAGTAGGGCCGGGAGTAATGAGTAAAACAGCACTTGCAGCAGCGATGGCAGTTCGTCCAACATTAAAAACAGTAAAAGTAAAAGGACGTGGGAAGGCATCAATCGACAGGTTTCTTGCACATGTAAGGTCCGAATATCCAGAAGTAGAAGTTTATGCAGTTGATTCCATAGAAGATGCAGTAAGAAATTCAGATATTGTATCCGTATCTACCTCTTCACCGACAGGGGATCCAAGTCAGTATCCTTATATTTCCGAAGAATGGATTAAACCAGGTGCTATTATTGAATCAACGGCTGCTCTCCGATTTGATGATGATTTTATTATTAATAGGGCAAGAACCGTGACCGATAATATTATGCTTTATGAGGCATGGGAAGAGGAGATGCATCCGAATGCGTACAACACAATTCCAATTCCGGCAGTAAAAGTGGAAGATTTAATTGCAGAAAAGAAAATGAAATCGGAGCAGATAGATGATTTAGGAGATGTTCTCTTAGGAAATATTCCTGTACATAGAAAAGAGGGAGAGATTGTAATATATTCAGTAGGTGGTATGCCAACAGAAGATGTAGCATGGGGAACAATGGTTTACAGAAATGCTTTGAAGAAAGGGATTGGCACAAAACTGAATCTGTGGAGCAAGCCTAAAATGATGGTGTAAAAAAGGTTCAAAGGGGCTGTCGCACTAATTACTTGGTGCGACAGCCCATATTTTTTAGGAGAAAGAAATGTTTAGCATTAACGATAAAGTGAAATTTATTAAAATGGATACAAATTACTTAAAGAAACTTCATGGTATTTGTAGTGAAGTATATTACATGGTTATGATAATAAACCTTACATAGGAATACTGATTAATTATTGATATAAAGAAAAAGATTCCCATTAGAGAAAATGTGTACTTATCTATTAACTTGAATTATTCTCAGAACCACACAGAAGAAAAAGTATAAGGATTTGCTCAATAAGGAATGGATAGGTTACAATTAACTGGACATTTTTTTAGGTCATGTAGAATAATATCAATTCATAAAGGAGAATACAAACCATGACTGAAAATAAAACTAGAAGACCAAGACGTATTTACACGGATGAATTTAAAAATCAATTGGTACAGCTCCACTTAAATGGAAAACGTAAATGCGATATTATTAAATCAGATTAAAATATTTCATACGGATCGTGGAAATGGGTTTAAGAACAAACTGATTGATGAAATACTTGAAAGTTTCCAAATTCAACGTTCCCTTAGTATGAAAGGATGTCCTTATGACAATGCAGTAGCTGAAGCAACGTACAAAATCATAAAAACTGAGTTTGTAAAGGGACGCTGTTTTTTATCCTTGGAAGAACTCAATCTTGAATTAGCCGACTATGTAAAATTCTTTGAGAAATCTAAATTTAAAGTGTTAACTAGGGAAAAAATCGTAGCATAGAAGATACATTTAAGTTGGTTGAAGAGGCGTTGAAATTATAGAAGAATAGTTTTGCCATACATCCATATTCTAAGGGGAAATATTACTTTTTATCATGGGTTTGTATTTACAAGTATTGGTGGGCTCTGTATAATATTTATATAGTATTATGTGAGAATAAATACTCATTATTATATCTTTTAAGGATATAGTTAATAGTCTGAATTAAG
The DNA here is from genome assembly GCA_002297865.1 of Lachnoclostridium sp. UBA739. The sequence goes on from DBKX01000030.1 coordinate 7,053, forward strand.
AGACTATTGTCTATGGCTATTATTTTGCACTTTGTTAGTCTGAACTAAGAGCATAACGATTCAGACAATATATACAAAGATTATTGGGGTGTAGGGAGGTGTATTTGCGACAAAAAAGGAATTAAACATCAAGGAGGTAATTATGACATTTAAATTAGTAACCAATCCAAAGGAAGAAAGAGAAAGATTACAAAACAAATATAAATTAAAAAATCCTTATGATGGAACACTTGTAGGTTTCAGATATTGTGTTTTTGACGAAGAAAAGAAATATTGTCTTGTTGCCATTGCAGCAGGAAAAGGAAGAGAGGAACAACAGCCAGATGTTTTTGCGTTTATTCATCCAAAAGGAATTGCTTATATGCATGGTTATGAACGCTGTTTGTCTGGTGAGACACATTGGAGTATTGAGTCAGTTAGAATGGATAGAATTTACCTTGGTGACAAGAAAAAACTCTATGAAAAAATGAAACAAGCATTAATTGCTTATTCTACAACGGAATATATAAAAACAATTATTGACTTTTTCCCAGAGTAATAAATAATTCGGAGGTGACAGTGTAGTGGCGAGTACAGGTATAGAAGAAATATTAGATTGGTTAGACAGTTATCGCTCTAAAAATGGTATTGCTGGGGCTGGACAAATGACAGATTCTCAGCTGAATAAATTTATTGGTGAATTGCAAGAAAAAATTGGAGAATTAGATTTCAAAGGTAAGGCAGGAACCGAATTGATTCCTTATAGCGGGTGTTATGATTACACTCCGGCATACCAGATTGCAGATGCAATGACAAAGGGTGGAGGATATTCTTACATAAGCAATTACGAAGCAGGGCAATTGTTAAACAATGGTGATTTTCAAAAAGGCTTGCAAAATGTAGTTGGAGGAGCAGATGTT
>DBKX01000030.1:7993-8710 GCA_002297865.1 Lachnoclostridium sp. UBA739
CAGATGCAGGTAAGATAAGTGACACTATAATAAATGGGAAGAACTGGGGGAAGACATCGTATGGAAATTACTTATCTTTGAACGATTTTGTTTCGGAAAAGGTAATGTTAGGTGCAACTAGCGGTAATGTGGACCCATTACTTTTTAATACAGATACAGGTAAGGTTTTCTTTCGAACAGAATTGGATGCCATTCTGGAAAACAAAAATATTCGTACAATCTGGGGTGTTGATAAAGCAAGGGTTGCAGATATGCTAACCAATTACGATAAATATGGTTTGGCATCCAAAGCAGATGCTCAAAAATTCTTAGCGGACACATGGAAATTCAATACGTTAGATAAGCTGCAAGATGTAAAAGTAGATTATGGGATTACATATGATCCAAATACAGGACAAGGAAAATTAGTACCAACGAGAGTGGATGCCACTGCAATTGGGGGAGATGTCTCAGAATTTAATAAGGGGCTTCCAAAGCAGGGAAGTATGACGATTGGCGAACTGGAATTCGGCTTTGCAAGTGATGAGGCTTTGGTAAAGAAGTATCCGGGTATTGCCGATATGCTCGCTAATAATAAGGATTTAAAATTAGCAACGAAAATCATGGATGCTATGAACAAGGGAGTGACAGAAGAGGGAGAAATGTCTCCTCAGTTGTCAAAATTCTTAGCAAATTATGGAAAATACAATGATACCTTAGCTAAAGTTTCTAAGTATT
>DBKX01000030.1:8756-10923 GCA_002297865.1 Lachnoclostridium sp. UBA739
GGTGGTATTGGAGTTGTTGCAAGCTTTGGAATGACAGCAGCAAGTGCGTACCAGGATTATAAAAATGGAAATTACGAGGCTGGAAGCAAAAAGCTTACTGGCTGGGGAGCAGGAATGCTTGGTGGTGTAGCAATGTCCTCAGCAACGGAAGGACTAGTTGCAAGTTTAGCTGCTGCAGCCTGCATTGTGAATCCGCTTTTAGGATTAGCAGTTCTTGCAGGTGGTTCTATTTTAAGCTTTATGGCTGGCGACTGGCTTGGCAAGAAGTTCAACGACTGGTTATGGGATAACTTCCTAGACTTTGACGAAGCAGGCCACTTGATCATCAGAGTTGACCCAATTGTACTTGATTTAAATGGTGATGGAGTTAAGACGATTTCACTTGGAAATGGAGTTAATTTCGACTTTGATTCCAATGGTTTCAAAGAAAAAATGGGCTGGGTTGGACCAGGCGATGGATTACTGGTTCGTGATGTAGATGGAGATGGAATCATTAATACAGGAAACGAATTATTTGGCAATGAAACCTTATTAAATGACGGAAATGCAGCAGCCAATGGTTTCCTTGCTTTGGCGGACTATGATGAAAATGGAGACGGTATTATTGACGAAAATGATTCTGTTTTCTCAGAACTTCGTGTATGGAAAGATGATAATCAAAACGGTATTACTGACGAGGGTGAACTTCTTACAATGGAAGAAGCAGGTATAAAAGGAATCCATACTGCTTATACCGATTCTGATTTGATTGATGAGAATGGAAGTGCTCATAATCAAATAGGTACTTTTATAAAAACGGATGGTACAGTTTCTGAGGTTCATGATATCTGGTTTGAAGCAGATAAAATGCATACTACATATGATCCAATTTCTACAAAGACAGATGAGTTAGAGGAAACGGAAGATATTAAGGGATTACCAGACATCAAGGGTTCAGGAAACGTCTATAGTCTTCATCAGGCAATCCTTCGCGATGAATCTGGTGAGTTAAAACAGCTTGTAGAACAGTATATGGCTGAGACAGATGACAAAGTGAAGAAAGAATTAGTAGTTCAGCTTATTTACAAGTGGACAAATGTTGAAGATATCGATCCTAAGAGCCGTGGAACCAATATTTCAGATGCAAGAAAACTGGAAGCATTGGAAGAACTTTATGGTAAAGAATATTATAGTGATCGTTATGGTTCCAATCCAATCGCCCAGGCAGCAACTATTTTAGAACGTTCCTTCAATAACATGGTAGATTACATTTATCAGCAGTTAGAAGCACAAACAACATTTAAGGATATCTACCAACAAGCTCTATTGACATGGGATTCGGAAAAGAAGAAAGTTGTATTTGATTTAACTACAATTGCGGATAATTTCATTAAGGAAATGTCAGAAGATGGTGTTGCCACAAAATTGAAATTTGGCAAGTTCCTTGAAAATTTATTTAAGACTGGTCTTGTAGAACAAAGCGAATACAATGTATTTAGTGCAAAAATCACGAATGGAAATGATGAACTTGCACATGCATTAGAATTTTCTGGAGATGATAGAATAAATGGAACGTCAGGAGCAGATGTGATACTTGGTGAATTTGGAAATGATATCATTAGTGCTGGATATGGAGATGATGTATTAGACGGTGGATATGGAAATGATACATTGTATGGTGGATATGGCAGTGACACATATATCTTTGGCAAAGGATACGGACAGGATGTCATTTCTGAAAGTGGAGCATATGCGGATGACATTGACCGCTTGGTATTTAATAGCGATGTTATTCCTAGTGAAGTAAGTATGAAACGTGTTAACCAGAATCTTGTTTTATCCATTAACGGGACTGATGATAGTATTACGATTAATAACTATTTCTCATTAAATCCATCATATCTTGTGGAAGAAATAAAGTTTGCGTCTGATGATACCGTTGTTTGGGACGTTGAATACATTAAAGCTAGAATATTAGAAGAAGCCTCAACTCCTGATAATGATAGTATTTATGGTTACCAGTCAGATGATGTTATCAAAGCGGGAGCAGGAAAAGATACTGTTTATGGCTATGGTGGAAATGACACTATCTATGGTGAAGAGGGCAATGATACTCTTCGTGGTGGAGACGGAGCTGACAAGCTGTATGGAGGAGAAGGAAACGATACCTTGTATGGAGAGAATGGAA
>DBKX01000031.1:0-1898 GCA_002297865.1 Lachnoclostridium sp. UBA739
GTTCTACATACATAACCTTTTCAACACATGGAGGTGGGGTATATACAACTGTAGGATTCGCCCATGCCGCCATTAAACAAGTATGAGCATAAGCCATATCCTCAAGACCTTTTTTATCATAAGTATCACCCATTGTTTCTTTACGCATAAATTGAGTAATAATCTTTTTTGCTTTAGCTTTTGCATTTATGGAATCTGCTTTATCACAATTGTCCAACATAATTTTAGGTTTTAACGCCTTGAAGACAGGAGATAAACCATATGTTCTGCCTAGATTTCCAAAACGATTAACACCTGTACGCCTAATATCAAGTCTTGCATATTTTTCTCTTGCAACATAAGCATCAATAACTTCTTTTGGATAGTTATTTTTTACTTCCTCATTAGTATTTTTGAAGAATAGTGGTTTATTCTTTTTATTTTTAAGAGTAGATTTTTGAAGTCTATTTGATAATTCTGTTGTATCAATTAATACATATGGGATTCCATTAAGAGAATAATCAGATATAATTGCGACACCTAAAGGATATTTGTCAATTACATGATGATAAATTCCTTTGGCTTTTTTAGATCGAAGATATTGAATACAGTTACCTTCATCATATGTAGAAGTAATAGCAGTAGTCATAATGTCATTGATATTGACTTCTTTATGAAAACGCTTAATTGTTCCTTCTGCTTTTGCTTTTAAATCTTTATCATAATTCTCTGGAAGATTATCAAATGAATATCTGACATTTGCATTAAGATTTGATTCAATAGACTCATGTACCTTACCAATAATATCATCTTCATTTTCAGCTTGTCGTACTAATTGGTTGATTTTCTGAATTTTAGATATATCACTTTGAGCGTTTAACGCAAGTTCTTTAATATCATCTAATGTAGTTTCTGACGAAGCAGAGTATGACGAAGCTTCATTGAACCTAACAGAGTATTGTTGACCACCTTTATCAAAACTTTGCATTGCTTCATACATCCAATTTTCAGACTGTTTTTTAATTGCCTCTGCGGTTACAAGGACGGTTTCATCTCCATCATTATCTTGTACGCTTGAAGCGATTGTTAATTTATAATCCTTATCAGGATTGTCAATATATTCTGGTTCTTCTGATTTTGACATGAAAACCTCCTTTCTTTAAAATGAGACTGATGATGCGCAGATGGGAGCATCTTTATAATTTTCGTTTGCTCTATACATTTTCTTTTTATTGTCTGTTTCGAGTTCACAAACAAAACTTAATCCATACATTAAACTTGTAGCTCTATCTCGTTTTTTACCAGAAACAATACGAGTATATGTCATATTATTTTTATCTGTAAAATCTTGTTTAATATTACTAAGTTCACTTTGTAAAATATCATGCTCCATGTGTTGAAAGAACTCTTCGTGAGAAATTCCACCACTGTTATATAAACTATCTAATTCCGCAGATGGTATTAATAGTTCCAAACTCATATCTTCAAAACATGATTTCATATATGGATAATACAAATTTATAAATCCGTTTAAACCATGTACATTTCTTATAAGTGGGAGAGCATTTTCCAATAATGTTATATCTTTTTCATCATCTGAAACAATCGGTGGATATTCAGTAATTTCCCCTGTTTTGGGATTAACGTATTCCCAAGGTTCATAAAACATACTTGGTAAACCAGCTCCTGCGCCGTTAGCATCTATTATAATTTTACAGTATTAGGAAATCTAATGTGGATCAATTCTCTCAAAAAGTCTCTTTGTGCATTTAATTTCATACCATTGACGGTTTTGGTGTAAACTAATTCTTTTACATATGTACCGTTTGGACGTGGTTTTAGTTTGATGACATGTGTACATGAGTTATCAGAACCTTTTTCATCAGATACGGCAACGTCATGTGTAACAACATAAATAC
>DBKX01000031.1:1921-5248 GCA_002297865.1 Lachnoclostridium sp. UBA739
GTTGCAGCTCACATCTTTCTAGTACACGACATGGATTAGTCAATTCATACGGATAATAACTTTCTCCGCTTGAACCCACAAAAACGCCTTCAAATTCATAAGCAAATTTATCTTTAGTCATCTGAGGTTTTTCGAGTTCTTTTTCAATATCTTCTTTATCGAATAATCCTGCCTGCACACCTACTTGATAAGGAAAGCAGATTGCCATATAATCCTTGTTCCCTTTTATCATAGATTCATAATGGTACATAAATCTTTTATATAAAGGACTTGTTTTAAGATAGGCAGAAGAAATAAATATAACTTTGCCTTTTTCACTCATTCCCCAACGAATTGCCATTTCACGTTTGGTTTTTGTCATAGGAATAAGAATTTCTTCAATAATATTATCTTTAACGAGTCTTGCTTCATCTACAAGAATCATATTAAAACGCCATGATCTCGCTCCATCACCACCACGATTTTGATCGAGAGTGATCGCACGAATTTCACTTCCGTTTTTCAGTTCACAAACACAATCATCTTGACCTGTTTTAATAGGGAAGTTTATTTCTCTAGCAACAGCTTCTTTTTTGGATAATTCCCCTTTGATTTTCTGAATAATTACGTTACGAGCTTGCTTTGAGTTTCCACTTGCAATACCAAGTTTAATATTTGTATAAAGAATAGAAACACATATATAATAAACCGCAACAATCCATGATTTTCCTAATCCTCTACATGCGATCAACATTTCGCTTTGATAGCGAGACATAGCACGAAGTATTACACGTTGAAAAGGGAAAAGGTTTATTCCCAATATATCAATTGCAAATTCGTCGATATAATATCTGTAATACGAAATAAACTTTGTCCATGCTTCATAATCAATGCTTTCTTCTCGAATAACAGTATTTGAGTATGGATTGTCTAAATTTTCTCTACCTACATATTGTTTATAAGCTTTTTGTAACCGCTCTTTTGGTGATTCAGTCATATATTTCATAATAATCACCTATAACGATTTCTTAATTGTGGATAAATAATCGAGAAGTTTATCTATTTCATCTTTTTCAATGGGTTTATGCTCTGGAATCCAGTTATGATTTTCAACCATTTCGGTAATTTTAGAGAAACTACTAATACCAACATCGTTTACGCTTCTGGTGCTTTCGCTAAATTTTGCTGATTTAGAAAGAGTATCAAATGCTTTTGTAGCATTATCATATTTCTTATCTGCGCCTTCAACGCCATTCATCATATCATCAAAAGTTCTATCCATCTGCAAACTTGCTTTTGCAATTTTACGAGCATAGTCTCTATGGTTTTCGGTGATGATTTTATAGTCACGTTCCAAACCTGCGTAATATGAGTTAAGATAATCAATATCTGATTCAGTGTAATTACCTTTCCATTCATCACTCCAAATTAAAGGTTCTTTTGGTTTTTTAATTTTAGTAGAATCATAATGGGAAATACTTTCATCAGATACAGAATTTACATTTACAGATGTGTCAGGATATAAATTACATTCCATAGAAAACAATGGAGCATATTTATTTATAATTGCATTTTTTTCTGTGATTGTACGATTATTATTTTGATGCATATGTCCTTCTAATTCTGCATCAACCCAATTTCGTTGACGGTCTTGACGCATAGCTATAAGAGTAAAATATTTTTGTAATATTTCTTTTCCTCTATATTTTAATGCATCCTCACCAAGATAACTACTTTCTTTAAGCAAGGATTCTTCACTACTGGCAATCAAATCGTAGTATAGTGGTTTATCGATCTGCATGAGAAGGCTTTTAAATTTAGGATAATTAATAGTTCCGTCATCATTTAATACAGAAATTTTACAACATTCTTTGCAAATTGGAACCCTGTTATCTAAAGAATACATAGGACTATATGACAAATAAAAGTCAGTCATGTTCTTTGGTTCATGGCAACACGTACAAACCTTTTTCCCTTTTTGCTTATTAGCTGGTGTCGTAGTACCAGTGTTACTTTTTCTTGGCAAAACGCCACCTCCTTTAGTTTAACTATTAGTTTTTAAATATTCGATATATTTGTAATTGATAGATTTTGATAAATTATTTTTCTTAAAGAAATCATCATAATATCCATCAATGATTCTTTTTGAAAATTTTATAAAATCATCTAAAGTAGAATCATAATAAGTAAATTCTTTATGAAACAATGTATGTAATTCTTTACACATGCAAGCACCATAAAATGTTTTCAGGTGTAATTCTAAAATTCTATTTTTTAAACAATCATATTCAGTAGAGGAGTAATCAGAAATATTTTTTCGTCTATCCAATTTTAATTCACTTAAAGCTTGCTCAATTAATGAATTAAACGAAATAATATGATGAATATTTTGAAATCTTCCACCAGTAAAAATACATTTGTAATCACAAAACTCAGCAGATGATTTCTTCCAATCAATGATATCTCTTCTCAATTGTTCTATAAGTTCACTAGCTCCGCCTTTCCATCGTCCGTTCTTTTCTCCATATAACGGATTTTTAGAAAGAGGTGCTAAATCGCTCTTTCCAAGTCCTATCTTAATTGCATTTTTACTTGCAATTTTTCTTTGTTCTGAATTTTCATATCGTTTCTTTTGAGCATCGCTTATGTGATTCTTATGTTCTTCTGAAAATATTCTACCTTTTTGCACTTTACTATTTTTGATTGCTCCATCTTTAGAAGCTCTATTGAGTGTTTCTTGTGTTTTGTGATTAAAATTATATTTATGAGCAATTGATTCTAATGATCTTGAAGTTCTATTAGGAAAGAATTTTTCAATGATTTCTTCATTGGTATAATCCTTATAAATAGATTTCAATTTTTCTAAATCTTCATCTGACCATTTACTGTTTGTTCTATGTTTTATTTCTAAAAATCTACCATATTTCGGATTACATTCTCTACAAACATTTCTCAAACCATCTTTGCATGATTTATCTGTAGGAAAATATAAACTGTTATTTGGTAAATCACGTTTACATTTTTTACAGGTTCTTAATCCATTATAAAATGTCCCATAATTTCATTTCTCGCTTTCCACTCGCACAAAACATCTCTAGTAAAATAGAGTGAGAAAGCAGTGCGAGTATCTGCTATGCCTAAGATGATCAGTCAAAGGTTTCTCACTCTAAAAAATTCAACTACGTCCCACTGACAGGACATCAAACGCCAACCGCTTATAGTTGTTATTTCTCCATATTAATAGGAGAGTAGTATAAAACTACTCTCCATAAATAAGCATAAAAATAAGAATAACAATTATGCTATTCTTTCATTAACTCTTGTTTTAAATGTAACTTCGTGCATTTT
>DBKX01000430.1 GCA_002297865.1 Lachnoclostridium sp. UBA739
TCGACTAATCTATTTTATAATCTATTCTATAAAGAATACCTTTACTTTCCGTGAATATTCTCTACGGAATGCAAAGGTACGAATTTTTATCGGAAATTACGCTAAAATCTGCTGAATAGCTTAAAATGAACTATTTATGAGCTTTTAACCTCAACAAAGGTAATGGTTTGGCAACAGTTCTAAGTTCTGCAATCTGCATACGTTTGCTGTCAAACAACTCTTTTCATTGGCAAAAGTATAAAATAAATTTTGATTAGTTGTCATTTTGTTTGGATTTTATAATTTATTATCTTTTTCATTAGCAATATGGTAAATAATGAGATTTCCGTTCATTATAGGTCTCTCCATAAAAGTTATAGGTAAACTATTTACATGTCGTCATAACCATAATAGCCTCTTCTGTATAGAAATCCAAATCATTCATGAGCCATTTTTCTTCATCTCTTTTGCAATAGAAGGAAATTGTAAACTCTGCACCATCGTAACTTACAACTATATCGAAGCCACGATTAAAGGCATCCAACAAGCCTGCTATTGTAAATGCAAATTTCAAACTTATTCCAAGAGCTTTTGTTATACCATAATTTGTGTCAATATGTACCTTGTTGTTTGAATATTCATTTCCTGTATTATCAGGATAAAAAAGTTCAAAATTTTCAAGGTTCTTGTAGGTGTAACAATTTATATCTTTTCTTTTTTCTATTCCCCCTTCGACATACTTGTTTAGTTCTGAAGGAATATCTGCATTTTGCAAAGACTTGCAATCTATATGATTCCTATCAAGAATAGATTTCATGTTCTCATTCATGGAAATGAGGAACTTCATTTTTCCTGTTTTGAATTGCCCTCTGTACATTTTGCTTGTTTTTTACTTAATGTTAATGCAGTTGTGCAACTGGTCTTCAATATTCCAATTTTCCGGTTTCATTTTTGAATCAAACCATTTGGCACCAGACTTTATCCATTTTTCCCTGTAAGCCTTTATTGATTTGGGAGTATAATCGTCATATCCAAATTCTGCCCCACAACAAGGGCAAATCTAGTAAGTCGGAGTATTATTATCTTTCCCCCACGGAGAGAATCTTAGCTTGAATCCACAAATCCTACAATATTTATCAGGCATGTCAGCTCCCGCTTTTTGTGTAGCGTTCTGCCGAATGATTTCAACAGACTTTTCTGAGTATTCTCTTAATAAATCTTCTATATTCAGAATATAGTATTTTTGATTTTCAGAATGAACCTTATATATAGTAACAAAAGAAGCAATATCATTGGCTATATTAACAGGCTGGTTTGTCGTTCCTTTTTCCAATATCATATTTAGTTGTTCGTCCCAATTATCAAAAAATAAATACTGTCCTTGTTTGGGAAGTATTATGGTAGATAAATCGCAGTTGTCACTAAAAGTAATATCGTGCAGGATTGCATTCTCAAACGAAACATTCAACATTTTGTTCGGCTTGGCAAAGCCGAATTCTTTCTTTAGTGAATCCGTAGGGAATCCACCTCTAAACCATACATTCTCCAACTTACCAACAAATTCGCAATTTTCAAAACTTGACGCTTGTAAATCCACATTATAGAAATCACAATCAATAAACTTGCAATCTTTGAATTGCGGCTTTATAAATGCTCCGAACTTAACTTTTTTGAATACGCAATTCGTGTAGCATGAAGAGTCATATCCTAAGATTGTATTTTTGAAGTTTATATTTTCAAAAATACAGCAGCAAAACTTGTTGCCATGTTCTGCTAATGCATTGAAGGTCGTATTTGAAAATACGGAATCAATAAATGTTTTGTTCTTAATCCAATATATGGCATTTGATGTTGCGAATGATGAATTAGAGAAATCGCATTTTATAAATTTGTGTATATGCTTAATGCTTTTTATAAACTTTCCGCATAAATCAACATGTCCTTGATTGTCAAGGGGGTACATCCGCTTGTGATTAGGGGATAGTTCTTTCTTTTTGCTCTTTTCAAACAGGATATATATTCCGCCAATAAGCAAAATGAAGAAACTTGCAACCCACAAGTAGTAACCTGCAGCCATTGTTATCTTTTGTTTATGTCCTGCCTCATCTATTATGACCTCAGGACAAAATGCAAACAAAAAGCTCAATCCAAGTGTGAAAAGACTACAGATACAAAAACGTTTATATTTGCTCTTTATTAAATATCTAATAGCGAAAATGTATGTTATATTAGAATACCATGCCAAAAAGTATATTTTCAGAAATCCTTGGTGAAACAATATTCCAGCCCATCCGAAAAGAACACAAAACAAGCCCCCGAAAAAATCATCAATAGCCATATCAGAATAATGGAATGGTGGAAATACACACGCCATAAAGTAGCACAAAAGGCTAAGTGCTATTATTATTTTCTTCACTGTGAAAAATTTTTCTAATCTCATATTTAGCCACAATTTTATATCTCATATTAGTTGTTATATGATTTTTTTAGGCTCTTCACCCAATTCGCAGATTACCCTCTGTTTATTCGTTCCACCAATTCGTTAGGTGCAAGTATCTCCATCTTTGAGAAACCAAACCACTTCTTACCCAAGTCCTTGATGGAAGCCCCTATATGATATACATCATCGTCTATGCAGAGAAAGCGGTCGTGTGATAGGCGGAAAGTTTCGACATCAATCGGTGCATATTGGGCGTTATGACGGTCAATGTCAAGCTGGAACTGGCGACTAATCTGCTGAGTATAGATGACAGCAGATACACTTCCTTCTCTTTTATCAAGCAATGTCAGTACTGTTTCGTCCACATAGTTGTCAATAAGAATGATTCTCTTCTTCGCACTCTTAATCAAATCTGACACGAAAGCATAGGCATCATAAATTTGCCCATTATAGAAAACACCCTGTTTTGGCTTCGCATTGCCCTCGTCCAATCTGCGGAACACCTCATCAATACGCTTGTCTGTTTCTTGCTGATGTT
>DBKX01000027.1:0-633 GCA_002297865.1 Lachnoclostridium sp. UBA739
AGTATAAAGTTAGAAATTGGATTGTACATACCTGACAGGGATAGAAATGTTCTTGTCAGGTTTTTCAATTGATAGGAAATTCCGCTACGCTCCATTATAATGAATCAATCGACAAATCATATATGTCAAAATAAGAAAAAGCAAAAAAAAGATGGTCAAATGAAAGGAGATACTGTATCATTAAGTAGATGATAATACTGCATTCATGTAGTGATGGCAGAAGGAGAAAAGAATAAGGGAAGAAAGGGAATAAATAAAGTTATGAAAACAAGAGAGAAACTGTTATGTTACTGGAGTATAGTTGTGCTTTGCTTAGCAAGTATATGGAACAACAGTGCTATTACATGTTTAGCAGATAGTAACAGTGAAGGTGGAAAATGGTATGTCTATGTAGACAATGAAATACCTGAAATCACATTAAGCCAAGGGGAGACGAAGGAAGTTGCGTTAGAGCTGAAAGCCAATAGTACAAAAAACGTGGACAAGATTACCATTGGAACAAAAGATACTCCTTTTTCAGTGAAAGGTAGACCAAAGTTATTTAGAGAACGTACAGATAGCGAAGTACATAGTATTGGCAGAGAGAGCTGTTTGCTTAAATTTACCCTAACGGCAAACAAAAGTACTGAAAAC
>DBKX01000027.1:649-8445 GCA_002297865.1 Lachnoclostridium sp. UBA739
CCACTTATCATATTCCAATTACATTTCTGGCTGGCAATGGAAGTGCTGATATGCAAACATATACTCTTGTTGATACTATTCCAGTGACTTACCAGGCAGAAAAAGAAGAGAGTGGAACGGGAAGTCTTGCAGTTTTTAATATTAATTGTGTAAGTGAATTAAAGAGTGGAGAAAGTACCAATGTGGTTTATAAGCTAGCCAATATGGGAGATGGAAAAGCTACTGACATAAAAGTATCGTGTGAAGGATTTGAGGATACAGGAATTCTTCCAGGGAATTATGGAACAACGCAGAAAATTTCTGCCATGGAGCCAAATTCCCAGAAAAAATTGAAATTTTCAATTAGGGGATCTCAAAATGCAGTGACTGGTGCTAAAAAATTAACAATTAGCGTGTCTTATAAAGCAAAAAAGGATGCAGCAAGCTATGAGACAGAAACGGAGAGTTTTTATGTTCAGGTTCAAGGCAAAAGTACCGAGGAAAATAAAACAAATGGAAAGACACCAAAGCTGCTTATTTCTAATGTAAAACAATCAGTCAAAGCACCAGTAGCAGGAAAAAGGCTTGAACTTTCATTTTGTTTAGAAAACGTGGGGCAAAGAGCTGCAAAGAATATTACGGTTACACCGTCAGGACTTACAAATGCGACGTTTACGCCGTTAGATGATAACCCAAATGTTTATGTAAAAGCTTTAAATGCGGGCGAGAGCAAGGTAATAAAACTACATTACCGCTTATCAAGTCAGATTGAAAAGGGACTAAGTAATATTGAGTATACAATTGCTTATAAGGATGGTAATGGTGCGGATTATACTAATACGTCGAAGGCGTACATAAGAAATATTCAAGCGAAACAAGATAAAGCATCTATTGGCGTGCCAAAACTGATTATTCATAAATACTCAACGGGAAATGGAAGTGTAAAAGCTGGCGGAGAATTTACATTTGCATTCGATGTTGCCAACACCCATAATTCACTAAGTGCGAATAATATTAAGGTGACGATTACTTCTGATGATGCAGGAACATTTTCGGTAGCAAAAGGAAGTAACAGTTTTTATATACCCACTATTGGAGCAAAGAAATCTGTTCATAAAGATATTCCAATTAAGGTAAAGGCAGATTGTACGAGCAAAGCGTATCCATTAAAGATAGGGTTTGAATATGAATATGAGGGAATGGAAAAACCAAAGGACTCGCTTTCTTCAGGACTGACAGTTACTGAGACATTAACCATTCAAGTAGAAGAGGACTCAAGACCAGCACTTACCAATATATTGCCAGGTGCCCATGGAGAATTAATAAATGGAGAAATAAACAGTGTTTCATTCGATTTTAACAATCATGGAAAATCATCGGTCTATAACGTGGAAATTACTATTAAAGGCGATTTTGCGCCTACTAAGGAATCTCTATTTATAGGTACTGTGGAGGCTGGTTCAGGCGGAAGCCATGAAATGGAGATAACACCAACTGTAGAAGGAAAGGCAACAGGAGTAATGATTGTTACTTACGAAGACAGTAACGGAAGAGTAGGGAAGATAAAACACCACTTCACCGGAAAGGTAATGTCTGCCGGAGATATTTCAGAGAATGTGATAAAACTGGAGAGAAATCAACAAGATAGTTCAGTAGACAAAGAAAAAAAAGGTATCGTTAGTGTCCCAATCTTTATTGTCTTGGAAGCAGGAATATTTCTTTTGGCTGTCTTTGTTGTTCGGAAAGTTGTAATTCGTCGTTATTGTATAAGAGAGCTGCTAGAAGAGTAACAAGAATTATAGTGGGAGGATAAATCATGATTATAAAATTTGGAACAGATTTTGTACCGATGGTGTTTTTAACAGAAGATACAGTGCAAAATTCAGATGCAAAAGAATCAGAAGAAACAACACAAGCGACAGGGTCGTTGTTAGCAAAACCTGCATTTATAGGAGGGGTTTCAGTAGGAGTACTTATAGCTGGTGGAGTGTTGGGATTTCTATTAGCCAAAATGAAAATCAAAAAAGGGATTGAACTAGATGAGGATATTTGATTATTTTTAAATAAGGAAAAACTAGGATTCGTGGGATTGAAGCGATAAAAAGCGAAGGTTGATTTCAAAAATTTTTTAGTATATAATAAAAACCAGATTGTTTAAATATATGTTTTAAATATGTTTACTGAAAGAAGTGAGGTTATTATATGTCGAAGATAAGAACTAGATTTGCTCCAAGTCCAACAGGAAAAATGCATGTTGGAAACTTAAGAACAGCATTATATGCTTATTTAATTGCAAAACATGAAGGTGGAGATTTCCTTTTAAGAATAGAAGACACTGACCAGGAACGTTTTGTTGAAGGTGCGCTTGATATTATATATCGTACTATGGAAGGGACTGGATTAATACACGATGAAGGTCCAGACAAAGATGGCGGCTTTGGTCCTTACGTACAAAGTGAGAGACAGGCACAAGGTCTTTACTTAAAATACGCTAAGGAATTAGTAGAAAAGGGAGAAGCTTACTATTGCTTCTGTACAAAAGAGCGTCTTGATTCTTTAAAGAGCAAGGTAGAAGGTAGTGAAGAAAAGGAAATTACCAAGTATGATAAACACTGTCTTCATTTATCAAAAGAAGAAGTAGAAGCAAACTTAAAAGCTGGTATGCCTTATGTAATTCGTCAGAATAACCCAACAGAAGGTACTACAACATTTAAGGATGTTATTTATGGAGATATTACAGTAGATAATTCAGAATTAGATGATATGATTCTAATTAAGTCTGATGGATATCCAACTTATAACTTTGCTAACGTAGTAGATGACCATTTGATGCAGATTACACATGTTGTACGTGGTAATGAATACTTGTCTTCATCACCAAAATACAATCGTTTATACGAAGCATTTGGCTGGGAAGTTCCTGTTTATGTACACTGTCCTACGATTACAAACGAAGAACACAAAAAGTTAAGTA
This sequence comes from Lachnoclostridium sp. UBA739, assembly GCA_002297865.1. The sequence continues at coordinate 3,603 of DBKX01000027.1, forward strand.
AACGTAGTGGACATGCTTCCTTTGAAGATTTAATTGCACAAGGTTTCTTAACAGAAGCGGTTGTAAACTATGTTGCGCTATTAGGATGGAGTCCAGCAGAAGATAGAGAAATATTCTCATTAGAAGAGTTAGTAAAAGAATTTGATTATCATAGAATTAACAAATCCCCTGCTGTATTCGACGTAGTGAAATTAAAATGGATGAATGGCGAATACATTAAGAAAATGGATTTCGATGCATTCTATGAGGCCGTAGAGCCTTATATCAAAGAAGTAATTACGAAGGATTATGACTTAAAGAAAATTGCATCACTGGTACAATCCAGAATTGAGATTTTCCCAGATGTCAAAGAATTAATTGACTTCTTTGAAGCAGTTCCTGAGTATGATACAGCGATGTATACACACAAGAAGATGAAAACCAATGAAGAAACTTCTCTTGCTGTATTAAAAGAAATACTTCCTGTATTGGAAGAGCAGGAAGATTATTCAAACGATGCTTTATATGGACGTCTTGTAGAGTTTGTAAAAGAAAATGGATATAAGAACGGTTATGTAATGTGGCCACTTCGTACTGCAGTTTCTGGTAAACAGTCTACACCAGGTGGTGCAACTGAAATCATGGAGATTATCGGTAAAGAGGAAACCATTGCAAGAGTAAAAGCAGCAATTGAATTACTTTCCAAATAGTATAGTAATAGTAGTAAATAATGCAGCACAGTGAATAGGGTTCTATTTGCTGTGCTGTTTAACGTAATGTGCAAGGATAGAAAGGATAGGCATGGAGTTTAGTAAGGCACAGAAGGAAGCAATTGAACACAATAAAGGGCCAATGCTTGTATTAGCAGGACCAGGTTCTGGGAAAACATTTGTAATTACCCAGAGAACAAAATATTTAATTGAACAGCATGGAGTCGATCCAAGAACCATACTTGTTATTACCTTTACAAAGGCAGCAGCTACAGAGATGAAGGGGCGTTTTGCAAAATTGTGTGACGTACAAGGGGTTACCTTTGGAACCTTTCATGCAGTCTTTTTTAATATCTTAAAATATGCATATGGATTTCGCGGAGATAACATTTTACGCGAAGATATGAAGTATCAGATTATTCATGAGATTATTTCAAAAATGGACTTTGAAGTTGAGGATGAGAAGGAGTTAATTGAAAATCTAATCAGTGAAATCAGTTTTGTGAAAGGCAGTGGAATTGACATTGAGCATTATTTTTCTTTGAACTGTTCGGAAGTATCCTTTACAACGGTATACAAAGAATATGAGAATAAACTGAGAAGTTTAAATAAAATTGATTTTGATGACATGATGATTTACTGTCTGGAACTGTTCAAGCAGCGGAAAGATATTCTTGCTATGTGGCAGAAACGCTATCAGTATATTATGGTGGATGAGGCACAGGATAGTAATATAATGCAATATGAGATTACCAAGCTTCTTGCTGGTGAAACGAAAAATCTATTTCTAGTAGGAGATGATGATCAGAGTTTATATCGTTTCCGTGGAGCAAAACCAGAGATTATGCTAAATTTTGATAAAGATTTTCCGACTACAAAGCAGGTTGTGTTAGAGTACAATTATCGTTCGCAAAAGAAAATTGTAGATGCAGCCCTTCGTGTAGTGGAGAATAATAGTCATCGATTCCCCAAAAATATTCAAGCAGTCAGGAAGGCTGCAAACGATGTGTGCGTGAACTGTTATCCAACTGGCAAGGAAGAGAATTTAGCGATTGTTAAGGAAATCGTAGAACTTGCAAAGCAAGGTGTGGATTTAAATGAAATTGCAATTCTCTTTCGAACCAATAAGCAGCCACGTTCGCTGCTAGGACTTTTTATGGCGTATAATATTCCGTTCCGAATGAAAGATATTATGCCTAATATATTTGAACATTGGATTGCGAAGAATATGATTGCCTATATCAAAATGGCCCAGGGTAATATGGACAGAAGCATCTTCTTGGAAGTGATGAACCGTCCAAAACGATATATTGCCAGAGATAGTCTAAAGGAACCTGTGGTGAATTTTGCACAGCTTCGGGATTACTATAAAGATAAGCCTTATATGGTGGAGCGTATCTTTAAATTAGAATATGACCTAAAAATGTTATCTTCTATGGCTCCGTATGCGGCACTTCAGTATATCCGAAAAGGAATGGATTACGATTCTTATATAAAGGAATTTGCTGCATTCCGTAATGTAAAACCAGATGAGTTCTATGAGGTTTTAGATGAACTAATGGAGGGAGCCAAGGACTTTAAGACCTATGACGAGTGGTTTGCTTATATGGCAGATTATGAAACTAATCTAAAAGATCAGCTTCGAAAAAAAGAGGAATCTGGGACCCCAAGTGTTTCTTTTATGACGTTTCATGGCTGCAAAGGACTTGAATTTGAACATGTGTATATCTTAGATGCCAATGAGGACATTACCCCTCACAGGAAAGCAGTGAATGAAGCGGATATGGAAGAAGAACGTCGCATGTTTTATGTGGCGATGACCAGGGCAAAGGACAATTTAACCATTTGCTATGTGAAAGAACGATATGAAAAAGAATTGCAGTGTTCTCGTTTTGTTGGTGAACTTTTAATGAATAAAGTGGCCATGAAAGAAAATGCTAGAGTACGTCATAATACCTATGGAACCGGGAAAATATTAAAAGTGGAAGATGGTAAAATTACAATCAAGTTCGACAAAAATCCTGTACCCAAAGTATTAAGTCTTGAATTTTGTGTACAGAATCAAATACTTCAAGTAATAGAAGAGTAAGGTGGCAATATGGGGAAAAGGTTAGTAAAAATCTCAGTACGAAACCTTGTGGAATTCATTCTGCGCTCAGGTGATATCAACGTCGGAAGTAAAGGTGTCCGTGATACAGAAGCGATGCAGAAAGGAAGCAAGATTCACAGAAAAATACAAAATGCAATGGGTGGGGATTACAGACCTGAAGTGAGTCTTGCTTTGGAGACACCGATGGAAAGGGACGGAATCGCCTTCTCCCTTGTAGTTGAAGGACGTGCTGACGGTATCTTTACAAGAGACGGCAAGACAGTCATTGATGAAATAAAAGGCATGTATGTGGACGTGCTGAAACTGGAAGAACCATTTTTAGTGCACCAGGCACAGGCAAAATGCTATGGATATATTTATGCCTTGCAGAATAATCTAAAAGAAATTGAGATTCAGATGACGTATTGCAACCTGGAAGAAGATGATGTGAAACGTTTTCAAGAAGTATTCTCCTTTGAAACACTCTCCGAATGGTATGAGAAATTAGTAGAGGAATATGCAAAATGGGCAGTTTGGCAGCTTAGATGGGAAGATGAACGAAATTGTACGATTAAGGCTGCAGATTTTCCATTTGAATATAGGGAAGGGCAGAAAGACTTAGTGACAGGTGTTTATAAAACAATTCTTAGAAAAAAGAAACTGTATATTGAAGCACCTACAGGAGTAGGAAAAACCATATCTACGGTCTTTCCAGCTGTTAAAGCCATGGGAGAAGGACTGGTAGAGAAAATATTCTATTTGACAGCCAAGACAATTACCAGAACGGTAGCGGAAGAAGCATTTCATATACTAAGGGACAAAGGAATGCAGTTAAAAGTAGTTACTTTGACAGCGAAAGAGAAAATCTGTGTATTAGAGAAACCTGATTGCAATCCCGTATCCTGTGAGCGTGCGAAAGGACATTACGACAGGGTAAATGATGCCATTTACGATATGCTGGTTTCAGAAGATGAAATAACCAGAGAATTAATCGAAGAATATGCTTTGCGTTATAAGGTATGTCCGACGGAGATGGCTTTGGATGTGACCTTGTGGGCTGATGCGGTAATAGGTGATTATAATTATGCATTTGATCCAAAGGTAGCCTTAAGGCGTTTCTTTCAAAGTGAAAAGAAGCATGATTATTGTTTCTTAGTGGATGAAGCTCACAATCTAGTGGAACGTGCCAGAGAAATGTATAGCGCAATTTTGGTGAAGGATGATTTTTTAGCGGTAAAGAAACTGGTGAAGGTTCGTAGTAAAAAGTTAGATAAGAAGTTAGCTGCCTGCAATCGTAAGCTTTTACTTTTGAGGAAAGAATGGGAAGAGGCAAAGGATAGTGGAATAGAATATAATCCCAATTCGCTAGTGGATCAGTTTATGATTACTGTCATGAATGCGACAACAGAGTTTGATATTTTCTTAAATGAATATACAGATTTCCCAGAACGGGACAAAGTAATGGATTTATATTTTGATATCTTTCATTTTATGAATATGTATGAAATTATGAATGAGAAATATAAAATTTATCTGAATGAAGATGAAGAAGGACGTTTTTTTGTAAAGCTCCAGTGTATGGACCCATCGGATAACTTGAAGGTATGTCTGGATAAGGGAAGAAGTGCGGTATTCTTTTCTGCTACATTCTTGCCTATTCAGTATTACAAAGAACAGTTAGCAGGAACAGAAGATGATTATGCCATTTACGCACCTAGTCCATTTGACGTAAGGAACAGAAGAATCTTCGTTGCGCGAGATGTGAGTACCAAATATGCTCGTCGAAATTACGTGGAGTATGAAAAAGTAGTTCACTACATTTATGAGTTTGTGATGAGAAAGGTGGGAAACTATCTTGTGTTTTTCCCATCCTATCAGTATATGAAGACAATTTATGACCTTATAGAAGGCTTGGAATGGCAAGAAAAATTTAAGGAAAGTGAATTTATCATACAAAACAATCATATGACAGAAGGGGAACGAGAAGATTTTTTAAAGAGTTTTGAAGAAAATCCAGCGAAAGTCCGGATTGGTTTTTGTGTCATGGGAGGCATATTTAGTGAAG
>DBKX01000027.1:8489-10365 GCA_002297865.1 Lachnoclostridium sp. UBA739
AAAGATCGACTCATAGGGACTGTGATTGTAGGAACGGGACTTCCTATGGTTTGTGATGACCGTGAATTTTTCCGGACATATTATGAAGAACGAGAAGGAAAAGGATTTGAATACGCCTACCTGTACAATGGTATGAATAAGGTGCTTCAGTCGGCTGGTCGTGTCATACGAACTACAGATGATATTGGTGCAATCCTTCTTCTGGACGAGCGTTTTATGCAGAATCAATATACTGCGCTATTTCCAAAAGAATGGTATCCTTATGAAATTGTAAACCTATCATCCCTGAGAGAAAGGTTGGATGATTTCTGGAATCAATTTGAGCCCTAAAATTGTAGCTTAATACAATTTAGGGCTCTAATTTCTGTTTTTATAAAGATTCTGATACATGATAACGTTTAGTAAGATGCAATTTTATCACTAATCTCTTTCACAGTTCCACTCACTTCGTAATTGCTAGTGCCAAACAGATATTCATGTAATTTTGAAACATTGCTAGCCAAAGTCTGTGCAACTACAACAGATTGTCTATTAATGGTAGGCGTCGTTTTCTCAAAAGGAAAGCCTTGGCTGTCAGCCATTTTGTAGAATGGAAGAGCAGCACCCAGTTTTATAATTTCACCAGTAGATAAGCTGGTATAAATTTGCGGCAGTATTTCATTGGCTACTTTATATAAGGTAACAGGATTTGATTTCTTAGCCTTCTCAAAGATTGCCTTTAGTACAGTTCTCTGTCGTTCGGCACGAGTGAAATCTCCTCCCTTTGTGTAACGTACACGACAGTATCCAGTCGCCTGTACACCAGTTACTTTCTGACGGCCAGGAGATTTAATATAAGTGAAATCCATTCCGTTAATTCTTGCAACATCTCTTGTATAAGCATTTACGTATTCCAATTCTTCTTTCGTAATATCAAGTTCAATACCACCAAGCAAGTCAATCACATTGGTTAATGAAGAAAAGTTAACTGTAACAAAATCTGTTATGTTCATATCAAAATTTTTATTAATTGTACTAATAGATAATTCTGGGCCACCATAAGCATAAGCATGATTTATCTTGGTATATCCGTGATCTTCAATACTAACAAATGTATCACGGTAAATAGAAGATAATTTAATATCTTTTGTTTTTTTATTGATACTTACAATCATGATGGAATCACTTCGAGTATTTTTATCCAGCTCGTTTGCACGAGAATCCACGCCATATACAACAATGTTTGTATAATCATTTATGTTAGGATCGTTTATGCTGTTTTGTGCAACATGGCTTAAATCGGCTTCGTAAACTTGGATTTTAGATAAACTCATTACTGCAAATACTACTGGAATTAATAGAATAATAAGAACCAGCTCTAATCTAAGCAGACGTCGCAGTCTTCTTTTTCGTCTTCCTTTTTTGGAAAGTTTTCGTTTTCTTGGTGTGCCTTCATATAAATCCTTACCCATAATCCAATCCTCTTTTCTTTGTAACTACTTGATACATATTAATTTACAACAAACGCCACCGAAAGGCAGCGTATTTGTTAGTAAGCATTTTTATTAATAAATCCCTTAAATATAGTTAAAAATAATATTTTAATATCGAATCCAAGAGTCCAGTTTTCAATATAATACAAGTCGTGTTCAATTCTTTTTATGATAGAAGTATCGCCTCTGTAACCGCTTACTTGTGCCCATCCTGTCATGCCTGGACGAACCTGATGTTTGATCATATATCTTGGAATCTCTTCTTTAAATTTTTCAACAAAGAAAGGACGTTCTGGTCTTGGTCCTACAAGACTCATGTCACCTTTTAAAACGTTGAAAAGCTGTGGAAGTTCATCAATACTTGTCTTACGAATGAATTTTCCAATAGGGGTAACACGTGGATC
>DBKX01000027.1:10448-11793 GCA_002297865.1 Lachnoclostridium sp. UBA739
GCCATAGAGCGGAATTTGTACATGCTGAATTCTCGGTTGTGAAGGCCAATACGCGTTTGTTTGAAGATTAATGGACCTTTTGATGTGGATTTTATTATAATTGCGGTTATAATCATTGGTATTGCAAAGATAATTATACATAAAAGAGAACCAACGATATCGCATGCTCTCTTAATTACTTTGTTAATCCAGTTGCTTAAAGGAACATTACGTATATTAATAACAGGAAGACCATTCATATCTTCAATTCGAGGTTTTGTTGGAATGATGTTGTTATAGTCTGGTATAAACTTCGTGTGAACACCAGATTTTTCACACAACGCAACAATTTTTTCAAGTTTCGCATATTCACTAATGCTAAGGGTAATGGCAATTTCGTCTAGACTGTTTTTTTGCAGAATAGATTCGAGTCTGTCAATCGAGTCAATTACCTTTATGTTTTTGTAATGAGTACCTGGTTTCATAGTATCATCTAAGATTCCATGTACATGATAGCCCCATTCTGGATTCAATAGAATACGATTGATGTATCGTTCCGCAGTACGGCTGTAACCGATTACGAGTACATGCTTCTGGTTAAATCCTTTTTTTCTGTAAAATGATAGCGTCTTTCTCAAAATAATCTTGCTGATATAGGCAAGTATCAAGTTCACTACGAAGAATATAAATAAGAATATACGCATGAATTCAAGAGATTTTTTTAACATTACAAGCATAAATGTAAAGTAAGCGATCCCAAAAACATTGGCCCTAAACAAATCCCATATTTCATAACGAATACTCTTAGAGCGCTTTGAATCATATACGTGGCATTCGTAATAAAGAATCAGGTATGCAGGAATAATAAAAATTAGCATCCTTGCAAACATGAAAAATGGAGCTGGGTAGTGAAAAGGATACAGCCATTCAAATATATAGATTAAGAAACTTTCAAAACGCAAATAATATGTTAACCTGAATGCGATTACCATAATAATAGCATCTAACAGGATATGAAACCGGTTAAAGAGTTTCTGGTTATCTTTGATCATGTATTCACCATTGCCTTTCGTTATAGTCTATCTAATATCTTTTGTATGCTTTGACACAGTCTAACTATTATAATACAATACTTAAATATAATCTACAATAAATTATTTCACAAAAAAAAGCAAGCGTACAAGGCGTTTGAATCGCAATTTTCACAAACAAAACACAAATTGCTGTTATAGTATACTGTAATAAAATGAAGAGTGTTAGGGAAGGAGTTTTTATTTATGAACGAAAATAATACGAACTACAATCCAAATTATAATCAAGACAACAATCAACGAAATAAAAAGCCTAAACATAAATTCTCATTTGA
>DBKX01000226.1:0-137 GCA_002297865.1 Lachnoclostridium sp. UBA739
TAATGAAGGACGAGAAAAAATAAAAACAGCACTAGATAAGCTTGCCACTTATGAAGACTTAGAAGAACAGGGCTTATTATTAAAACTTCCAGTGCCATTAGGAACAATAGTTTATTGTATTTACACAAGTATGACGT
>DBKX01000226.1:211-954 GCA_002297865.1 Lachnoclostridium sp. UBA739
GGGGGATTTCAGTATTTGCCACTAAAGAAGAAGCAGAAAATAGATTAGAGGAATTAAGAAGTGGACAAAACAAATAGAGATATTAAGAACTATCCAAAAACAAAAGTAACTGAGTTAGAACAAATTTTTGAAGTAATAGCAGATAAACCATATTATTCATTAAAATATAAGAAAATTGGAGAAGATTATTACCACATAGGATATAGTTCATATGATTTTAGAATTGTTATGAAATGGAAAGATGAATATTTTGAAAGGGTGGAGGAAGATAAATAATGGATCGAAGAAATAGAAAATATTATTTAGTGACATTACCATATAGCCATAATGCGTGTGTTAAAAAGTTAAAAGAAATTAGAACAGTAAAAATTCATAATCCTTATGATTTTGATAAAGATACACAATATGGATACGCAAACTGTTTAATTGGATTTTCAAATGATGTAGAAAATTCTGTTCTTACAGTCTTAAATTCAAAATGGGAATATGGTTATAAGGCAAAATATAAAGAAATTACTAAGAAAATGATTGGACATTAATGTTAAAACGGCAGTTTCATGGAGAGAATTGGAGAATATATTAATGAGAATAGGAATAACAGGACATAGAAATCAACGATTGGGTTTATCAGAAGATGAAGCAAGTAAAGAATGGGAACGTATTAGATATTGGATTCAACATGAATTAAGTCAATATATAACAATTTGCGCAGATAAAAATGAACCATTAGATTTATATTGTGG
>DBKX01000226.1:1006-2553 GCA_002297865.1 Lachnoclostridium sp. UBA739
AGATAAAAGTCATTATATACATAGTGTTAAATTACACTGTATTCTTCCGTGCAAAGATTATAATTCATCTCATCAATATTTCAAATATTTAAAAATGAAAGCGGATGAATGGGTAGAACTTTCAGAAGAATTTTATCGAGGTTGTGACAATGTAAGAGATCAATATGTTGTTGACCATTCGGATGTAATATTGGCGATTTGGGATGGTAATAAATCTGGTGGTGTTTGGTCTACTATCCGCAAAGCTCAAAAAGCAGGTAAGAAAATTGTATATTGCCCAAAAGAATTATTAGATAATAAATAACTGAAATGTTGTTTTCATGGAGAATTAATATATGACAGAAAAAGAAATGATTGAATATTTAAAATCAACAGGATTATATGATGAGTATGAGGATTTCTTTTACGAAAAAGAAATGATGAATACAGATAAAGTGATTCCAATTAGTGATCTTGTTGAAAGATTTATTGAAATTGACAAAGAGTTTGAAGGAAGACCGTGGAATATTCTACAGATTCTTGCGAATATTAATATGATTATTCCAGTTGAGGATAGAAAATAACAGATAAAATGCGTCTTTCATGGAGGTAAAAATATGTTTGAAATGGAATTATTTAAAAAGATTCCAAGGAATATTTATAAAGGTATTTATGAAGAAACTTTTGAATCACAACGTTTAAGAAGTGAGGATAAATTATATTCTAAATATGGAATATCTGACCCAAATAGTTGTGATTATCACGCGATGGATTTCGAGAAAACCGAAATTTTGGGTGCGTTTATTGACTTTTATCAACCATCTGCAAATCAGTTAAAGAGAATATTAATCTTAGGATATTTGTTTGATATGGCTTTTGGCAGATACTACATAGACAGAAATGAGGTATGATATGAGTTTTACAAAAACATTTCCAATGGATATTGGTACATTTGTAATTACAGACACAGAAATCAACTTGAATAATCCAGAAAATTTAAAAGGCAATTTAGGCAGTATATCGTGCTATCAATGTGTTGATGACAAAGAAGATGAATATATAGTTGTGGTATGTGGATATAAAGATTCTTGGTGCGGTGAATATTTGCTTAGTAAATTAAAAATTGCTACTGATAAACAAGTTAAAGAATATGAAAAGATAATGGGTATAAAATAAATGGATGAATTTACAGTAATTTTAGAATTGTTATTTATGGTATTGCTTGGTGGATGTGTGTTGATTGGGAGAAATAAAAAATGAGATTAATTGATGCTGATGAATTAATTGAAAAAATGCGAAAATGGTATTGGGATAAAGATAAACAGAAAGCCGCAGAAGAAGATGCAAGTCCAATGGATTTATTTACTCATTTAGCAATTACAACGGTTCAAGAACAATCAACTGCTTATGATGTAAATAATGTTGTGGAACAATTGGAGAATTATTTATTTGAGATATATTGTGTAGAGGGTGATGAAATAATCGAGAAAATTGTAAAAGGTGGTGGAATTTATGAATAAATCAGTATTAATTATGGAGACACCTGAAACATGTTGTGATTGTCAATT
>DBKX01000382.1:0-2739 GCA_002297865.1 Lachnoclostridium sp. UBA739
AAGCTGTGTAGTGTTAGCCATTATCTTGTCATTATTATTCTTTGATTTCAAAGTGATTGGTACACGTGAAGGAACGATTCTTGCAGCATTACTTACTGGAACAATGGTGAAATGGTGTCAGAAGCGAATGGAAGTGCCTGTGAATCAAGTGTTAAGGGCGTAAGAACGATAGAGGTGGAAAGCATAATTCAAATGAAATTCGCGTGGTTGTAGAGAGGAACTTTATTTCGTAATGGGAATAAAGTTCTTTTTTTACATTTCAATAAGTAATCATGCACTAAAATAGTTTCACAAAACCTGAAAATGTATTACAATGGTAATATAACTTGTAACCATTGTTTTATTCAATTTACTTTCTATGAAATCATGAAAGTTTTTCAATTAAGGAGGTCAAGTATTGAAAAAAAGAACATTAAAAGTTTTACGCAATCGGCTATTGGCAACGATGCTTACTGTGGTGCTTTCCATGCCGAGTACAGGAATTCCACTAATTGCTGCTACGGCAAAGCGAGAACGAAAACCAGTACACTATAGTCAAGAGCTGGTAGCAGAACTGCAGAAGTTATGTACCAACGGAGAGCAGGCAAAAGACATTTTAGATGAACTGTATCAAGATGGGTTCATTGATGAAACTGGTATGCCCATTGAAGGAAGTAACTTTAATGTAGACGGTAAGAAAATGTCAGAGGAGCAACTCATAAAAAAAGCAAAAAAAATGAAAACGGGCAATGTATGTCTTGACGGAAATGACGTAACCTGGGAAGAAATCAATAGACTGATTACATTAAAAGAAGAATTGAAAGAACTTCATGAATTCATGGATTCGGATGTAGACATCAATGAAAGGAATCAGGGGGAATATGTTACCAGCATTCAATCCCTTACGGAGCAGCTTAAGGAAGGCAGTGTGAAATTATATAATAATCCGGCAACGAGTACATATGGTTCTGGAGTCAGTCATCAGGCAAGGGTTACTTTGTCACCAGACAGAACGACATTAACAGAAACGGGCAGTAACCAGATTGTTACGGTACGTGTGAATTTAATTACAAAACAGAATGTGCCCGTTACGTTTCGGTATGAGGCGTTATCAGGTTCAGCCAGTGCTGGGGGAAGTGGTACGGTAACCATACCAGCGGGGGAAACCAGTGCACAGTTTCAGGTTACCTACTATGGAAGTAACGAGAAACGAAATGGAAAGAGACTGTTTTACATTTCCTGTAGTGATATTTCGAATGCATTATTTAGTAGTGGAGAATATGGCGGTAGGCATGTTACGCTTTCAATAGCAGTAAAGAAACAAGATGTATTTCAATATACACATACTATCGGTGCGAGTATATCATGTGAATTCAATCAGGCCTACGATAAAAATGGATATATCGATGGTCTGGTTTCTGGTATGAAAGGAAGATGCTATCTTTCCTACGGAATGATAGCACCATATTTAAATCGTTGTGAGGATAAGATTGTTACATCTGAATTCGATGGATGCTTTCATGTTACATGTATGGACGTAGGAACCAATGGAGTAAAAAATTATGCAAAATTCAGTGGTAATGTAAGAGTTTCAAAAGATGATCTTCCCAGTGGCAGAAATCCTTATATTTCGCCTAAATGGAAAATTGATGAAAGTGTAGATATTAAATTTGGAACTCCGAGGCCACGTTCGAGAATATCCTATGGAGGACCGGTATGCAGGGTTTCTATACAGGAAATTCACGAGAAAATAGCACTCTCTCGATTAACCATTCCAAGTGGAACGTTCTATTCTGGACAACTTATACCGATTACAGCTGCATTTGATGATTATATCAATATTGATAATACCATTCATTTAAAAATGGCAGATGGAAAGGTCCTTACTCCAGAGGAATCTGGAACGGTTGGAAACAGCTGTACCTTTTTATATCGTGTACCTGAGGTGCCAAGTGGTAATATACCAGACATAACAGAGCTTTCCATAAATGGAACAAAATCTTTTTCTAACGATCAGCTTTTTATTAGAAATCAGTCAAAAGCCAATAACAAGTTCGATTTAATGAGATTAGCAAATGATGATTCTAGAACCTTTATGATTGGTAACCGAGAATGCTATTTACGTAATTATAAGGATGCGAGTTTTTCTGATATAAAATGCAGTATTGATGATGAACAAGCTGGAAGCCAGTGGGTAACTGAAGTCATTGGTGTTAATCAGTCAGAAAGAGGATTCTATCGTAAATGGATACAGACCAATTGTGAACCGATAGATAAACTAGACTTGAAAGAACGTAACGATCTGCGAAGTGGAAAAGAGGTTCAAGAATCACTTAAGGAATCATCTTATGCTCTTTATGCAGACGAAAGCAGCTATATGATTACAGAATATGTGAAATCCTTGTATTTATCTGTGGATGGAGGAATTACAAGAATACCATTTTATGTAGTTGCAAAACGAGGAAATACTACGGAAACCAATGAAATTCCAGTAGCACTGATTGCACAGTATAAGCCAGAGCTTAATATTGGTACAGAGCCACGAATGGATGTTGCTGAGTTATTTTTAGATCCTAATATCGAAAGTACTTATGATTACATTAGGGAGAGGGAAAAAGCAGCGCTTATTTTTTCAAATACGTCGAAAAATGTTGTTGCTGTACAAAGCTACAAAGTGAAGAATGCGGTATTTGCTTATCCAGGAGCCGCCGTTATTGATTATTCCAATTCCAATCCGTTTCTTTCAAATTGGACTGACTT
>DBKX01000382.1:2837-3681 GCA_002297865.1 Lachnoclostridium sp. UBA739
GACCAGTGACAAAGAGAATCCTGAGTATCTAGAAAGCAGTAATGGTACTACCTATTCTTCCGTAACAGAGAAAGAGAAGGAAATTACATTAAGTGATTCTATCACTACGAAACAGTATGTGATAAACAATCCATTTGTGACAAAGGGATTCCGTGTGGAGGAAGATGAACTGAGTATCACTGCAAAATTTCAGCCAAAGACTGAATTTTCATTTTATGGAACAGACAATCTGATTTGGATTAGTTCGGATGAAACCATTGCAAACGTTAAATATCCAGATGAATTTGTGGGGGAGAATGGAAAAAATTACGGAAAAGACCACACAGCAAAGGTAACCATTGTACCTACTGGAAAAGAGGGAACCGTTTATTTTACCCTTTATGCATTAAATAATGGACTCAAAGGGTATACACCGGTTGAAGTGTGTAAAACTGTTACGTTGTTTTGCCAGCCAGGAAAAGAACCATTTTTGAAGTTTCCTGCCCCAAAGGGGAATAAGCCAGTATTTACGGGAATGCAGAATCATAGTTTAGATATTCGTTTCTGTAGTAATATTACTACGCAGAATGCTAAGGAAGCAACAGACTTACAGTGTCTAGGAAACTATGAGCAAAATCAATATCCGACGGAATTTACCCTTGAGGTATATGAAGCGGATTCTGATGGAAAGGCACAAGGTGAGGCAGTTTATACAAAAACGATTGCATCAACGATTGATAAAACCATTGGAAAAATTGCGATTCCAAAAGATGTTTTACAAAAGAATTCACAAAGTACAAATCCTGTTTATGTGGCTAGAGTTTCAGCGAAAAGACTTTTGGGCGTACTTGGAAAGGAAGGACTA
>DBKX01000207.1:0-7465 GCA_002297865.1 Lachnoclostridium sp. UBA739
ATATGCAAAAATCATAGGCAGAAAAAACCATAACATAACTGAAATATTCTTTGTTCCAAAATGAAAGTGTAAAAGTGCAACTAACAGCAAATACCAGAATACCCCATTATGCCATATTAGCACCCTAAGCTTCTTTACTCCCTTTTTCTTTCGTACATTTGTATAAAAAAGCAGCGTAAATATACCACATATTAAAAAAAGGAGCATTGATCGAAAATATGCATCATCCGTCTTATAAGATAGAATATTATCAATAAATCCACGTTCAATATAAGGAAGAAAAATAGCAAATGCCAATATACTTTCTCTTTTAATCTTTATCAAAATACCTTCTCTCCTGTCATTCTCATTATGTCTTCATTATTATTACGCTTCCAAAATTTCTTCATTTACTATCCTATTTAAATCAATTCCGTCGTAAAACTCTATAGAATGTTTCTTCATTTCCTCAAAATGCTCTGATACATAACATAACGCACTTCTCACTTCTGAAGCGGTTAGTTTCTTACAGCAGATTCCCATACCATATTTGTTAAATGGCTCTGCTAATCCAGGCACATCGCTTCCTATCATAGGTAGTCCAAACGCTGCATATTCATATATCTTGTTTGGTGCACAGTACAATGCGTTTAACTCCGAATAGTGAAATGTCTTTGTTGGAATATATGGGAGTAATCCAACATCTGCCTGCCTAGTAATAAGCAAATGGTTTGGTGCTTGTACAAAAGGAACATATTTTATATTAGAATATGTTTCACATAATTTTCTTCTTAGTTCATTATCTTTTCCCATAATATATAAGCAGTACTCATCCTTTAAACTTTCTACAGCTTCTGCAAAGGCGTCTAGATTTCTATCTCCATAAAATACCCCTTGGTATAATACGATTTTTCGTTTTTCCTGTTTCATTTCTTGAATTATGCTGGCTAACTCCGCAGGTTCTGTATCCGGTTCTGGTATAGAATATGGCTTATTTGGCAATATGATTGGAGTATTCCTAAGCTCCCACCACGTCTTTTGAATATGTGCTCTATTATACTCTGGAACCACCACTTTCCATGCCTTTTTTGCATACTTCTTAATATTTAATTTGAATAATGACTGACCTGGAAATAACGGAATATCCTCAATCAGCTCCATAAGCTGCATGACATGCTTATAGTTTAATACTACATCTTTTAATGCACGTACTGTTGTATCAGTGGTTGTCCATAAAATATCATGATGTTCCATCTCTTTTATAACTAACTTTTGAAGATACTCTTGATTTTTAAAATATCGTAACATATTTGACACACCACTTGCACTGTAAGACTCAAGCCGAATCACCTTTAGGTTCGGAATGTCCTCTTTTAATGAATGGGTATCATCTTTTGTAATAATCGTCACCTGATGCCCATGTTTTAATAAATTTTCTAATAGATTTCGAACTGGTGGAAAATCTTTAATCTGCGGATTATGTACAATTAATATTCTCATATTATTCTTCCTCTTCTAACCAGCTTTTTGTCATTCTCTCATACATCTTATCTAAGTTATACTGTGGTTCCCATCCAAGTGTTCTAGCCTTTTCTCCGGATAAATGCATGGTCACATCTGGCGCATATCCAAATTTAAGCGCATCTTCTGGAATATCAAAAACAACCTTCGTTTCTCCTTTTGATAACGTATCCGCTACCAGTTTCGCCATATCCTTAATCTGCATTGTTGTTTCTTCATTTACCAAAGTATAAGCTTCACTATTTTCTCCTTTGGTCAGAATACATAGCAAACCTCTCACAACATCTGCTGTATAGCAGTAATTTCCAAAGGATTCTCCTTTTGTGTGAAGGATAATATCTGTTCCATCCATTGCACTCTTAGCAAACTGAGCAAATACGCGGTTCTCTGTTCTAGGAACCCCTGCACCAAATGTCTGTGCTAATCTGGCTATCTTCACTGGAACTCCATACTCACTTGCATAAGCGGCACAAGTAAGTTCACATACACGTTTTCCTTCTGGATAAGAACTTCTGACAGATAAATTATCAATATATCCCAAATCCTTTTCCGTAATCTTTTTCTTAGATGGGTCTGTGATTCCATACGCCTCCATAGAAGAAATGTACACCATGCTTTTAATTTCCTTTTTCCTTGCAAGCTCTAGCATGTTGCGTGTTCCATCCACAGAAGTAAAAAGAGTTTCCACTGGATATTGTACCATAGTCTTTGATTGTGTAATACTTGCACCGTGAATGATATAATCTACTTCATGGGATACTTCTGTTTTATTTCTTATATCACCAGTAACAAACTGAACTCCCTCATTCACGACCTCATGTCCCAATACACGATTTGCTTTTTCCATGTCACGAACCATTGCTAATATCTTAATATTTCCACACTTTTCTTTATTGTAATATGCTAGTGCTTTCACTACTAAAGATCCTACCAGTCCAGTTGCACCAGTCACTAATACGCTGCTATCTTTTAGCTGTTCCCAGTCAATGCTCTGCTCATTGACAATTGCATCTAAGTCTTCCTTGATTACTGTGTTCATCATAACCCCCAAATCTGCGAATTTTCTTTTGCCTCAACAATCGCTCTAAAAATGTAAAAATCAGATGGATTTGTGATTTTTATATTTTCGACAGGTCCATCTACTGTATGCAAAACCGTTCCATAATGTCTCATCAACGTTGCGGAATCAATTACTTCGGTAAGTCCATCCTTGATTGATTTCTTATGTGCTTCTAGAATATCACTTAATACAAAACTCTGTGGTGCCCTTGCCAATCGACATACACTACGATCCAATACGTCTTGTATTTCCTCGTTTGAATTTACTTCTATAATGGTTTCAATTGCAGGAACAACAGTAATCGCATTGCCGCAGGTTTTAACTGTCTTGATATTTTCAGTAATGACTTGCTCATTTATGAGTGGTCTTACTCCATCATGAATCAAAACAACTACATTACCAGGATCGCATCCACAGCCATCTCTAATGGCATACAAACCATTTCTCGTTGATTCTTGTGCTGTAGCCCCGCCTGGAACAATCCACTTTACTTTTTTAATATAAAATCTTTCTAGCTGTGCTTTTAAATAATCAATCCATTCTGATACACAGACTACTGCAATTGCATCAATTTCAGAATGATGTTCAAAATGCTCTAAGGTATGTATAATAATTGGTTTCCCATTTAACTCAAGAAACTGTTTTGGTTTACTCTTACTGTTCATCCTAGAGCCAACACCACCTGCAAATATTAATCCAACATTCACGATTTATCAACTCCTGTCTTCCGTTAAGAAATTTTTTCTTTGTATTTCATGTTTTGCTACTCGTTCCTGTTTTGGTGGAGGTGTCATATAATTCTTACCGAAACTAGTAATTAACAGCTTTTCATAATTTTTCATTACCATGAAACTTTTGTTTTCCAAAGTCAGTCTTGAGTACGAATCCATAAATGACTTTTTATATATTTCTCCTACTCCTTTAAAAGAATCATTTGATTTATGAATATAATGACGATTTCCTACAAACCATTTCTTCTGTACTGTATTAAAAAGTTTCAGCTTTGACTTTCTACTAAAAGGACGACCAACAAGATTACTGGCTTTTAACAAAATTCGATTTTTCCTACTGTAGTCCTTGTATACAATATTACGTTTTAGTGTTCCCTGCAAAGCTCTCAGAAGATTTATCTTAATTGCCTGCAATAGTTTATTCTGAGAGATAGCATCCCAGATGAAAATATCAATGAACACAACTTCCTTTTTATCTCTTGTAGCAAATCTTGGAACCCACGTATCAATTTCATTTAAGTAATATTTTCCCTTTAATCCACGACAGGCTCTCTTGAATTTTTCATAATTTTTTCTGGTCATGGAAATATCCAAGTCATCATCCCATGGAATTAATTTTTGATTTCGAACGGCTCCAAGCAAGGTTCCACCGTGCAACGAATAACAGATTCCGTTTTCCTGACAAATACGGTCTAATTCACTTAATGCCTCTAAAAGCTTTTTATGTATTTCCTGCAATCCATAATCTTCTTCCATAACAACCTCTTTTCTTTCACGTATTTCTATCTTTGACGTCTAAAATAATTCCATTCAGCTTCGACTCTATCTTCGCTCAAGGATTCCACCCCTGAAGCTTTTAATGCTCGTTTTTCTTCACAAACGGTAAAATACCGATCCATATAGTCATTAAAGCTGCCTATGCGACGAGCCGGTACTCCACCCCAGATTTCTCCTTCTGGAACATCTTTCGTTACCACGGCTCCTGCTCCAACAATGGCGTTTGGACCAATTTTTACATTTGGCATAATAACTGATTTAGCTCCAATGAAGCAGTTATCCATAATCTGAATACACCCTAGGTTTTCCAAAAATTTTCGTTCATCCTGGCAACGGTTAAGTACCATATCAATTACATCATGGGTTACAAATGTAACACCTGTTGCAACCTTAATGTTATTTCCAAACGAAATCAGTTTTGGATATAATGGCAAAATCTTCATATTCATTGATACGTTTTCACCCATTTCATAGAATACGTTTTTTTTCTTCAGATACGCACTTCTCTTGGTATCGTTTTTACACAGCATTAATCGTAATGTATGATATAATCTTTCTCCTCGCATGATTACCCTTTCTAAAACAGTTCTCTTACTTTTTTCACAATTGCATCCGCATTCATTCCATACTGTTCTCGCAGATAACGCTGATTTCCAACTCTTGTACAGTAAGTGTCATTGAGACCGATTCTCTTAAGTTTTGCCTTTCCTTCACATTCCGCCATTACTTCAGCAACAGCTCCACCAAAACCACCTGCAATATTATGCTCTTCCACTGTCACAATGATATCACAATTCTTTTTACACGCTTCGATGACTTCTCTGTCTATGGGTTTTACTGTATGGAAGCTATACTGCTCAATGCCAAAACCATCCTTTTCCAGTACATCACAAGCATCCGTAACATCATCTAATATGGCACCTGTTGAGAATACAGCTACTCTATGTTTCCCTTCAACATTTCTAATCTCAATTGCCTTACCAACTACAAAGTTCTCAATACTTTTATGAACTTGCTTTTCTCCTCCACGTCCAAGACGTAAATAACAAGTACCAGGCATATTGGCAATGGCTTTGGTTGCTTCTCTTGCTTCTATCAAATCCCCTGGACAGATTACTGTTACATCTGGCAGTGCTCTAAGAATGGCAATATCCTCTGTTGCCTGATGACTCATTCCCAAGGAACCATATACAAATCCTCCGCCAACGCAAACGATTTTTACAGATGCATTGTGGTACGCACAATCATTACGAATCTGCTCTAAACATCTAAGTGTTGGAAAATTTCCAATAGAATATGTAAATACTGTTTTTCCTTCCAATGCCATACCTGCTGCAACTGTAGTCATATTCTGCTCTGCAATTCCAGCATTGGTAAACTGGTCTGGAAGTGCCTCCCAATATGGTTTTAGCACCCCGAATCCCAAATCGCCTGTAACAAGCTCAATGCTTTTATTTTTCTTGGCTTCTTCAATCAGTGTTTTTACAAATGTGTCTCTCATGACTTCTTACCTCCAAGCTCTACGGAAACTCTTTCCCTTACAGGATAGCTTGGCTTCCATGTATAAGATGTTGTATGATCATTAAAAATATCTGCACCCTTTTCAGGTTTTACAGGATTTTCTATTCCATTCGGTGTATATACATCTTCCACACCTTCTGGCTTGACTGCATGTAATTCATTTACTGCTCCATCATATTCCCAACCATCATGAGGGAATCTGTAATGCCAAAGAATATCATTTTCCATAAAACTAACTCCATAGCCCTTTGTTGTATTGGCTATAATAACAGTAGGTTTTCCTGTTTTGCCATCTGACTTATTGGTGGCAGTAGAAAATGCTTGTTTCAATTCTTCATGATTGTTTCCATTGATCTCAATCACATTCCAGCCAAATGCCTTCCACTTACTTCCAAAGTCCTCAATTTCTAATGTGTTTTCACAAAAATCAAGGGATTGCATATGATTATGATCTACGATAGCAACAAGGTTATCTAGTCGATAGTGATTGGCAAAAAGAGCGGCTTCCCATACAGAACCTTCATCACACTCACCATCGCCCATTACAACAAAGACATGATTCTCTTTCTTATCCTTTTTGGCAGCATACGCCATACCAGCACCTGCAGATAATCCATGTCCCAGCGATCCTGTTGAAAAATCAACTCCTGGTACATGATGTGATACATGTCCAGAAAGCCTGCTTCCATTGGCATAATGTGTTTTCAATTCTTCTACAGGGAAAAAACCAACTTCTGCTAATGCTGCATAAATAGATGCTCCCGCATGACCTTTACTCAAAATTATTCTATCCCTGCCGTCCCATTTTGGGTTCTTTGTATCGTACTTCATCACATCTGTATATAAAACTGCAATGATATCTGCGACCGACATAATTGCTCCAATATGGCTTCCTCCTGATAAATGTGTCATTTCTATTCCATGACGTCTTATTTTCCATGCTAACTGCTCACTTTTCATTTTCATTTCCTCTTTTACACTTACTTTCTACTTTGCTTCTCGTCTACAATCCTCCTGATAATAAGATATCTAGATATCTTATTATCTTATTATCTTGATATCTTGTCTAGCCTCTGTATCTGTTCCTGATTGAGTTTCCATCCAAATGCCTCACAATTTCCTTTTAGCTGAGCAGGATTTTTGATACCAGCTAATACAATGGATTCCTTCATATAATCTAAAATAAAACGAATCGCCACTGCAGAAACTGGCTTTTCTACTTCTGCAGCAATTTCTTTAAGGACCTCAACAATTTGCAGATTCTTTAGCAGTTTATCTCCGTGGAAGTTTACATAGATATCTCTGCTTCTTCTATCGTCTGAACCGAAAGAACAATTTTTGTCATATTTTCCTGTTAGAATTCCCTGTCCCAGACTTCCCCAAGTAAGCGGAGTTAATTCAAGTTTATCTGCTAGTTCAAACAAATCCTCTTCATTTTTTCTACAAGCCAGACTATATTCATCCTGAAAGCTTACAAATTTTCCTGTATGTTCTTGAAGTTCCACTAAATCCTTTGAATGAATGTTGCTTAACCCATACTCTCGAATTTTTCCCGTCTCTTTTAACTTATCCAATGACTCAATTACATCTGAAATTGGTGTCTGTTCATCTCTATAATGTACTTGATACAAATCAATATAATCTGTGCCAAGTCTCTTAAGACTAGCATCAACTGCCTTTTGAATGTATTGTGGAGTATTATCATAGAATGTCTTTCCATTCTCAACTCGTACACCGAACTTTGTGGCAATCACCACATTCTTTCGTTCGAAGCCAAGTGCTTTTCCTAATGTCTCCTCTGATTTACCTAAACCATATGTATCCGCCGTATCAAACATTGTAATTCCAGCATCTAGTGCCGCATGTACTGCATCAC
>DBKX01000207.1:7479-9930 GCA_002297865.1 Lachnoclostridium sp. UBA739
TTCACTCACAGCTCCCCATCCATAACCTCCCATGGGACAGCCACCCATACATAAACGGGACACTTCTAAATCTGAATTCTTAATCTTTGTGTATTCCATTAAACTCCTCCCTTATGCCAAACGCTTTTCTGTGCTCTATCTATGCTTTTTTTTCACCACAAATCCATAACACTTTTCAATAACCTTCCATATCGTTAGAAAAAACAATTTCGCATCTGTTGCAAAAGATACTGTGGCCGCATATTTCACACGTAATTTATTCTTCCTTGGAAGTACATGACGTTCATACATCTCATCTGCGTCTTGATTTCCAACAATTTCATCAAGATTAATAAATTCCAAGGAACTGTAATCTGTCATTCCAGGACGTACTTCAAAAATTGTTCTTTCAGTTCCTGTATATTGCTCCGTATAACGGAGTAATTCTGGTCTTGGCCCAATGAAGCTCATATCACCACGAATTACATTTAAGAGGTTCGGCGTCTCATCGATCTTCATTTTACGTATAATGCTTCCCACCTTTGTAATTCTATTATCATTTAATGCAGTAGTATCCCCACCAACCTTATCTGCGTTCTTAATCATAGAACGGAACTTACAGATTTTAAATGGTTTATTCTGATATCCTCCACGTTCTGCTCTGTATAGAATAGGGAATCCATCTTCAATTAGAATTCCAAGGGAAACAACAAGAAAAACCGGCGACATCATAATTAGAATAAAGCTAGCAAGTATTGTATCGATTACTCTTTTCACTTTTCTGTTATAAAAACTTTTATATCCCGTTACTACCCTTGCATCAATGTCGGATGCTCGTATATTTTCGTCATTCATCTGTCTTTTTAGCAGCGCACGCTTTCTTATTAACCTCTTCGTATGTTTTTTTTGTGCTCTGTTGTTTTTGTTTGATACTTGTTCCATGTTAACATTTAAATCCATTTCAGATATCCTCACTTTTCTCAAAGAATTATCAAATTTATATGATGTTACATGTCTTTCTATACTACTATATTACTATGTTCCTCGTCCATTCTTTCTGCTTCTTGATAGAGTTCCTTAAATGTATCACCATAACTTTCCAAGTCAGATTCAGCAGTGTGGAAAGTCGGAACCATTGCTGCCACAAGGTTAACCGTATTGGAACTATTGGCATAACAAGCATCTGCTAGAACCTTCAATTTATCAAAAAACATTTCCGTATTAAATGGAATTGGTTTTCCAATATGAATTAAATGATTAGGAGTTGTTTTCATGCCCTCTTCATCCATTAATTTTTCTTCATAGAGCTTTTCTCCTGGTCTCAAGCCTGTGTATACAATTTCTATTTCGTCCAGCTTATGTCCTGAAAGTTTAATCATATTACGTGCCAATGTATCAATTTTGACAGGCGCCCCCATATCTAGAACAAAGATTTCTCCACCTTTTGCATAAGTTCCCGCCTGTAACACCAGACTTACTGCCTCCGGAATTGTCATAAAATACCTGATAATATCTGGATGTGTAACGGTAACAGGTCCCCCTTCTTCAATTTGTTTTTTAAATAGCGGAACTACTGAGCCATTACTCCCTAAAACATTACCAAATCGTACTGCAACAAACTCTGTTTTTGCAACATTTCTTACCTTACTGTTTGATCTGCTTTTTCTATTCCCTATAGCACCTATACGGCTTTGGTTGCTTTCTTCATTTAATAAACGGTTTTTCTGTTTGTTCCAATGTCCATTTATTATCGGAAGTAAATCCAATCTATTTTCCTTACTGATTCTGTCCATAGCCTGTATTACCATTTCACACAGACGTTTACTTGCTCCCATAATATTGGTTGGATTCACAGCCTTGTCTGTACTAATTAGTACAAAACGTTTACATCCATATTTTAATGCAGCACACGCTGTTTTATATGTACCTAAAACATTATTTTTGATTGCCTCACATGGACTTGTTTCCATCAATGGAACATGCTTGTGAGCAGCAGCATGATATACGATATCTGGCCTGTACTGTTCGAATACACTATTTATCCTCCTGCTGTCACGTACAGAACCAATTAAGACAGAAAGTTTTAATTCTGGATTTTCTCTCTTAAGTTCCTGTTCAATTTCATACGCATTATTTTCATAAATATCGAAAATAATCAAATGTCTTGGTGACTGAGCTGCAATTTGCCTGCAAAGTTCACTACCGATAGAACCGCCTCCACCTGTAACCAAAATCGTTTTTCCCCGTAATGAATCGAATAGTTCTTCCATATTCACTTTGATTGGATCTCTTCCAAGTAAATCCTCAACTGCAACTTCTTTCATTTTTGTTAAGGCTACGTCTCCATTTACAAGCTGATAGATACCAGGCAGACTTTTTAATTCACAATCTGTTTCTCGGCATATATTAAGGATATCTCGCTTCTCTTCTGCTGAAGCAGTTGGTATTACCAATAAAATCTGATCTATTTCT
>DBKX01000207.1:9966-10197 GCA_002297865.1 Lachnoclostridium sp. UBA739
CAACGATTGGCACTCCATCAATATATCGCCCCCACTTATAAGGGTCATCGTCAATAATACAGCAAGGTTTAATATTTGTTTCGCTTGAACTCAAAATATCCCTAATAAGAATTCGTCCAGCCGAACCAGCACCAATAATCATTGCTTTATGATAATTCCCAGCATAAGCATCTTTTCTTCTTATTTTTCTCATTAATAGAACAAACCGATAAGAAAATCTGATTCCAACAG
>DBKX01000207.1:10233-28242 GCA_002297865.1 Lachnoclostridium sp. UBA739
CAATAAAATAGGATGCTGGCATTCTATGTATGAATACGGTTATTCCAACGCAATGAAATATCATAGCAAAGAATGTTGCGACTGTAAGCAAGTGTAGTTCATTATAACTGGAAAAACGCCATATACTTCTATATAAGTGCAAAAAATGAAACATCATTAACACAAATATAGTATATACTGGAATGAACTGAATAAATGAATCAAAATATACTTTTGGAATTTTTGACAGCATAAAATCAAAGCGAATCCAAAGCCCAAAAAAGAATGCAAAATTAACAGCTACCACATCGAACAAAACTAGATAAATCTCAGGTTTAAAAGCTCCTTTAAAATTTTTCCACTTTACGCTACTTGAATAGTTATCATTATCATTATTCTTACTTTTCATTCTTGCGTATTCTTTCACTTCATTGTTCATCTTAATCCCTACCTTATTCTATCAAATGAGTTGACAATAATCTTCTTTTAAATAAGTTACTAAATATTAACAGAAAGAACTCCCCCTCCTATTAATTTTGTACATTTGGTGATTATTTAGTTTAAAGAACATTGCTCTAGAAAACATAGACAAACAAATGACACATTTGCTTAAAATGAATAGAAATATTTTAACATCCTTTTGATTTTAAATTTGCGACTTGTTTATTACAGCACCTAGAATATTTCCTTTACATTTTTTTAAATTTTCTACTGTGTCTTTTACTAACGTTTTTTTCACTCTATTGTATTCAATGACATATACCACCCCGTCACATTTGGAAGCTAAAATCTTACTATCAACATATTTTCCAGCTGCGGAAGAGTCCAGTATTACATAATCGTACTCTTCACAAAGCTTCGTCATTAACTCTCGAAAACATGTCTTTTCAAATAGCTCAGGAGCCCCCTTTCCTACACTTCCAATCGGTATAACATGCAGTTTCTCATTATTCACTGGATATATAATTTCATCCAAGTTACAAGAAGTCTCCAGGTAATCCAAAAGTCCCCAATTCTTTCCGGCTTCCTGCTCCTTCTTTACATTTCTTATCTTATAGGCAGTTTTCCTCTTATGATAATTACAGTCTATCCAAACTGTCTTTTTGTCACTTCTGCTTAATGAAATGGCAAGATAAAGGGATATTGTACTTTTTCCTTCACCTGTATATGTGCTAGTAAAAAGAATAGAAGAACACTCCTCATTCTGAATCTTTAAGTTTGCATTCAGTTCTCCTATTTGTTTTCTGATTACTTTTTCTAAACCATTTTTTATATCCAGTGCAACTTCTAAATTATCCATAGTCTCCTCTCAATTTCTACTTTCTAGCTTTTTCTACTTTTCTCATAGTTCTTGTCGAAACATATGATACTCTTCCAATCAAATTCATATCCAAGTTTTGCACAACATCCTCTTTATAACGAATATTCATATTAACCATATCGGCAAATCCTAGTAATCCGGATAGTAGGAATATTGTAATAAACATAATTTCTATTGCCTTTACCACTGGAGAATATTTATAATGCTTTTCGGTCTCACATGCTTTTTCCACTATAGTTGGATGTTCTGTTCCAAGCTTATATGCCAAGTCATTACACGTGATAATTTCAATAGCATTGAGAATGTTCTGTGCTGTTTTACTCTTTTCATACTTTACTTCAATTTCAATAATACGTGTATCAATTGGACTATTCACACTAACACATGTTAATAAGTCTTCGTATGTAATTCCCAATTGTAACCTCTTTATCACTCGTTCTAAAACAAAACGGCTCTGGATTAACTCTTTGTAGTCTTCTACAAGTCGGCTACCAACATCTAAATCTTCTATCGACAAAGTAAACCCTGTTTCTTCTCTATCGATTACGTATATTTTCCCACTTGTTGTAAAGTACGAACTATTAACTTTTGAAAAATAAACATATCCCATGCAGCCAGCAATACATGTAATACACAAAAGGATAGGCCATTGTCTTATGACTGCTTTAACTGCGCGTAATAGGTCTATCTGTATTTCTTCTGAGCCTCCATTATCCATGCTATTCCCCCTTATTCTACTTTTTTATATGAATTTCGATCTTTCTTATTTTATCACTGAAATAAGTCACATACAAGCAGTATCCCTAAAAATTTAAAATTTCCATACTTTAATATCAGATTTCAACAGCCTATCCTCATTATATTCTAGCTTTACAGTTTTTTTTACTCACCTGTGAATTGGTCCGCTGTAAATAAGTACAAATACTTATTTTCTTTCTCGATATAGCACAATGTAGTCAGCTTCACCTTGCCCTCCTTAAGCTTATGCCTCTTTTACTTTAATTTTACCTGCTGCATTTACAGTAACCAAAACTCCTAATTCATAATCCTGTGTTAAGTAAATTTTTGATTTATCAAAAAAGGATAACACCATTTTATTGGCTGAATCTTTATCCTTTTTTGTATCTGTGGTTACAATTGCATGCAATGGAGATACTTTCTTTGCAAATTCCTTCAAAGTTGCATCTGGGTTCCCGTGATTGCTCATTTTATATACATCGGCTGAAACATCCACTTTCTTGTCCATAAGTGTCTTTTCTTCTGCAAATTGCATGTCACCGGTGAAAAGAAATGTTCTTCCATTTACAAACATGCGCAACACTAAAGAATTATCATTATCATCCTTCTCATTTAATTCTATCGGACCAAGAACCTCCATATATACATCCTCAACTAATTTTACACGTTCCGAAAAAACTAATGTTGCTAAAGTTATATTCAGCTTATTCGCAGTTTTATCAATTTTATTTTGATTATTTTCGTCTCTTATTGAAAGTTTAGCAGCATATATTTTATCAATTCTATAATTCTTAGCTATTTTTTTTAATCCTCCGATATGATCATGGTGCTGATGTGTTAAAAATACAGCATCTAACTTATTAACCCTATACTTATTCAGTACCTCTTTGATTTTTGATGCAGAACTTTTCAAACCTGTGTCTATTAAAAACGAATGTCCGTCTATCTGTACGAGGATAGAATCTGCCCTTCCAGCATTGATAAATACAACAGATACCTCATGATTTCTTTGATTTTGATTCATTAATTTTAATTCACTCTCAGGTTTACTATAAAGTCTACTATACAGAACCCATATGATAACAAATACAATTAATATGCCGACTAGTACACTAAGTACATGCTTTGTTTTCACGCTTTTCCTCCTCTTAAAAAAGTGTCTTCCACACTCTAACCTCCCTGCCCCTCAATCTTGAGATAGAAGGCGCTTTGCCACGCCGAGCGGGTGTCGCTGTACTTTAGCGACTATTTTCCTTACCCGCTCGTGTGCATCTTGCCCCTGTTTTTTAGGGGCTTTTTTAACTTATAGAGAAGGACTCGCAGAGGACTTTCCTATAAGTTAAAAAGGCAACTAAGCAATAGCCTAGCTGCCTTTAAGTGTTTGATGTTTGATATATTGATTTTTTCGACTATGTTAAACTTTGCAACAAGCTAAATTCTAACTTATCGAATGTTGGGAATTACATACCCATTTGTTTCGCAACTTCTTCTGCGAAGTTTTCTTCTTTTTTCTCTAACCCTTCGCCTGTTTCAAAACGAACGAAAGATTTGATTTCTAAGTTGATTCCGTTAGCTTTTGCTACAGATTCAACATATTTACCAACAGATTGTTTTCCATCTTCAGCTTTAACATATTGCTGATCTAATAGACAGATTTCTTTTAATTCTTTTTTGATACGTCCCATAACCATACCTTCGATAATCTTATCGTTAGCATCTGGTTTTTCATTCTTAGCCTGTACAGTTAAGATTTCTTTTTCATGAGCGATGTAGTCTTGATCTACTTCAGCATCACTTGTGTATTTTGCATTTAAAGCTGCAACTTGCATTGCAACGTTCTTTAAACATTCTTGAACAGCATCGCTGTTAGAATCTGTTTTTGCTTCTACTACAACACCGATTTTACCACCAGCGTGGATATAAGAAGCTACAACACCTTCGTTTGCAACGATTTTTGCAAATCTTCTGATGTTCATGTTTTCACCAATTGTTGCAACCATGGAAGCTAATTGTTCTTTTACTGTCTTAGTAGTATCTTTAGCCCATGTATCTGCTAATAAAGCGTCAACATCTGCATAATCGTTAGCTGCAACCTGAGCTGCAACATCAGCAACGAAATCTTTGAATGTATCATTTTTAGCAACGAAGTCTGTTTCACTGTTTACTTCTACGATAGCTGCAACTTTTCCGTCAGCGGAAATGTTAGTAGCAACGATACCTTCAGCAGCGATTCTTCCTGCTTTTTTCTCAGCTTTAGCAAGACCGTTTTCTCTTAAGAACTCAACTGCTTTGTCCATATCACCTTCTGTAGCAGATAATGCTTTTTTACAATCCATCATACCTGCGCCAGTCATTTCTCTTAACTCTTTAACCATTGAAGCTGTGATAGCCATATCTATTCCCTCCGATATTCTTTATTCAAATATTTTTTACTCGAATGATTAGAAATTATTCAGCAGTTTCTTCTGTTGTTTCAGCTGCAACAACTGAAGCTTCTTCCATAGAAGCACCTTGGTTTGCTTCGATAACAGCATCTGCCATTTTAGCAACGATTAATTTTACCGCACGGATTGCATCATCATTACCTGGGATTACATAGTCTAATTCTTCTGGGTCACAGTTAGTATCAGCGATACCGATTAGAGGAATTCCTAAAGAGTGTGCTTCTTGAATACAGATTCTTTCTTTCTTAGGGTCAACAACGAAAATAGCATCTGGGATCTTCTTCATGTTCTTGATACCGCCAAGGTTCTTTTCAAGCTTAGCCCATTCTTTCTTTAATTCGATAACTTCTTTCTTAGGTAATACATCAAATGTACCATCTTCAGACATTGTTTCGATTTGTTTTAATCTATTAATTCTACCCTGGATAGTTTTGAAGTTTGTTAACATACCACCTAACCATCTTTCGTTAACGTAGTACATTCCACATCTTTCAGCTTCAGACTTAACAGAATCCTGAGCCTGTTTCTTAGTACCAACGAAAAGTACAGTACCACCGTCTGCAACGATATCCTTGATAGCATTGTAAGCTTCATCAACTTTACCTACAGATTTCTGTAAATCGATAATGTAGATACCATTTCTTTCTGTATAAATGTAAGGAGCCATCTTAGGGTTCCATCTTCTTGTCTGATGTCCAAAATGTACACCAGCTTCCAATAATTGTTTCATTGAAATAACGCTCATCGTTATACCTCCATTTTGTTATACTTCCGTATGCTTCTTTTTTTTACGCCAACCACATAGGGCACAGACATAAAAATCCGCATGCGTGTAATTTTTCTCACAATTTGAAATTATACTATAAATTGCAACGCAAAGCAAGTCCTATTTTCAATTAAGTAATTATTTCAACAATTTCTTCATAGGTTGCATCTTTTGGAATTTCAAATTCTCCTGCTCTAAGTTTTTCTGCCACATCATGTTCCTGCATATATTTGTTAAAATCAGTTGCACTGCCGATTACATTTTTTTGATACAAATATCTTGCAATTGACTGGGAAACCATTCCTGGTTCTATCTTTATGGAAATGGTTTCTGCTTCTTTTTTCTCTTTATCCTTTTTTTTCTCAGGTTTCTTAACAGGTGAAACAGAAGCGTCTGTTTTTCGTTCACTTGGTTCTGCCTTTTCTGATACTTCAGGCTTTTTTGAAGGCTCTGGACTAGTGGATGCATTGATTGTTTCTTTCAAATTATCAAGATTCTGATCCATCTTATAATCACTCACTTCATCCTTCGTCAACATTCCCAGTTGTTTTGCCCGCTGAATTATCTGCTCATCTGTCATACTACTCTGAACATTTTTTCTTGCACCTACGAATAAAAGCAAAGTGGTAACAAGAATTCCTATTCCTAATCCTCTTAAAAAATACTTTACTTTCATCTTCTTGCTCCTTGATACAAATCAATTATTAACTTAATTTCTCCTTTTCCCATTTTAAGCTTTTTCGCTATATCTGTAACGGAAAGTCCCTGTTCGTATAAACCAAGAATTTCTTCTCTTGTGTGAGCTTCTTTTTCCTTTTCCTGCTCAGTTAACTCAATCTCTCGATTCTTAGATGCTGATTCTGCTTTTTTACTCGATGACTTCGATGCTGGCCCTCTTTTTTCTTCATGGCTCTGCTTTTGTTCTTCTATGGCATTTTGAGGCTTTTTGTTCTTTGCAATACTTTTATTTGCAGCCTGATTAACAGAAGCAACCAGTTCCTTAAGTTCTCGTTCTTTCTCGTTGAGCATGTTGTACAGGAAAATAACTTCTGAATGATTCTGGCTGATTTTCTCTAAAACACTATCTGAAAATTGATCGACTGCCATTATCTTTTCATTGGTTAAGCGATTCAATGCCTTTGTTGTTTCTTCCAGTGCAGCTTCTTTTGTTCGCTCAACATGAGAAATAATTGCCTGATCCAAATTTTCTTCATTCTTCTCAAGAAAAGTTTTCAGCACGTTTTCAGAAATATCAAAATCCCCCTGTACACTTTTCCCATCTAGTTTTTCTGCTAACATAAAACTGAGGATCACACAAATGATCCCCAGGATAATTAATAATACATAAAATCCTTGCATTTTTCTACTCCAAAATTATACTTTATCATTCAGTTCTAAATCGAAATATCAAAGGAACTGCCATTCATTTTTGGCAGCCTTGACTTTGTTTCTTTCGGTTTCTCATTTTTCCGTTTTCGATTATCTTGATACTCATTTTGCCCCTTTTCCTTTGCATCAAATCGAAAACCATTTTCTTCTTTGTCTTTCGCATGAACCGTTTTCTGCATGTTCCGGTTAACTTTATCTTGAAACTGCTGATTGGCTACATACTCGCCATTGGTAGCTCGATCCATATTGCTTTTCTGCAATTGTGATGTTTCCTGTGACTTTGGCGGCATCGTAAACACATCTATCGGCCTAATTGGCATACAACCACTTCCTTTTTATTTATAAGAAACTGCTTTTCACTTCCCCATCACATTTAAAGTAACGACAATGATGTTCTTCTGTTCGGATAAAATAAACCAGATTTGATATCATAAGCTTTACTCCTGGATAAATCATATTTTGGACTTCAATTGTCCCTTTATTTACCTCATCCAGCGCTTCTTTTAATGTTAAATACTCGTCTAGCAATTGTTCCATTTCTTCCTCATAAGCCTTTAATTTAACTGGGATTGCTTTTATGAATACAATTTTATCTGCTGGAAGTTTTGCACCTTGCATTACCTTTTTCTTTAATAGCTGGAATGCCTGCTCCAATTGATTCTGCTCTTTCTTAAGTTCATCAATTCTCTTTTCAACCTCATGATAGCGTTCACTCATTACAGGATCAATACCCACTTCGAGCACAGTAGCAGTTCCCATTGTGGAACCTGCAATCTTAAGCGAGATATTTGCCCCCGCCTTTAACTCACCACCTGTAACTAACCCTCTTTTTCCTCCGACAATAATTTCATTCTTTGCCTCTATTTTGCTATGTAAGATAGCCTCAGTTGAAATTGTTGCGCCAGACTTTACGGTTGAATTTTCGATGAATTTTGTAATAATATTTCCATTTGCCTGCAAAACGCCTCGATTCATTCCTTGAATTCCACGTTTTAGAACAATTTCCCCTTCTGCTATCAACGTAGCACCTTCTACAACTCCATTTACAATAATATTACCTTTTGCTCGAACAGTGTATCCCGTTCTCACATTTCCTCTAACTAGGACATTTCCATCGTAATCAATGTCTCCTGTTGATGCATCTACATCGGCCGCAACCTCAAACACATCTGAGACAAAGACTTTATCATCTACCAACGTGACATGACCAGAAACTGCACTGTATAACTCTAGTCCGTCATCTGACAGTTTTGTATATTGTGTTTTTTTCAAAACTTTGGCTTTCACTCGTTTCGGCATGATACTCGCACCCATAATATCAGTTCCAGGCTTGCCTCTATCTGCTACTGTTAAGCGTGCAAGTAATTCACCTTCTTTTACTTTACTCATGTTATCCAATCGATGGAAATCTACACTTCCATCTTCATTTAGTTTTGGTTTCGATGTTATTTCTGTATTAAAAAAATATTCAATAACAGCATCTTTTCCCTCTATTGGCAATGTAGCCTTAGCCACATAAATATTCGTGCAGTAAACTCGATTACTTAAAAACTGATCTATATTCTCTTCCACAATGCCATATACAATACCTTTACGTTTTATTTCATCAATAATATCTTTCTTTTCTAACAATTTTCCATTGGTTGATGGTGGATAAAAACGCACCGCACCAACTAGACGACTCTTATCATGAAAAACTTCTAGGCGTTCAGAAATTGCCCAGCAAACCTTATCCGAAATTTTTACTTCATGCACATTATCACTGTACAAATAGCTATTAACATCAGTAAGTTTATATTCTTTTACACCACAATTATCTAAATACTTTTTAATTTCCTCAATTTTAATTCTTTCTCCACTTCCAACTGGTGGGAAAATTTTTAAATATGTGCCGTCTTCTTTCTGCACTACTTGAAAATAACCACTTTTATTATTCATACCTTCACCTGCTAACTCGCTTAATTGCCTTTAAAAAAAATCTTTGTTTCCTAACTTCTTCTTCATCTTCTGCAGTGCTTTTGTATGCAGCTGAGAGATACGCGATTCTGAAACTTCTAATATATGGCTTATCTCCTTTAATGTCAGTTCTTCGAAGTAATATAAAATGATAACCTTTCTTTCATTTTCAGTTAACGTCTCTAATACTTCCACTAAAATCTGCTTCATTTCTTGCTTTTCAAACACCTTTTCTGGCTGTTCGAAATGTGAACTTGAATTTGCAGGCTGCTGTATCTCAGACCCTTGCTCCAAAAATTCATCCAGTGAAACCAGATTTGTAATCTTCATCTGACTCTGCCATTTTTCATATTCTTCTACCGTAATTTCTAGTTCGCTAGCAATTTCCTCATCTGTAGCTCTACGTCCGTTATACGTTTCAAGCTTCTGCATTGCTTGATTAATCTTCTTTTGTTTCTGTCTCAGCGTACGAGGAATCCAATCCATTTTTCTTATCTGATCCAAAATGGAACCTCTGATTCGAAGACTTGCATATGTTTCAAATTTAATTCCTTTAAAACAATCAAATTTATCAATAGCATCTATAAGACCAAATGTCCCGTAACCAATTAAATCATCCTGTTCAACGGCATAACCAAGATACATATTAAGCCTGCCTGCAACTATTTTCACCAAGTTTGCATATTCAATGATTAACTGTTCCCTGATTGATGGTTCTTTGCTCTTAGAATACTGCTCCCATAATTTTAATCTTTCCTCTTCGGTCATGATACCCTCCTATAACAATTATAGTCTGTTTTTGTCATTTATGTCGGGACTATTTTCAACATCTGCCGACCCATCCTCAAAATTTTTCTCTGAGTCATTAGAAGCATCTTCTTCATCCACTTGTTGGAGATTTTTATTTTCCTTCAAATCCTTTAATATTTTTTCTATAAAGAATTTTGCAACAAGACCAATTACATAGAAAAGAATCAGCACCACTAACAAAGTAATTAAACTCTTAACAATATCTTGATTCTGCACAATGCTGACAATACATGTGACAGCACCTGCAATTAACATTACTCCTGCTGGAATATATCTTGTTCTCATAATATGAACTCCTGTCTCATATTTTCCTAATAACTAAATAACTCGAACTTCTTTCCCTACTGCTTTAACAATTAATTCATTGGTTTCTGGATAAAACTCGATTGTTCTACCATAGTTACATCCGGTGTCCTCTGCAACAATACGTATACCAAGCATTTTTAATAATGCCTTTGTAGCCTCTACATTCCGTTCTCCAATTCGAAGCATATCATTATTAGATCGAAATGCGAACATTTGTGCACCACCTGCAATTTTTGCCAGTAAGTTGTGTCGGCTAGCTCCTGCTCTTTCCAGCTCCTTTAATAAAAGTTCGATGCCTGTATCAGCAAATTTTGCTTTATTTTCATTCATCTTTACCTTAGTACTATCAGGCAGCATGATATGTGCCAATCCTGCAATTTTTTTGACTGGGTCATAGAGGATAATTCCTACACATGACCCAAGTCCAAGTGTCGTTATTGCATCTGGAGCGGTACATATATTAAGGTCAGCCATACCTACCCTAATCATTTCACTCATAACTCTCTCCTATAATCCTAATGATGACATTATTTTTTCATAAGAGTTTATCGACGGTATTAAGATAAAGTATCCATTTACTTCTTTTTCCGCTTCGCCAAACTGGCTTTGAATCAGCAATGCCTTATCTCCAACTTTTCCAAACTCAATAGCTGGAACACTAAGGATTGCACCAGCCATATCAATAGACAAATATGGAACGGAAGACGTAATGGTCATATTCGTCAACTGAGATAGTGAGGATAAATACGCACCCGCAATGATGTTACCTATTTCCTGGAGGGCAGATAAATCCATCTCTGAAAAGTCCTCTACATCCTTTTTCGCATCAAGGTTCATAAGCATATTCACAATGTGCCTTGCGGAGATTTTATCCATCATAAACATCATCGTTCCATCAATATCCCCTTCCAGCGTTAGTAAAATTCCTACAACAAGGCTTTCAGCACCACCTACAATGTCTGATAACTCTTTAAACTCGAGTAATTCTACTTTAGGTACTTTCATGTCGATTTTAACATTTACCATTTGGGACAATGCTGTTGTAGCATTCCCTGCACCAATATTTCCAATTTCACGTAAAACATCATATTCCATAGAACCGATATTTTCCAAATTCAACTTAGACACTGTCTCACCTCTTTATTGAGCTTCCTTTTCAACGATTACACCGGCAATGTTTAATAAGGATATCAAACTGTCTCCATGTTTTCCAATTCCACTCAAATATCCAGTCTTATCGTCATTGCCGTCATAATTAGGCTTTTCAATACAGTCTTCATCTAATGTTACAACTTCTTTGACTTCATCTACAATGATACCAACTGCATATTGCGCTTCTAATTTGATAATAATAATTCTAGTTGCATTAGAATACTCATCGGCTTCTAAACCAAATTTTAAACGTAAACTCATTACAGGAATAATTTCGCCACGCAAATTAATAACACCTTTGAAATAATGCTGTGCTTTTGGTACACGTGTTATTCTCTGCATTCTAACGATATTGTCTACATATTTTATATCAATTCCATATTGTTCCGTTCCAAGTCTTACAACGATATATTGTTTTCCTTCAACCGTATTCACTTTATTTGTATCCATAAAATGTCACCTCCTAAACTAATGCATTTGCATCAATGATTAATGCAACTTCACCATCACCAAGAATTGTTGCACCACTGATAATCTTATTATTATTAATATATTTACCAATGGACTTAATAACTATTTCCTGCTGTCCAATTAAATTATCTACAACAAGACCTGCAAGTTTATCGCCTTTTGCTACAATGACAACAGTAAGGCTTTCTGGCTCTGTCTCAGATGGTTCTACATCCAATACATTACGGAGACGGATTAGTGGAATTACTTTATCTCGTAAGTTAATTACTTCTCTTTGCTGTACATGTTTTATTTCATTAACTGGAATATCCTCAATTGTCTGAATGCTTCCTAAGGCAATTGCGTATTTTTCATTACCTAACTCAACCATTAATGCCTGGATAATAGCTAGTGTTAATGGTAAACGGATAATGAAGTTGCTTCCTTCGCCAAGAACAGTTCTACACTCAATATCTCCACCAAGACCTTCAATCTTATTCTTAACAACATCAAGACCAACACCACGTCCAGATACATCAGAGATTTTCTCTGCGGTAGAAAAACTTGGACGGAATAATAAGTCAATCACATCCTGGTCTGTCATAGTTTCTGCCTGTTCAGGAGTTACAGTGCCTTTTTCAATTGCTTTATTTTTAACCTTTTCAATATTGATACCGCCACCATCATCTCTTACTTCGATGACTACGTTGTTACCATCTTGATAAGCATTTAAGAAGATAGAACCAACTTCTGGTTTCCCTACTGCAACACGTTCTTCATTACTTTCAAGTCCATGGTCAGCCGCATTTCTTAACAAATGCATCAATGGATCACCAATTTCATCAATGACTGTTCTATCTAACTCTGTATCTTCACCAGTCATATATAATTCCATTTTTTTATGCAGCTTTTTATTTAAATCACGAATCATACGTGGGAATTTGTTTACTACACTTTCAATTGGCATCATTCGAACTTTCATTACAGACTCATGTAAGTTTGTAGTTACTCGCTCTAAGTATTCAATCTGTTCGTTGAAACTTGCATCATTTCGATTTTCACCATCTGAAGCACCAATTGAAACTAAACCATTTTTTGCAATGATTAACTCACTTACAAGATTCATTAAAACGTCTAGTTTTTCGATATCTACACGTACGGAACGATTGACAACTGGTTTTCCACTTTGTTTACCTTGCACACCAGCAGCTTTTTCTTTTTTCGTATCTGCCTTTTTCGCAGTTTTAACAGTTTCTTCTTTTGAAGCAACCTTTTCCTCTGTACTTGGTTCTTCTACAGTCTCAAACGAAACTGTTCCAATTCCTAAATTTTTAATTTCAGAAACACTCATAACAGCATTCTTTACTTCTTCCATACTGCTATGAGTTAATAAAACAAGGCTAAAGTCTAAATCAAATTTTTCATCTTCAATGTCCTGTACATCAGGAACGGATTTAATGATTTCTCCGATTTCCTCTAATGCCTTAAATACTAAGAAGGCACGTGCTGCTTTTAATAAACAGCTATCAGCTATTTCTACTGTTAGACCAAATACATTCTGCCCTTCCTCAACAGCTTTTGTCATAGCGTGTCTTTCATAATCTGCAAAAGTTAAATCTTTGTATTTTTCTAATAACTTTGATTCTTCCATAGGCGCTGCTTCTTTTGCTGCATTGGAATCATTTGCTTTTGCATCCTCTTTCTTCTCTGTACCAAGTCCTTCGCTCAACACATTATTAAGTGCATCAATGATATCTTGGTGGTCATCAGTTCCTTCATCAGCAGTTTCCTGAATATTAGTTAAATAAGATTCAAGCGCATCCAGACCTTGAAAAAGTGTATCTACAAGATAAGCTGTAACATTCATTTTTCCATTACGAATCTCAGAAAATACATTTTCCATGTCATGTGTTAAACGTTGCATACGTTTGTATCCCATGGTACCTGCCATACCTTTAAGAGAATGGGCAGCACGAAAAATCTCATTAATTGTATCTGTATTGTCTGGCTCTTTTTCAAGAATCAAAAGCTGCTCATTTAAGCTTTGTAAATGCTCTGTTGTTTCATCAATAAAAATCTCTAAATATTGGCTTACATCCATTCTATTGCACCCCCACGTATTTCGTAATAGCATCTTTTATTTTATCTAGCGGTAAAACTTCATCAACCAAGCCTGCCGTGGCGATTGCTTTTGGCATACCATATACGGTTGAAGTTTCCATATCCTGTGCTATTACATATATATTTTTGGTTTCACTTAATGTTGAGATTCCTTTCGTTCCATCGCTACCCATACCCGTTAAAACGACACAAACAATTTCGTCATAACAAGAATTCTTCAAAGAATCATACATATAATCTGCACAAGGTCTTAATCCACAGCGTGGTGGATCACTATCAAGAGAAATCATAGATTTAGAACCACTCGTATGAATTCGCATATGATTTCCACCTTTTGCAATGTACACCTTTCCTTGCTCCAGGATATCTCCAGCTTCTGCTTCTTTAACATCCAGCTCGCTCATTTCGTCCAGCCTTTCCGCTAAGGAATGAGTAAATCCCGCAGGCATATGTTGTACGATTAAAATTGGAGCATCTAAATTTTTTGGTAAATGTGGTATTACAGATTGCAATGCCTTAGGTCCTCCCGTCGAACATGCTAAAGCTATCAGCTTTTTGCCATTCTTAGATGTACGTAAAGGCTTAATGACTTTCGAAGATTTTTTTTCAAGAACTGTTTCAACTAATCTAGTTGTTTTATGCTTTTGTATAGAATTACTGATTGTATCTTTCTTTTCTAACAGCGTGTTGTAAGTAGCGTATTGCAGTGTTTTCAATAACTTTACACGAAAAGAATCTGATTTTGTCTCATAGAGGCTTTCTGGTTTTGTAATAAAATCGAAAGCTCCTAGTTCTAGTGCTCGTATCGTTTCGTAAGCACCTTCTTTTGCAACGGTGCTTACGATGATAACTTTTGTCTTTATTCTATGTTTCTTAATTTGTTCCATTAACTCTAAGCCATTCATCTTAGGCATATTAATGTCTAAAACGACAGCATCATACGAATTTTTAATTAAACAATCAAGACCCTCCAAGCCATTCACTGCTAAGTCAGCAACTTTAAATCTTGGATCACTATTTATTATATCAGATAGAACCCTTCTCATAAGTGCAGAGTCATCTATTATTAAAATATTTTTTTTCAATTACATCAATCCCTTTTTCCTGCGCCTAATTCTTCTCTCTTCATCAAATACAAACCGAATAATTGCTTCTCTATCCTTCGTTGTTATATTTGTAAATTGTACACGAGCTTCGAAGATATTTTGGCGTTCTGGTACTTCCGATGAATGAATTACTTTTGCTGGTATTTCATAATCTCCTTCGCTATCATCAAACTTAAGATGCATTTTTAGAAGTACATTTTCTCCCTTTCTTAAAAATTCTCTTGAGTTAAATCTCACACCACCCCCACTAATGTTTGTCACAATTGCAGCATGCCATGGAACTTTTTTCTTTTCATAAACAAGCTTAATCTCCTGGTCATTCTCTACAATTTCTGTTGTAATTTTTTTGTCTTCCTCATCATTTTTTTCATATATATTACCATCAAGTGAACGTCTGAATTTAATGTCAAATACACATTCAAGACGATAAAATTCTCGCCTCTGAAGTTTTTCCAGCTCTGACATCATTTCAAACACAACGAAAAACTTCATTTTTTCTTTAAAACGTCTTACAATTCTTGCCTGACATCCGTACATGCCTTTCTTTGTAATAAACTCTATATTATATGGTTTTAACGAATCCAAAACTACATATTTACCGTTTATAATAGGCATAGATGCTTTAATTCTATTTGAGTCCATAATTTCAACAATTCTGCTATTATAACTAGCTTTCTTCTCCCGATTCTCTTCTCCATCATTAAAAAATATCTTAATCTTATCTCCCAATCTTACAGTGTCACTAAGCATATGCACTCTCCCCTTTTCCATTACTATTTATGCATAAATTTTGAAAATAAGTATGTGATACCTCTTTTGTTCTTTTGAGCATATGTCGTATTGCCGAGGAGCTTATTTGCAATTGTCTGAACAGCTATGGTTGCCTGCGCATTGGGGTATGCAATAGAGAAGGGCACCTGCCTCATAACTGCTTTTGAAACATTTGAATCTTGTGGAACTGCACCAAGAAAATCAATTTCGACATCTAAAAAACGTTTTACGACTACATCTAATTTTGTAAAAAGTTCTTTTCCTTCTTTTGCTGTTCCAACACGATTTGTAATCATTTTAATATGTTTTGTTTTATCAAAGTCATCTCGCTTATTTACCGACTTAAGCAATGCGTAAGCATCCGTAATTGATGTAGGTTCTGGTGTAGCCACTAATATCACCTCAGTACTATGAGTTACAAACTCTAAAACCGCATCTGATATTCCAGCTCCTGTATCAATTATGATAACATCTGCCAGTTCATCCAACTCATAAAGTTTTGAGGTTAGATTTCCTATTTGATATTTTGTTAGATTCGCCATCTCCTGGATTCCTGATCCACCTGAAATAATCCCAATTCCTCTTGGACCCGGGCAAATAATATCTTTTAGTTCTTTATTTTTGAACATCAAATCAGCGAGACTGTAAGCTGGTCGTATTCCAAACATTACCTCCACATTTGCTAAACCAAAATCTGCATCGAGTATAATGACTCTTTTACCAAGATTCTGCAGCTGGATAGCAAGATTAACTGACATCTTAGACTTTCCAACACCGCCTTTTCCACTAGTCACTGTAACTACAGTTGCTACTGTCTTTCGTTCTTCCTGACCTTTTACAAGATTTCTCAGCTTAGTAGCTTGATCCATTAACGGTTTCCTCCTAACAGCTTTTTCGCAATACTTTGTGCATCCATACAGCCAAAATCATCAGGTACATTCTGCCCCCATGTTGTATACGAAAGCGGTGCATTGGTCATCAGTTTTGTGTTTAGAATATTTCCAATACATGTTGTTTCATCTAGCTTTGTAAAAACAATTCCGTAATCTTCCATTATGCGATAGCTTTCCGTTATACGAACCAAATCCTTATACTTAGTAGTCGCAATAAGCACTAAAAATACATCTCTTTTATCTTCTTCAACAGCATGAATTAATTCTAGTAAATCCTGCTTTTGTTCTTCATTACGATGGGAACGTCCTGCAGTATCAATCAAGACTACATCGTAATCAGCATACTTTTCTTTTTCCTCTTCTAGCTCTTCTTTTGTATAAACAACACTCAAAGGAATACCTAAAATGCTTGCATATGTTCGTAACTGTTCTACAGCAGCAATACGATAGGTATCCGAAGTAATCAACGCAACTTTAGCATTCTCCTTCAATTTCAAATTAGAGGCTATTTTAGCTATTGTTGTCGTTTTTCCAACTCCTGTTGGTCCTATAAAGAATATAAACTTTTTTTCCGTATTCTGCAAGTCAATATATTTAGGTTCCCCTAATTTTAAAACAAGTTTCTGATAAACATTTGTTAAAATATGATCCACTGGCGAATCTTTTTTTAAGGATTTCTTAACTTCATCAATAATCTGCTTCGCATAAACCTCGTCTACTTCATTTTCAACAAGCTGATTAAAAACAAGCAGAAGATACTCTTCGTTCTTTGAAAGTTCTTCTTGTTTTTCCTCTGGTGCAGTATTATTGTTTGTTAATTGCTTTTCCAACAGGTCTTGAAGACTATTGAGGCGCTTTTCAATTGCGCTTTCATCAGGTTCTATCATTTTTGCTTGTGATTTGTCTTCTTTTGCTGGCAGAGCAGAAAACCCCTTCGTTAACAAATTGTTCTCTTTTTGCTCTGCAGTCTGTTTTCCAATTTCATCTACAGCTGCTGTAATCTCTACCATTGGCTTGTGGAAAAAACGGTAAATGCCTCTTGGCTTCACCGTCTTAATATTCATAACAATTGCTTCTTTTCCTAATTCCTGTTTTGCTAATATGATTGCTTCTTTTTCTGTCTGTGCTTCGTATTTCTTAATTATCACTAAATACTCACCATCCCTACCGATTGTAATTCAACATTAGAATCTATTTCATTGTATGATATTACGACTAAATCCTTAAAATAATCCGATGTCAGTTTTTTAAAATACATCCTCACAATAGGTGATGTGATAATAATAGGGCTTTTGCCTAAATTCTGAAGTTTTGTAATTTCTTCATTTACTGCATTAATAATGCTCTGTGATGCATCAGGATCTAATGTTAAGTAAGCGCCTTGTTCCGTCTGTTTTACTGAATCCATAATATCCTGCTCAATTTTTGGATCTAAAGTAACCACACTCGTTACCTCGTTTTGTGGGAAGAACTTATTTGAAATTGCACGTTTCAAACTTTGTCTTGCATATTCTGTTAAAACATCTGTATCTCTAGTTGTTGGCGCATAATCTGCTAGTGTTTCAAATATTGTAATTAAATCTCTTATAGAAATACCTTCTTTTAATAGATTCTGAAGAACTTTTTGAATCTCTCCAACACT
The DNA here is from genome assembly GCA_002297865.1 of Lachnoclostridium sp. UBA739. The sequence goes on from DBKX01000207.1 coordinate 28,078, forward strand.
TAACAGCTTTGGAACTAACTCATCAACCAATGTAGTATTTGCATCCTTCACATTATTAATTAAGTTCTGGACATCCTGTCTTGTAAGCAGTTCGTCTAAGTGCGTACGAATTACTTCTGTTAAATGTGTAGCTATAATAGAAGGTGGGTCAACTACAGTATATCC
>DBKX01000207.1:28277-28957 GCA_002297865.1 Lachnoclostridium sp. UBA739
CCCTTTCCCTTTGATTTTCATTAATCCAGATTGCAGGCAAATGGAAAGATGGTTCAAATGTAGGAATACCTGTTATTTCTTCCTCTACATATCCAGGATTCATCCGCATGTAATGGTCAAACAAAATTTCACCTTCGCTAACAGGCACACCCTTTATTTTTATCAAATACTGATTTGGATTTAACTGTATATTATCTCTTAACCTGATAATTGGAACTACACAACCAAGTTCTAGTGCAATTTGTCTACGAATCATAACGACTCGGTCTAATAAATCACCGCCCTGATTCACATCTGCCAACGGTATAATTCCATAACCAAATTCTAATTCGATTGGGTCAACTTGAAGAAGTGAAGTAACATTCTCAGGTCTCCTGATTTCTTCTGCATCTGCTTCTTCTTCATTTACTTCATTTTCAATCTGTTCTACACCAAGCTTATTGCTAATCATTACTCCAGATGCAATAAATGCAGCACCATAAGCTATAAAGATAATTGGGTTCAGAGGAGTAACGATACCGAGAAAAGCCATACTGCCTCCAACCATATATAAAACCTTTGGTATGGAAAACAGCTGCTTAATAAGTGCATCACTCATGTCTGCCTCTTTTGATGCCTTGGTAACCAAAATACCTGTTGATAAGGATATCATCAAAGAAGGGATCTGACTTACCAGTCCA
>DBKX01000207.1:28962-42971 GCA_002297865.1 Lachnoclostridium sp. UBA739
CCAATAGTCAAGATTGTGTACTTATCAAGTGCATCACTCATTTGAAGTCCTCCGTAGAGAACACCCATTGCAATACCACCAACTAAGTTTACTATTGTTATAATAAGACCAGCAATTGCATCTCCTTTTACGTACTTAGTTGCACCATCCATAGCTCCAAAGAAACTCGCTTCATCTTGTATCTTTTTTCGTCTAGCCTGTGCTTCCACATCGGTGATTGCACCAGTATTTAAGTCCGCATCAATCGCCATCTGTTTACCTGGCATAGCGTCCAGTGTAAAACGTGCTGTTACTTCAGAAACTCTCTCAGAACCTTTATTGATAACCATGAACTGAATCAATACTAAGATGATAAATACAATTGTTCCAATGACTAAGTTTCCTCCACCAACGAACTGACCAAATGTCTTAACAACATTACCTGGCTCTCCACTCATTAAAATTAACTTAGTGGATGACACATTTAACGAGATACGGAAGATTGTTGTAAATAATAAGATGGTTGGGAAAAACGACATGTCCAATGCTTCTTTTGAAAACATTGCATTAAACAGAATAATCATTGCAATAGATATGTTAAATGCCAATAAGACATCAAGTAATGTGGATGGCATTGGCACAATGAAGAAAACAATAGCAACGAGTATATACAATCCCAATCCCAAATCCGCTTTTTTCATAAAGCTGTTCCTCCCCTATAGTTTATTCTTAAGACGGTATACATAAGCAAGTACTTCCGCTACCATCTGATACATTTCCTGCGGAATTTCATCCCCAAGTTCAACATTAAAGTAAATCATACGAGCTAGTGGTTTATTCTCCACAATTTCAACATCGTTATCTCGTGCAATTTCTTTAATTTTTGCAGCCACATAATCAGCACCTTTTGCTACTACAACTGGTGCACTGCCCTTTTCTTTATCATACTTTATAGCAACAGCAAGGTGAGTCGGGTTTGTAATAACAACATCAGCTTCTGGTATTGCCTGCATCATTCTCTGACGAGAGACTTCACGCATCTTCTGTCTGATTTTTCCCTTGATCTGTGGGTCACCTTCTGTATTTTTATATTCATCTTTAATTTCTTGCTTTGTCATTCGCATTTCCTTAGCAAATTTCTTTTTCTGGTAAAATACATCTGCAAATGCAAAAATAAGAAACCAAATGCTTATTTCCAATCCTATTTGAATAATGATATTTCCAATTACCGCAATTGCTTGAGGCAATGTATAATCATAAAACTGTACGATATATCCCCACTTTTTTTTCAAGTTGAGGAAAACTACACTTCCAAGAATTAAAAGTTTTACGAGTGATTTTAAGAATTCAAAAATCTTCTCCATTGAAAAGATTTTCTTAAATCCAGCTATTGGATTTATTTTATTTAACTTAGGCTTTAACGGTTCTGCTGTAATTTTCCACTTAACTTGCCACAAGCTGATGACGATTGCTAATATATAAGAGGACAGATAAACAGGGAAACCTATTATGAGTACTTTAATTAAGCACCCTCTTAATGTTAAAGCTGCACGATTAATTGTAAAACCATCTTGTACAACATCTGCAATCATGTTGTACTGGGCATAATAGACGTCCATAAAGGAATCACCCATCCAGCCCACAAAAAATTTCAATGTAAGGAAAAATGCAAGTAAAACAAAGGCAGCAACGATATCTGTACTTTTCGCAACTTGTCCTTTCTTTCTTGCATCTTCCAGCTTTTTAGGAGTAGCCTCTTCTGTCTTTTCTCCACCTACTCCTTCTTTCGCAAATAATTGAAGATTATAAGATAACAGATATTTATTCAATTTTACTTATCCCTTCGAATGATTACATATCGGAATTATTTCGGTGTCATAATCTTAATCATATCATCTAAAACATACTTCATTTCATGAAAAATAAAGTCAGTTATGGATGGTATTAATCCAATTACAAGAAACAGAATAATAAGACCAACAAATAACTTAAGCTGCATACCAATTACAAACATATTCATCTGAGGTGCAACTTTTGCTAAAACTCCTAATACAACGTTTACGACCAAAATAGTAGCAAATACAGGAAGCACGATTCGAAATCCCAATATGAAATATTCTTTTATAAAGTCTAACACAACCAAATATGCATTAGACGGTAATTTTACTCTGCCTATCGGCAGAAATTTAAATGAATCGACAATTGCTGATATGACAAAATAGTACATACGTGATACTAACATAATAAGCATAACCAGGTAAGTCAACAAGGATCCCGTTATGGATGTCTGAATATTGGAGGCAGGATTTAATACACTGACCATGGAAAATCCTATCTCCGTATCAATCAGTCTTCCTGCAAGATCCAACACATATAAACATAAATTTGCTGTAAAACCTAGTGAAGCACCTATCAATGCTTCCTCTATTAGAATTACTGCATACTGAATAGAAAAATTATCGCCAATTGGTTTATAATCTGTCAGATTAAACACAATAACAGCTATAAAAAATGACAATGCAGCCTTTACTCTTACCGGTACACTACGTTGATTAAAGAAAGGCGCTGCCATTATAAATGCACTAATTCGAACTAAAATCGCAAAGAAAAACTCTAACTTCTCAAATGTTAAATTCATGTGCTTAACCTAAATACCGCGAGAAATTCATAAATAGTTCTGTCGTAAATGAAGATAAACTATTTAGAATCCAAGACCCAGCTAGAATTAAAACTGCAAAAATAGCTAATAATTTAGGCAGGAATGTAAGAGTTTGCTCATTAATCGATGTAATAGTTTGAAATATGCTTATGATTAACCCCACAATAAGGGATATACCTAACATGGGTGCTGATACTTTTACGATAACCCAAAGGGTTTCTCTAGCAATGTCTATGACGGTATCGACTGTCATGATAACCTCCTATCATAACGATTTTTATCTACGTATAAAACGTTTTAACAACTTGTCCAATTACAAGATTCCATCCATCCACTAATACAAATAGCAGAATCTTAAACGGCATTGAAATTGTGGTTGGTGGTAACATCATCATCCCCATCGACATAAGTGTTGATGAGACAACCATATCAATAACAATAAATGGCAGATAAATAATAAAACCAATAATAAATGCTGCCCTTAGCTCACTGATAATAAATGCAGGAATCAGTACAGTAGTTGGAATGTCATCCACAACTGAAATATCTTCTGATTTGTAATCTGCTATATCCAAAAATAATTTTAAGTCCTCTTTTCTAGTTTGCTCAAACATAAAACTGCGAAGAGGCTTTAGTCCTGTTTCAATTGCTTGTTCCTGCGTTATTTTTCCATCTGACAATGGCTGTAACGCATCTTTATTTATTTGTGTAAACACTGGCGACATAATAAAAAAGGTAAGAAACAACGCTAACCCAACCAGAATCTGGTTAGGTGGAGTCGTTTGTGTTCCCAAGGCCGACCTGACAAAATGCAGTACAACCAGAATCCGGGTAAATGACGTTACCATGATAATTAGAGAAGGTGCTAATGATATCAATGTTATCAATAGCACAATTTCTAAAGTGCTAGACAAGCTGGTATTACCTGCATTAGACGAAATATTTAACTCAAATGGAGTCTTAGTATCGCCCAATGATGTACTCTTTTCAATCTCATCTGTTGCTGTCGCATGCACCGTCATTGACTGGATAGAAACCCCAATACCAATTATTATTAACATACTAAAAATTCGAACCAGCAGTCTTTTAAATACTCTATGATAAGTATTCATTTTATCATTCCTTACTTTTCGTCTTTTTATTTTTTCTCCCGAATGTCTCTTTTTTTACTAATGATAGCACATCCTGAAATTTTAAGTCTTGATTTGTTAAGTTTATCTGTTCTTCATACTCATCTTCAGAAAGTTCAGTAAGCATCTCAATATGGTCTTTTGAAACACCTATCACAATATACTTTTTGCCAGTTCTTACGATCTGAATAACGTTTCCTTGTGAAATACGATATGTTTCCAAAACAGTTATATTTTTCGCAGATCTATTGACTAAATCTGACTTGCTTATCCATTTTGTCGTATAATAACACGCCACCAAGATTAGTATAAAAATAAAGATAATGCCAAGTAATTCCAAACCACTAGAACCTGCTACAAGAAACATAATTAACCCACCACTTTTTTAACTGCTTCAAGAACTCTGTCTGCCTGGAAAGGCTTTACAATGAAATCCTTAGCTCCTGACTGGATAGATTCAATAACCATTGCTTGCTGTCCCATTGCAGAACACATAATAACAGTAGCGTTTGGATCGGCTGCTTTAATCTTCTTTAAAGCTTCAATTCCGTCCATTTCAGGCATTGTAATATCCATCATTACTAAGTCAGGTTTTAACTCGTTATATTTTTCAACTGCCTTCAAACCATTCTCAGCCTCACCAGCAACATTGTATCCGTTTTTTGTTAAAATATCTTTGATCATCATTCTCATAAATGCTGCATCATCACATATTAAAATATTTTTCGCCATACTTTTCTCTCCTATCTATTGCATCTTATTTAATAATCTCTGTTACCCTTATACCAAAATTCTCTTCAATTACTACCACTTCACCTTTTGCTACGAACTTTCCGTTTACGAGCACATCGATTGGTTCACCTGCAAGTTTATCTAATTCAATAATAGTTCCTGGTGAAAAATCTAATATTTCTTTAATTGATTTACTTGTTCTACCTAATTCCACAGTAACTTCTAATGGCACATCCATAATCAAATCAATATTTTCCTGTTGCATCATTGGTGCAACATTGTTACTGAATGTCTGGAATTGTGCTGGCTGAACATTTACATTCTGCATTGGTGCAGAATACTGTGCAGTGCCTCCCCCCATTTGTATTGGCATACCTTGGTTCATTCCCATGTAAGGCATTCCCTGGTTCATTGACATGCCTTGATTCATCGGCATACCCTGGTTCATTGGCATACTCTGTTCCATAGTTTGCGGCTGTGGTTGAGCCATTGCCTGTTGTGGCTGAGCCTGCTGTTGTGGTTGAACTTCCTGCTGTACTTCTGCCGCAACGGATTTCTCTTCTACTGCTTTTTGATTAACTCCATCACTTATAAATTTCTTATAAATATCTCTCGCAAAGTTAAATGGATAAAGCTGCATTATCTGGCTATCTACCAAGCCTTCAATCTCCATCTTAAATTTTACAACTACAAATTCTTCTTCTAAGAAAGAGAACATTGCCTCAGAATCAATAGTATCATTTAAGTCAATAAGACTAGCAGTAGGTGGACTAATATCCACTTTCTTTTCAAGCATTGAAGAAAGCGAAGTGGCCGCTGCACCCATCATCTGATTCATTGCTTCACTAATGGCACTTAAATGAAGTTCTGTTAAGTCATTTTCAATATTAGTTCCATCTCCACCCATCATAAGGTCAGTAATAACCTTAACATCAGCTTCCTTCATAATTAAGACATTGTTTCCATCAAGACCCTCTTTATATGATATCTGAATAAAAACACATGGCTTATCGTAATTTTTTGATAGTTCTTCCAATGTCGCATAAGACACAACAGGTGTAGTAATTACAACCTTACTATTCACAAGTGTGGATAAGGTTGTAGCTGCCGATCCCATGCTGATATTGGAAATTTCACCAAGCGCATCTTTTTCCTCATCAGTTAAAGTTGAGGAATGCGTATCCTCCGTTGATTCAACGGTACTATCATCAATTCCATTCAATAGAGCATTAATTTCCTCTTGGGATAACATACCATCCATCTTTATGATTCCTCCCTTATAATTGATGTTATTCTAACTGCGTAAGCATCAGAAGATGCTCCAGGTAATGCGGTAAACTTTTTCAGGTTACCGACAAAAATATCCATTTCATCGTCAACTTTCTTATTTAAACGAATAATATCCCCTACCTGCATTGTGGCAAAATCGTTAAACGAAACAGTACTTTTTCCTAATACTGCACGAATTGGAATTCTTGCCTTCTCAATCGTGCTTTCAATAACATCTTGATATACCTTATCATCTTTTTCCTTCATCGTTGAATACCAGTACTTTGTATTCAACCTATCTATAACTGCTTCCACACATTCAAATGGTATACAAATATTCATTAAACCTTCAACAGAACCAATTTTTATATGAATTGTTATAATAGACGTCATTTCACTTGGCGAAATTATCTGCGCAAACTGAGAATTTGTTTCAATTCGTTCCAATTTTGGTTCTAATTGTATTACACTGGACCAAGGTTCGATCAATAAATTTGTGCATATAGTCATGATTCTCTCAATAATTGTTAACTCAATTTCTGAGAAATCCCTTATCTTATCCATTGGCTGGCCACTACCACCCAACATTCGGTCGATAATTGCATACCCTAAACCATTATCTAATTCAATGATAATATTTCCATCCAAAGGTGTGAAATTTACTACACCTAAAAGCACCGGATTAGACAACGCATTAGAAAATTCTGAGTACGTTATTGCCTCCGCATTCATAACTTCTACTTGAACATTCTTACGAAGGTAAGCAGGTAAATTCGTTGACAATAATCGCCCATAATGCTCAAAGATGATAATTAATGTTCTCAAATGTTCTTTTGAAAATTTAGAAGGTCTGGCGAAATCATAGTTCTTGACCTGTTTCTCTCCTGTATCCTTTATCTCATCGGCATCTAACTCACCACTGCTTAACGCTGCAAGCAAATTATCAATCTCACTTTGGGACAAGACATCGCCCATTCCTTCTCACCTCGCAATCATATGTGGCTTTTTTCAAGAAAAAACCACATTTATTATACTATAAAATGTAATAAATCACAAGTTTCGACTAGTAATTATTACTGAAAACACAAATTGTTTAATGATATTGAAAAAATGAAATCAGACTTGAAATGCGCCTGTACTTTTTCTAATATCTCTGCCTTCATTTCTTCTTTACTGGAAATGGCATCATCATAAGTGTAACTGGATACAACTTCTGTAACAATATCTGTAATGAAGTTTGAATTTGCTTCAATTGTTTTGTTTAGCTTGCTATAATCTTTTGAAGCTTTGTTAATTGATAATGTAATGGAATCAATTGCTGCAAAATGATCTGATCCATTTAAACTCCTTTTGATATTAAATGTCATCGGTGAATCAATTTTGTATGTTTCAACATCTGAAGGATTCACCGTATCTGACACTCCATCTGAGGATGCTTCAAGTTCTAAATTGATTATTGAAGCAACCTGGTTTATTAGTTTTGTTGTTCGATTTGATGCCGGAACAACTGCAAATACAAGCACAGCAGACAATATTACATTGATTGCAGTTAATGCAATCACAACTATTGTCAACATATTTCTTTTCATAACTTCACTCCCTATATTTCTTATTGATTATAGCTACAATGTGTCATCGCTATAAATTTTAATCGTAACACGTCGATTCTTTGCCCTGCCTTCCGCAGTTTTATTCGAAGCAATTGGTTCGTATTCACTTCTGCCAGCACTAACCAACGTTACTGGGTCTAGTTTCTTCTTGTTAACCATATAGTTCCAAACACTATCTGCTCTTGCCCAAGATAATTCATTATTACCCGAAAATTTGCTACTACTACGTACTGGAACATTATCCGTATGGCCTTCAATATATATCAAGTGATTATCATACGTTTTCAGTATGTTTCCAACCCTGTTTAGAATTGGGATGCTCTCACTTACGATATCGGCGCTTCCTGAATCAAATAGAACAGATCCACTTAACGTCAAGCACACATAGGTATACGCATCATCAATTGAAACTTTCACATATTGTTCAATTTTGTTTGATTCAGTTGCATCCATTACCTGTTCATACAGCTTAGCAAGATCTGATTTCCTTTCTTCTTCAAGCTTCTCTTTTGCTTCCTTTAATGGATCGGCATCTTTCACTTCTTCTTCTTCGCTTGCCTTTCCTAGCTCTGACGTCTGCTGACCTAGATCATTCAATTGTGTTACACCTGTACTGACCATTTCACCTTTCCCTATAGAAGACTTTCCTCCATTAAAAATGCTAAAGCTTTTTGACAGGGAGGCTGCAACTTCCTCATATTTGGCAACATCGACAGAGGACATGGAGAAGAGAATAACAAAGAAACAGAGCAATAAATTCATCAAGTCACTAAATGTTGCCATCCACGCTGGTGAACCAGGAGCACTCTCTTGTTGTTTCTTTTTCCTTGCCATTATGCTTCACCGCCTTCTTGCCCTTCATTAAAACTTGCTCTCTCAGCAGGTGCTAAGAATGATTTTAATTTTTCCTCAATAACACGAGGATTTTCACCTGCTTGAATTGATAACAAGCCTTCTACTACAACTTCTTTCATTCGAATTTCTTTTGCACTTTTTTGTTTCAGTTTAAGAGCAACTGGAGTAGCAATCCAGTTTGCTAATATAGAACCATAATAAGTAGTAATCAAGGCAGTTGCCATAGAAGGACCTACTGTTGATGGGTCATCTAATTTCTTTAACATGTTAATCAGACCAATCAGTGTACCAATCATACCCCATGCAGGACCCATTGCTGCAATTGTTTCCCAGAAACCTATTGTTGCACCATGTCTATCCTCAATGGCTGTTAATTCTGATTCTAAAATGCTTCGAACCAATTCAGGGTCAGTTCCATCAACAATTAGAAGAATGCCTTTCTTTAAGAATTCATCTTCCACTTCATTTGCTGCCTCTTCCAAAGCAAGCAAACCTTCTTTTCTTGCTACATTAGATAAGTCGATAATCTTATGTATTATCTCACCCTCTGATGCCTGCGTTACTTTCATAATCAAAGTAATACTCTTTAAATTTTTCACAAATACACCTAGCGATTCTGATTGTGCCAACACCGCCATAAAAGAACCACCAAACGTAATAAGAATAGATTGTACATGGATAAATGATGTAGCTTTTGCAAAATCAACTGCACCATTTTCGTACACCATACCAAATATCATCAGTACAAAACTTAATACAAGACCAATAATCGAAGCTAAATCCATAACCTCTCACCACCTTTAATTTTTACTAAATATTTCTTTTTTGTATAATAAAACAAGATTTGTTACATCCTGTCTACTTTCCTTAACAATATACATCTTGCCAGATGCTAGCGTTATCACCGTATCCGGTGTATCTTCTATTTTTTCAATCAATTCACAATTTAAGGTGAATTTTTTTCCATTCATACGTGTTAATTCAATCAAACCTGCTACCCTCCAAACTTTTGCTGTATGGGACAAGCCCATACAACAAGTTTTGGTATTACATTATTTCACTCACATCAATTCACTATCGTTTTAAATTAATTAATTCCTCTAACATTGTATCTGTCGTTGTAATTGTTCTGGAATTTGCCTGGAAACCTCTCTGCGTTACAATCATATCTGTAAACTGTGCAGATAAGTCTACATTTGACATTTCAAGAGCACCTGTTGTTAAAGATGAACTTCCTGAAGATGGGTCAATACCAATTCCATCAAACTCACCTGAGTTCTTTGTCTCTGCAAATAAATTTCCCCCAATCGCTTCTAGACCTGATGGGTTTGCAAACTCTGCTAGTGCAAGCTGTCCTAAATACTTATTTGTACCGTTTGAATAGGAACCAATAATTTTACCAGAACCATCAATACTGATAGACTGCATTTCACCAACCTGTTTACCAGCATTTTTGCCATCCTTATCTCCTCTAGTAGCTGCAGCTGTTGAAGATCCACCAGATGCATAGTTCGTCATCTTAGAAAAATCAACCTTAATGTCATTGAATAAGCCTGTTACGCCAGTATTGATTGTTAAGGTAGCAATACCTTCCTTATCACTTCCCATTGCACTGAATTTACCTGTTGCTTTATCAAATGTTAATGCTACTGCAGTACCTCCCATTTCAGTAACTGCACCAGTAACAGGATCTACACTAGTAGCTGTCATGGCATTTCCACCAAAATTTACAGTTGGTGCACTTGTAGAAGGAATATATTTTTTTGTTGTGTCATCATAGCTAGAGAACAGTGACTTTCCATCAGAATTCATAATGTCGCCAACAGAAACATCATAAGTACCTGTTCCATTCTCCTTGAAGTTTAATTTAACTGTGTATTTATCACCTTTATTATCATAGATTGTAAAAGAAACTGGAAGACCTTTATCAGCTGCCTGCTTATCTTTTGTATCAATATTTCCAGATACCGTTGCAGCTGCAGTCGCTTCAGGATCTGCATACATTTTATCTGCCGACATTACATTTAAAGCAGATACACTGTCTTTCACAATACCTGTTCCATCTTCAGTAGCTTTCCATCCCATTACTGTTGCACCACCTGAAGTACATAATGTACCAGCTGCATCAATTTTAAAAGCACCTGCTTTTGTAAAGTAATTTGTACCACCTTGATTAACAATGAAGAATCCATCGCCATTAATCATAACATCAAATGGATTATCTGTTGTTTGTGTACCGCCTGCTACAGATGCATTGGTTGTAATACCATTAACGACGGAACCAAGACCAATCTGCATTGCGTTCTTACCAGCAGCACCAGTATCTGCATTAGGTCCCGAAGCAGATTGTGTTGTTTGATATAAAACATCCGAAAATGTTACTGTGCTTGATTTAAAACCTACTGTGTTAACATTTGCAATATTATTACCTATTACGTCCATTTTTGTCTGATGTGCTTTTAAACCCGCAACACCAGAGTACATTGATCTCATCATAACTTACTTACCTCCTGTTGGTGTCCCCGCATTTCCTCTGTCATTCAGAAATGCACGCCTCCTAAAAAGGTCCAGCGCTTATTAGGACTTAATTAATTACTGCACCGTCTATATTCGTAAAGACGGAACTCTCTAATTCTTTCACTGCTGTTATTACCGTATTACTTTTCGTATTTACGATAAATGCCAAATCATCTACCATTACCAATGATTCTTGTATTCCCTTTGCCTTTGCTTTTCCTGCACCATCTTTCAAACGTTCCATCTGCTCAGACGAAATTGAAATATTTCTATTTTGAAGGCGCAAGCTTGCATGTTTTGAAAATTTTAATTCATTAACAGATTCCTGCTGTTTCTGTAGTAATATCTGTTGGAAAGATTTTTCCTGTCCAATTGGCTTCTTAATACCAACCTTGTTTCCAGAAAAGAGTTTCCCTGTCATCTGTTCAATGGATGTCTTATTATTGGTTATATGATTCATATCTACCTCCATGTATCGAATCAACGAAAAGGACCAAGGTAATCATCTCTATGGAATGAGCATCTAAAATATGAAAGTTCTATACCTCTTTTGGGGTTTCCTCTTCCTTTTTCTCTGTATCCTCTGTCTCCCCATCAGACTCCTTGTCAACTTCAGGTTTGCCAGTAACATTTACACTTACTTTATCTGTTATAGTGGTTTCTAACGGATCATTAAATAAGAACATTATCTTATAATTTCCTTCTTCCAGATCACTAAATGCCTTTTCAGATATTGTGACAATATTTGTCTCTGAGTTAAAGCTTAACAGACTCTTATCAACTACTTTACCATTTAAAAGAACGGCAAAACTTGATGCTTTTCCAGTATCCTTTCCTAGGTCAATCTTTACACTAACATCTGATGGTTTTTCATGATTGTATTCTAGCTTCTGTTCTTCAATCGCTGGTGCATTCTGTTGTGCACTATATAATGGCGAAATGATTGTGAGTAACTTATCTGATGCATACAATGTTCCACCAATTGAATAATACGCCTTTCCACCTGAAACAGTTACGTAATCTACAGTTCCCTGCACATATCCTTCTTTATTTTCTGCTTTTACTTGAACTTCCTGCCCAATCATGGTAAAAGCTTGTGTCTGAGCAAATGAATTATTCAAATTTTGCATCTGCTCTAAGGACGAAAATGAAGCTAACTGTGAAATAAATTCTGTGTCTGATGAAGGATTTAATGGGTCCTGATACTGCATCTGTGTACATAGCAACTGTAAAAAAGCATCTTTTCCAAGTTCACTCGTCCCTTTTGTTACCTTTTTCTTAACAGGATCACTATCATACTGTTGAACTACTCCATCTTTTACTGGAGCACTTAAATTTGTTGCCATACCTTTCCTCCTTTATGCTGAGAAATCAACTGTTCCATTACTTCTAATTGTTCGAACTTCTTCCTCTTCTTCTGTCTCCTCTTTACCGTCTTCTAAACCTCGTAGCTTTCCTAAATTACCACGACGCTTATTTTGATTTTGGAAACTGCTCTCTCCATTTTTATTAGAGAACTGGTCTTGCGACAAGCCTTGTTCTGCAACCATAACTTCAATTGCTTCTACTTTGACACCCTGCTCATTGAGACTTTCTCTCAAGGTAGTCATCTGACTTTCTAACGCTTCTTTTGCCAATTGATTTTCCACTATAAAAGTAGCAGTCATTTCGCCATTTTTGGAAACAACCGAAACATTGACTTTTCCAAGATTTTCAGGATTTAATTGCATTTCCATACTAGTGGAATCACTTGAAAGAGTAACCTTTATTTTCTCAACAACCTGATTCACAATATCTTGCATTTGCTGCAATCTTTCTGCGCTATCCATCTCAATCTGCCCAGTTTGCTGAACTGACTCACTTAATTTCTGTACGAACTGACTAAGCTGTGCATCTTGAAAATCTGTATGTCCGTTAGATTTATTCCTACTAAACTGATTTTGTTCTTTACCAGATGCCTCCTCTTTTTGAACCGTTATAACAGGTTCTTTCGTAACAGGAGTTTCTTCTACAGAAGACTCCTCTACTGGTTTCATATCCTGATTCATATCAGCTGGCTGCTCCTTCTGCTCTAGCACTTCACTAAAATCAGTAGATGCCAATACCTCTGAAGCTTTTGAGAATTCCTGCAAGTTAACAGATTCTGTAAACGTCTCAACTGTTTGTAATAACTCTTTCATTTGGTTACACAAACCTTCATTGGTCAAAAGATCTGTTGGCTCATTTACACCATTTACCTTTAAAAGTAAATCCTGCAGTATGTTCGGATTTAATAAATCCATAGCTGTAAAGCCTGATTCAGCCATGACTTTTTCTAGTTCATCCAGAGAGATATCGAGAATCTTTGCTATCTGCTCTTTTAACTGCACAACACTTTCAAGTGCTTCTCCTAACGCAACATCACCTTGTTCTGTTGTTTGACTTTCAACAGCTTGATTCACCTGCTGATAATCGCTTTCGGTAGGATTTTGAAGATTTTTAGCAGCTGATGCAGTTTCTTGAAGTTTCTCTTTTGTTGTCTGAATGGAACTAATTGACTGATTTTTGCTCCCGTGTTGTTCGGAATTTCCTGCACTTGATGACATGATATCTGAAAATTTTGTTTTAGCCGATGATGTCTTTGCACTACCAGAAGCAACAATGTTCCCAATGTTTACTGGATTAATCTTACTTACCTGTGCCATAACTTCCTCCTTTCTTAAAATGATATTTATGCTAAGACCTTTCGGTTCTTAGTAGCTTTATTCTTGCTATTCATCTAGAGTCGTCATTCTTTTCGTCACTTTTGCTGCCGTTGCTGGATCTAATGCATTCATAATCGCAGAAGCCTGTTTATTACCCATTGAGGAAATAATGCCACATACAGTATCAAGATCGTCAGCACACATAATTTCCAATACTTTTGCTGCGCTTGCTGGATCCATTTTGGCATACCGTTTTGCTTCTTCTTTTATCTTTTCGTCATATTGAAGCTGTTCCACAACCTGACGATAGATCTCTGCTGCATTTTCTGGCTGAATTTCTTCATAATACTGTTTGTATTCTTCTATGGAAGGTGCTTGTTCAGCAAAAACTACTTTCTTATCAAACTCCTTCACTCTATCTTGAAACTTCTTATACTCTTCTTCATATACCTGTAAACGCTCTACTTCTGCTTTTAAATCTTTAATTGTATCACTATCACTCTCATCTTGATTTTGATAATCTGCAAGTTTAAGTTCTAATTCTTTTATCCTAGCAGTCGCGTTTTCTAATGTA
>DBKX01000207.1:42977-52297 GCA_002297865.1 Lachnoclostridium sp. UBA739
CTGTGTTGTGCTCTTCAAAGAATTCTTCATCCGTATAAGCAGGTAATATACGATTAATAACTGGCACATCTTTCAATATTGGTCTCAATACACCACTTCCAAATCCACCAACATCAAATTTTATTAATGCGGCAAATATTGCAAGCCAGACTAATATGATTAGAATTACAAATAGGATAGAAAAGAAACCTCCACCTTTTTTTTCTTCTTGTTCATCTAATTCAGTTTCTAAAATGTCTTCTTTCTTTTTCTTCGCCATACTTTAATTACTCACCCTTTGCTTTCCCATATTTAAAACTCACCAGTTCATCTACTTCTTTGCTTTCTTCATGAAGTAATTCACTTTTAAATTCTTCAAAAGCTTTTTCCCTGAGTTTCTCATGGGTTTTTCTTTCTTTCATCGCTTCAGTCAGTTGAATTCTAGCTAATTCCACTTGACGCTCAGCCTGCTTAATCACAATATTCTGATGTTCAATATTAGCTTGAATCACTTTTATTGCTGTTTCATTTTTCTTTATGGCTGCTAAATCCAGTTTTGATGAAAAACAAGCCACCAAGGCATCTTGGTAATATATTTTCTTTCCTTCCAACACTTCAAGTTTTCTCTCTTCTTCATCTAGCTTTGATTTTGCAACTCCGAATGCTGCTTTTTTCTGTTCCTCTAGTTTCTCTTTTAAGTTTAAAAGATTTTGCATTCCATAAATAAACTTAGCCATAACTCAATCCCTCATTGACATTACTGACTTTCAAATATTCCTTCTAACAAAGCAATTACTTCTTCAAATGAATATTTATCATATACGCCCTGACGCAAGAAACCATTGATATCATCTATCTTCTCAATTGCATAATCAATATTTGGATTAGAACCTTTTTTGTATGCGCCGATATTGATTAAGTCTTCTGCTTCATTATATGTTGCCAGAACACTTTTTAGCTTTCCTGCCAACGCTTTATGCTCATCGGTTACTATACTTGACATAACACGAGAAATACTTTGCAAAACATCAATGGAAGGATAGTGGTTTTTATGTCCTAACTTTCTTGATAACATAATATGACCATCTAAAATACCTCTAGCTGTATCCGTTATCGGTTCATTGAAATCATCACCATCTACAAGTACCGTATAAAGCCCTGTGATAGAGCCTGTATCTGAATAACCAGCACGTTCTAATAACTTCGGCATCTCAGAATATACACTAGGTGGATATCCTCTTGAAACAGGTGGTTCACCAGACGCCAGTCCTATTTCTCGTTGTGCCATAGAAAATCTGGTTAATGAATCCATCATTAATAAAACATCTTTTCCCTGGTCTCTAAAATATTCAGCTATGGAGGTTGCAGTCTTTGCGGCCTTGTTACGAATTAAAGCTGGCTTATCCGAAGTTGCTACAACAATGACTGAACGCTTCATTCCTTCCTCACCCAAATCCCTTTCAAGGAATTCTCTTACTTCTCTTCCTCGCTCTCCAATTAAGGCGATTACATTGATATCAGCCTTTGTATTTCTTGCAAACATACCAAGCAAGGTACTTTTTCCTACACCACTTCCTGCAAATATACCAATTCTTTGCCCTTTTCCTATGGTGATTAAACCGTCTACAGCTTTTACACCAAGTGGAAGCACTGAATCAATCAGCTTACGTTTTAAAGGTTCCGGAGGTGCAGCTTCAACTGAGTAGTACTCACCATCTTTAATCTCCTCATCATTAAGAGGAACACCTAATCCGTCTACTGCTTTACCTAATAAATCATTTCCAACTCTTACCTTTAGCGGAAATCCTGTATTTTCAACACTACTGCCAAGCCCTACTCCTTCTACATTAACGTAAGGCATAAGCAAAACCCTGTTGTCTCGAAAGCCTACTACCTCTGCCTTTACAACTGTTTTCTTATCCTTGGAAATAATGTTACACAAATCATTCAGCTTGGCTTCTGGACCAATTGACTCAATCGTCAATCCGACTACTTTTACTACTTTTGTTAGTTTCTTTTCAAATGTTCGGTCCAGTAAACTATAATATTTTTCAAAATTAATTGAAGTCAATTATATTCCTCTTTCTTTTGCTATTAAGCATTTGCTAACACTTTTAAATGTTCCGATAAGTTCTTTAACTGTACATCCAAGCTAACATCTAAAAGTCTATCTTCAGTCTCAATAAAGCATTGATTCTTGTTTAACGTTGGGTCTTCAAAAATCTCTAACGTACAGTCATCTGAAAGTAAATCTGTCAAAGCTTCCTTATGCTGTGAAACAATTGGTGCGTCTTCTTCGGAAACACGTATTAAAAATTGCTTTGGACCTCGTATTGGTTTTAAGGTTGTAGAAAGCAGATACATAATTAAATCTTTCTTATCTTCTACTACTATACCGGTAATCTTTTCAACCAGCTTCATTGTTAAGTCTGCAAATTGAGGTTCTAATTGCTTAATAGTACGCTCATATTCCTCTTGCTGCTTCTCTAGCTGTACTTTAAGTTCTTGGTCCATCTGACGCTTCTTTTCTTCTATTTGAGAAAGCCCAGATTGATAACCTTCTTCTTCACCTTGTTCTCTGGCTTTCGTCATTACTTCTAAAGCTTCCGCCTTAGCAGACTCTAAAATCTTGTCTGCTTCAGCTCTTGCTTCCATAATAATATTTTCTGCATAATGATTAATCTCTTCCAAATCTGGAATTGAATCCTCTTTTGCTTCTATTGCTGTTTCCGTTTCCTCCACTAAAGTCTTATCTTCTTCGACCTTTGTGAAAGATAGCGGATTAAATTGTTCTGTTGGGAAATTTGAATCAATGATGACACAATCAGATTGGCTAAAACGAATATAATTCCCCTTAATAAGATTAGACAACTATCTCATCACCTCCACCTCTGGAGATAATGATTTCCCCTGCATCTTCAAGTTTTCTGATAATATTAACGATCTTCTGTTGAGCCTCCTCAACATCCTTCATACGAACAGGACCCATGTATTCCATGTCTTCCTTAATCATTGTAACAAGACGTTTTGATAAGTTGTTAAAGATAACATTCTGAACTTCTTCATTTGCCCCCTTAAGTGCAATAGCAAGTTCATTATTATCAACTTCACGAAGAACTCTCTGAATCGATTTATCATCAAGTGAAAGAATATCCTCGAATACAAACATTTTCTTACGGATTTCATCAGCCAATTCTGGCTCTTCAATTTCAAGAGATTCCATAATGTGTTTTTCAGTACCTCTATCTACTGTATTCAAGATATCTACGATAGAATCCACACCACCAACAATTGTGTAATCCTGATTTACAAGTGAAGATAACTTCTTCTCTAAAATCTTCTCTACTTCTTTGATAACGTCTGGCGAAGTTCTATCCATCTGTGCAATACGTTTTGCGACATCTGCCTGTTTATCAGGTGATAAAGATGAAATAATTGCAGATGCCTGACCTGGAGACAAATATGACAGAATCAAAGCGATTGTTTGTGGATGTTCGTCTTGGATAAAGTTTAACAACTGGCTTGCATCTGTTTTTCGAACAAACTCGAATGGACGAACCTGTAAAGATGCAGTCAGCTTTCCAATAACATCCATCGCCTTATCATGGCCAAGTGCTTTCTCTAACAGCTCTTTTGCGTAGTTAATACCACCTTCAGATATATATTTCTGTGCTAAACAGATATCATAAAACTCATCTAGTATCTGGTCCTTTGTATCTGTTGGAACGCTACGTGTATTAGCAATCTCTAATGTCAACTGTTCTATTTCATCTTCTTTTAAATGCTTAAATATACTGGCTGACTTTTCGGGACCTAATGCAATCAACAAGATTGCGGCCTTTTGTAATCCACTAATATCTTCTTTACTTTCCACTTAGTTTACCCCCAATCGTCATTTAACCAGTTTCTCAGTAATTGTGCTACCGCCTCTGGATTTTCATCTACAAACTTCTCAATGAGTCGTCTTGTTTCTGATTTTTCAGTAATTTCAATATCATCTAGTGCTTGACTTTCCTTCGTAGTAGCCAATAATTCTTCTACTGATAATTCAGGCTCAGTTTCTGTAACCTGCACAGGTGCCATAGAACGGATCACTACAAAGGCTAATAAAGCGATAATTAAAATAACTAAAACAATCATTACAATGTTAGAGTAATCTTTTGCTTTCACAACCTTGTCATTAAAAATTGGCTGTTCCCAGACTGTGACTGCAATTTTATTTTGTGCCACACCAGTTACCTGGGAAATCAAGTTTAAAATTCCAGCATCAAGCTGTATTTGAGTTCTACGGTTATTCTGTTCCACGAACTGTTGCCATGTTAAACTTCCTAATGTACCATCTTTCTCAACTGTTGCCTGATTGTAGATACGATATTTGGTCAATACTACACCTATAGAAGATTTACTTGTATCAACTGCACCAACTTCATGCTCTATGTTTTTCACTGTTTCATTAGGCAAGTAATCATATTTATTAAGTACTACTTCAGAATCTGACGAACCATCTGTTTTAATTTGATAATCTGTAGATTGATCATTGGAGTCAGTTCCTGGTATACCACTTGTAATATTGGAACCTGTCGCCTTATATTCATAAGAGCTGTCATATAGTCCCTGCTCCTGTCCATCAGCAGCTGTATATTCCGTTGACATTTCCGTAATTTTGTCCATATTAAATTGAAGATTTTCACCACTAACTTCAACATCATCATAATCACATGCTAACAAAATATCTTTTACGTTCTTTCGGAATGTATTTCTTAACTTTTCTTTATATTCTGCTACCGAACTAATAGAACCACCAAGAGTATCCTGCTCATCCCCTGCAAAAAGGACTTTGCCCGAACTGTCAACGATAGTAATTTTATCTGTCGTTGCATTGCCAACTGCGCCTGCGAGCATTTTTGCAATACCATTGGCAGTTTCAGCGGAAATTGCTTGTTTTAAAGTAAGCATTACACTTACGGAAGTCTCTTCTTCACTATCAAATATTGTTT
The DNA here is from genome assembly GCA_002297865.1 of Lachnoclostridium sp. UBA739. Next base: position 47,954 of record DBKX01000207.1, read on the forward strand.
TCTCTGCTGCAGTCCCCTTGATATAAACTGCTGCATCCGTAACATAATCTAACTTCATCAGATTGCTTCTGATATCATTTTGAAATGCCAGATTAAATTTCTGTTCTTTTTCTGTTTGCGTTGTGGAAATGGAGTTCGTTAATGCATCATTCCACGACATACCAGTGGAAGGAATATCATTCGTTCCCATCATTACAACTGCATCTTGATAGGACTTACTGTTTACATCAACAGTCAGGTTATCTTTTTCTAATTTGCAGTCTATGTTGCTATCTTTTAGCATCTGAATCATCTTACTGGCACTTGCTGTATCCTCAAATTTATATAAGGTTGTATATTCTACTTTGGATAGGACAAAATATAATACTAGGAGTGTCATAAGAACTACAGCAACTACACTTAAAATAAGCACCTTCTGCTTTTTTGATAGCTCTTTCCACATTTTAACAATCTGGCTAGGTATTTGCTTTAGTCTTTCTACCATATAATCCTCTTTCCGTTACATCACAGCCCCCACTGTAATGTTATTTTCAATCTATTTCATTAAAATTGCAAATTCATTATTTCTTTGTACGCATCTACCAGGGAATTTTTTATTGCAACTGTATATTGCAAAGAAATGTTAGCTTTAAGTTGTGCATTTTGCAAGTCCACTAAGCTGTCAGATTGTCCTAAAGCAAACTTAATTTCTTCTTCATTTGCCTTATTAATATAGGAATTAGTTTCATTCACATTATCAAGAGCTGATTTAAAAAACGAAGCGAATGTTTGATTATTGTTATTCTCTATTTTGGATTGCTTGCCATAGTCGTACTTAGGCGATATGGCACTAATATTTTTAACACCCGTTATATCCATAACTTACCTCCACTATTTACCCATTTCTAACGTTTGCAACAGCATGTTTTTTGTAGCGTTAAACGCTGTAACATTTGCCTCATACGCCCTGCTAGAATCTATTAGGTTTGTCATCTCTGTAACCGTATTCACATTTGGATAAGATACATAACCATCTTCATTTGCATCCGGATGCGAAGGATCGTATACCATATTTAAATCCGTTGACGTATCTTCTACTACCTTAACTACTTTTACTCCACTGCTTTTCAAACCAGATGCTGCATTCAGCGAATCTGAGAAAGAAAAATCTTTCTTTTCTGCGAAAACAACTGTTTTTCTTCGATAAACGTCCCCATTTTCATCTCTCGTTGTATTCACATTTGCGATATTTTGAGATATCGTGTCCATGCGAAGCCTTTGAGCCGTTAAGCCGCTAGCACTCACATTCAATCCACCAAAGATCGACATATATATTCTCCTTTCAGCTACTTTCTTTTAAAGCTTGTACCAATTAAACTAACTTTTAGACAAGGCTGTTTTTATTCTGCTGTACTCATTAGTAAGGGATTGCATTAACGTTTGATATCTTATTTGTGTCTTAGCCATTTCAGAATTTTCTGTATCAATATCAACATTATTACCGTCATATCGATAACTGTATTGAGAATTATCAACATATGTTGTTGCTTGTAAAGAATCTAAATCGATATTTTCTATACATTGATCCAAGTTATCACCATCGCCTATTTGAGCAGCCAAATAAGATTCGAACTGTACATCCTTTCTCTTATAGTATGGTGTACTAACATTAGCAATGTTATCTGAGATAACTTCCATACGAGTGTAACTCGCATTAGCAGTTTTCCCAAGGACATCTACATAACTAAACATATTAGCCATTGACTCACATCCTTTCTATACTATTATACTAAAAAAATGTTAAAAAACAAGAAATTTTTGCTTACTATTAGTATAAATATATCATCCGAATGCTTTTTATATAAAAGCATTTCGCTTGCCATGAAATATTTTTTGTTATACTTCTTTTATTTTTTTAAGTTCACGAAAAACAACATCATTTATCACTTTGATATATGTGCCTTTCATACCAGAAGATTTTGTTTCAATCACTCCAGCACTTTCAAATTTTCGAAGCGCATTTACAATAACAGAGCGAGTAATTCCCACTTTATCTGCAATTTTACTAGCTACCAGAATTCCTTCACTTCCATTGAGTTCATCAAGAACATGTATAATTGCCTCCATCTCAGAAAATGACAAAGTTCCTATTGCAGACTGCACAATTTGTTCTTTACGAATTTCTTCTGCATTCTCTTCATTTACTGCGCGGAGCATTTCCAATCCCACTACAGTTGTTCCATACTCACTTAATATAATATCATCAATATCATATTCATTCCCGCATTTATATAGAAAAAGCGTTCCTAGTCTTTCACCTGCGATATCAATCGGAGTGATAATAGAAGAATACATATTCATTTGCTCGAAATCAAAACCAAACGTCATAAGGTTAACATTCTCTTTCGTCGAAAGTACATTAAGGAATCTTTCATTAAGTAACACGTCAATATATCCTCCAACATTGTCTTGAATGAACTGTGTAATTTCTTTTGTATTTCGCCTATTATGTATTCCTAATACCTTTCCCTTTTTGCTTATCACAAGGACATTGGAATTCAATGTATCACTTAATACACTGCATATATCGTTAAATACAACTTTTTGAGAATGATTATAATGTAATAGTTTTTTTATTTTTCTGGTTTTATCAAGAAGTTCAACTCCCATATCCAACCTCCTTGCAAATTGCACAAAATTGTTAATGCAATTTTCCCAATTATTTTATCATAACACATTTACAAACACAATAGTAATTTCGTCACATAAATACTCCACTTAATGGAAAGAAGCTGGTTCGCTACGACCAGCTTCCTTCCCATCGTAATATTACGTAATTATTTTTACTGTTCATGTCCGTAACTGCCCGATTTTTACATTATTCTTTTTCATCCTGTTCTGGCATGGCTGCACTTAAGAGTTCACCGAGTTTATCCTTCTCAATCACAAACCCGCACTTCGGATCTGCGCAAACTACACGAGATCCTTTTTCAACCATATATCCGTTACNNATCTTTCTTTCGTTGGCTTTTGCCATGACATAAAATCACATTCCGGATTATTTTCACAGCCATAATATTTTCTGCCCTTTTTTGTCTTACGAATTACTACTTCTTTACCACATGCAGGACAGGCAATACCGATTTTTTCATAATATGGTTTTGTGTTTCTGCAATCTGGGAAACCTGGACACGCAAGAAACTTTCCGTGAGGACCATATTTTACAACCATGTTCCGTCCGCACAACTCACATACTACGTCACTTACTTCATCTTCAATTTTTATCTGTTCAATTTCTTTTTCGGCTTGCGCAACTGCATCATGCAAATCTGGATAAAAATTACTTACTACTGTTTTCCACGCAACTGTACCATCTTCTACACAATCAAGTAGTCCTTCTAGATTAGCTGTGAAGTTCACATCCACGATACTAGGAAATGATGTCTTCATAATTGAATTTACCACTTCCCCAATTTCGGTTACATATAGATTCTTATTTTCCTTTGCTACATATCTTCTAGCAATAATCGTTGTAATCGTCGGTGCATAAGTACTTGGACGACCTATTCCAAGTTCCTCTAAAGTCTTTACTAAAGAAGCCTCTGTAAAATGCGCTGGTGGCTGAGTAAAATGCTGACCATGGGTAAATTCAATGGGTTCAATCTCGGAATCAGTTGTAATTGCACCTGAAACGACTGCACTTTCCTCTTTTTCCTCATCATTAGCATATACATTTAAAAATCCTTCAAATACAAGTTTTGAAGCGGATGCTGTGAAACGATAATCGCCACCATCAATTTTAATAGACGTTGTTTCATACTTTGCGCTTTCCATACGACTTGCAATAAAACGCTTCCAAATTAATTGATATAAACGAAACTGATCTCTTGCTAAAGATTCTTTAACCTGAGTCGGTGTTAAGTCAACATATGTTGGCCTGATTGCTTCATGAGCATCCTGAATTTTCTTTTTATTTTCCTTTTGTCCATTGGACTGAATTACAAAATTTTCTCCAAAATGTTCTGCAATATAACCCTTAGCATCCTCGTCTGCTTCTTTGGAAACACGTGTGGAATCTGTACGTAGATAAGTTATTAAACCAACTGTTCCTTTTCCTTTTATATCAACGCCTTCATACAACTGCTGTGCAATACGCATTGTTTTTTGCGTAGAATAATTTAGAACTTTAGCTGCCTCCTGCTGCAATGTACTTGTTGTAAAAGGAATAGGAGGTTTCTTCGTACGTTCTCCCTTTTTCACATCTGATATTTTATAATCTGTATGTTCTAATTGTGTTAAAATCTCCTTTAGCTGCTCTTCATTTTGAATTGTCATTTTGGAAGATTTCGTTCCATAAAACTTAGC
>DBKX01000207.1:52314-54708 GCA_002297865.1 Lachnoclostridium sp. UBA739
TTTACTTTAAAATCACTTTCCAAAGTCCAGTATTCTTCTGGAACAAAAGCATTAATTTCTTCTTCACGGTCACAAATAATGCGAAGTGCTACTGATTGAACACGCCCCGCACTAAGTCCTCTTTTTACCTTTGCCCAAAGAAGTGGACTGATTCCATAACCTACCATACGATCAATCATTCTTCTTGCCTGCTGAGAATCCACCATATTCATGTCAATATCTCTTGCCTGCTTAATTGATGATTTAACAGCATTCTTGGTTATCTCATTAAATGTAATTCGATTATGTTTACTTTCCTCTAACTTTAATGCTTGTGATAAATGCCATGATATTGCTTCTCCTTCACGATCAGGGTCAGTTGCAAGATACACTTTGTCTGCCTTTTTGACTTCTTTTCGTAATTTTGCAAGCAGCTCACCTTTCCCCCGGATGGTGATATAATGTGGCTCGAAATCATTTTCCGGATCGAAACCTAACTTACTCTTGGGAAGATCTCGTACATGACCATTGGATGCTACTACTTCATAGTTAGCACCTAAAAACTTTTTTATAGTTTTTGCCTTGGCAGGTGATTCTACAATCACTAAATACTTAGGCATTCTACCACTCCCTTATTTCAATCGCTACATACGATATAAAAATTTTTCATAGTTTGTTTAATATAACCCTTAAGCTCCAACGAAACTAAACTCTCCATTATCTCACTCAAACTCAATTTTGTATCCAATATTAATTCATCAATATGCTTTGGATTATAACTCAAATTAGCATACACTATTTTTTCTTTCGTTTCAAGCATATAATTATTTTTTTTAGAATCTTTCGTCTTTGTCTCTCTGGCAAAATGATAATGTTCTAAAATGTCTGCTGGTGACTGCACTAAGAAAGCGCCCATCTTTATAAGGTTATTACAGCCAAAACTCAATGTGTCTCCAACCCTCCGAGGCACCGCAAAAATATCTCTTCCCTGTTCCAAACCTAAATCTGCAGTTATTAGAGAACCGCTTCTTTCCTTAGCTTCTATTACCAGAATGCCATCTGCCAAACCACTAATAATCCGGTTACGCATTGGAAACTGCCCTGGCAAAGCCGGCACCCCCATTCCATATTCTGAGATAATTCCACCATTTCTTTGTATTTGTTCATACATCCAGTAGTGTTCAGAAGGATAACAGATGTCAATTCCAGATCCAAGAACCGCATAAGTAGATGCTGCCTCATCTCCCTTAGCTTTCAGTGCTCCTGTATGCGCGTATCCATCAACTCCTCTAGCCATTCCACTGATTATCTGTATACCAGATTCTGAAAGCTCTCTAGAAAACCAAAGTGCCATCTCTTTCCCATATACTGAGCAGTCTCTCGCCCCAATAACAGCAATACTCTTCTTTCCCTCTTCTGGCATCTGACCTCGTAAATAAAGTACATAAGGAGAATCTGAAAGATTTCTTAGCTTTTCCGGATATCGAACATCTTCTTGGGTAATCAGATGAATTTTCAGCCGTTCCAGACGTTCATATTTTTTCTTATATGCTTCCTTCTCGGCTATAAGCGACTTAGCATCTTTTGCGTGAATTCCTGGCACTAAGCTGATATCCATCTCTGATGCAGCATAAATATTTTCTATTTTATGAAAAAAGCGAAGCAGATGTGCTATTTTTTTATTTCCTATCCCCTTTGCATTGGTTAACCAGAACCACAACTCATTCCTTGTCATCGTCTCCCCCTCCACAAAGCAAAGTATCCATTCCGCGATAAAACAGTGCTTCTTTCAAATGCTTCATTTTAACTGTTTCTATACCTTCCAGATCTGCAATTGTCTGCGAAATCTTAAGCAGACGATGGTAGGAACGAGCCGTCATATTCATTTTTTCATATATTTCCTCTAAAAATTCTGTTTCTTCTGCACCTAGCACCAAAGAATCTTTCAGTAGTTTTGGAGTAAGCTGAGAGTTAAACTGTATCTCCTTATTCTTATAGCGATTTACCTGCATCTCTCTTGCTCGTTTTACACGTTCTCTAATAACATCTGATGATTCTTCCGGCTCACTGCTTAGCTCCTCATATTGAATTTCCATTGCTTCTGCACAGATATCAATTCGATCTAATAATGCTTTACTTATTTTTCCTATGTAATTCTTAATCTGCTTTTCACTGCACCTGCACTTATTCAGGTTTGGAAAAAATCCACACGGACACAAATTGGTTGCTCCTACAAGCATAAAAGATGCAGGATACTGATAATTCATATTCAGTCTGGACAATATAATGCTCCTAGATTCCATTGGCTGCCTTAATGACTCAATTGTACTTCTCTTAAACTCTGCAAATTCATCTAAAAATAAAACTCCTCCTGTTGCAAAACTAATCTCCCCTGGTTTTGGCACTATGCCTCCT
>DBKX01000207.1:54759-54918 GCA_002297865.1 Lachnoclostridium sp. UBA739
CCGAAATGGCCGATGCGTAATAAAAGAATGTTTTTCATCTAATAATCCAGAAATGCTATAAATTTTTGATATTTCCATCGCTTCCTCAAAGGAAAGTTCTGGCATTATACTTGGAATACACCTGGCTAACATTGTTTTTCCGCTTCCCGAAGGTCCTGC
>DBKX01000206.1:0-2319 GCA_002297865.1 Lachnoclostridium sp. UBA739
GTAGCTTTTGGCTCTGGATCCTCTGTCTCTGTATAAGTCTTTTCCCCTGCCTCCTCTGCCACAACGAATACGCCTGGTTGAAAATGCAAGGGAATCGTCATACACAATACAATAATAAATAATTTTCTTACTATCTTCATTCCTATTATCTTTCCTTTTCTTAGCCTCTCTTACATTACATTTCCATTAACTTTATGAATACCCCTTCCTCTTAGAAGGGGTATTCTTACAAGAAAACTAATTCGTTGATACATTATATGTGGCAGAAGCGACACTTAACTCTGATGCATCCACATCTTTTAATACTGCTAAAGCACTAGCATAATCATCATCATCTTTGTTATCAGCTAATGCCATAACAAGTTCTGTTCTATCTGCTTTCTCGCATGCTGGTACGTAATTGTAGTCACCAGCCCAGTTATAGGAGTATTTATCGATTGAGTCATAGTAGGTTACTTCTTTAGGAAGATAAGAATCACAAAGACCAACGTCAGCTCCCATGTTCATAGTAAAGAACATTTCAACTACAGGACTTTCTTCATCACTTAAAAGTCCCATATCCATCAATTCCTGAATGGATGTGCCCATTGTGTAATAATATGTAGAATCATTGTACTGTGTACTCATTTCATTATTGATTGTAAACATCCATCCTGAATATCCTGTGAAGTTAAATTCCCCTAACAGTCTGGTGTATTTGTTCATCTCTTTTACAATTCCTGAATGAAATGCTACCTCTGGTAAGGAATCGTACATAGAATATGTAGATGCATTTAAATCATAGTGATATGCTTTGGAACAACGGATGCTGTTAATATATCCGTATGTATCAGCACAAGAGATTAAGATAAGTCTCTTCAAAAGATTATTGCAGATAATTTCACCAATTTTCTTAGAAGTGTCTGTTCCTGCTGGAATTTCAATACATGTTGGCTCTAATACAAAGTCATCTGCTGTTTCCCCTGGGTCAACCATTAGATATAAGTAATAGTCTTCTGTGGTTTTCGCTGTTTCTTCTGCAAATGCTGTTGTGTGGACGTTCATTGTAGCCATAAGAACGACAAGCATTAGTGCCATTACTTTTGTTGCTTTTTGTTTCATAATTTTCTCTCCTTTTTACATGAGAGCAATCAGAGAAATACGCAAACTATTAGTGCGCACAAAAAATACCGCATTCTCCAATTACCCAAGAATCGTATCATACTAATACATGGCAAGTATTCTGACTTATGCATCTTCCTACAAAGCACCTTCCCATTATACGTAAAGTTAACAGTGGTTTACGCTTCTTCGTCCGCATTTACAGTTGTGGCTGCAGTCCTGGAATTTCACCAGGTTCCAGTTTAACGCTGTTATAAGCGACCATGTATCATTATTATATGTACTTGTACAAGTAACATATGAATTGTAACATATTTTTTTCATAAACGCTACCCAAACTTTTGATATCACTATGAAAAACTTGTACTGTATTCCAGTGGACTTTTCTTTCTACCCAATAAAGTTCAAGATTTCGTATGGTTTATCCACGATGATTTTAGCACCATGTTCCCTTAAGAATGCTTCTTCTCGAAATCCCCATTTTACTATAATGGATTGCAATCCAGCATTCGCTGCGGTCTGAATATCAACGTCTGAATCCCCGATATAGACTGCCTGTTCTTTCTTAACCTGTAGTTTGTTCAACACTTCTTCCACACTGTCCGGATATGGTTTTCTGCGGATTCCTTCCCGTTCACCGACTACAAAGTCAAACATACCTGGAAAATAATCTTTACAAAGAGACTGGACAGCAAAATCTGCTTTATTGGACACAACTGCTGTTAAACAGCCTTTTGCTCTTAGGGTTGTAAGAAGTTCCATAATTCCATCATATGGACTGGTATTGTCTGCACAGTGTATTGCATAATGTTCTTTAAAGGTTTGCAATACTTGTTCTATGGTTTCTTGGCTTGTTCCAGATGGAACTGCTCGTTCAATTAATTTTTTGATACCGTTACCAACAAATTTTCTAACTTCTTCAATGGTTCTTGTCGGCAAATTGTGTGCCGCTAGTGCATAGTTAGTGCTATTGCAAAGATCTTCAAGGGTGTTTAAAATGGTTCCATCTAAGTCAAATATAAGTAATTTATAATTCATAATGTATTATCCTTTCATTTTCCTTTTGTTAATCTTTTTCTTTCGCTATACATTATATTACTGCATATTTGCTTTTTCAATATATATGCTGCTCTATTCTGTTTTGGAATTTTTCCCTATTTTAAATGATATTCCTATCCACTAAAAAACCTCCAAAGCAGCTTTTAGTTATATACCATA
>DBKX01000206.1:2346-6640 GCA_002297865.1 Lachnoclostridium sp. UBA739
AACTGCTTTAGAGGTGTCATATCACTGTACACAGCCCTTACATTTACTATTGGGAATGAATATATTATGAAAAGTAGTTTTATAGTTGTATTAGTTTATTGTTCTATTTACTGTAACTGGTCAAGGATTACATCAACTTCTAATCCGTGTACCATACATGCTTCTGCTAATGTTTCCATCTGAGAAGATGGACAGCCTAAGCAGTGCATACCTGCTGCCATTAAAACTTCAGCATTTTCTGGGTGAGATTTTAAGATTTCACCGATTGTCCAGTCTGCTGATACGCCTTCGTTTGCAGCTGCAGCTTCTTCTGCTTCTTTGAAGAACATTTTCATGTCTTCTTCAACAGTTGAGATTCCGCCAATACCGAAGTTGTCGATTAACACCTTTGCTACTCCTGGAGATAAGAATCCTGGAAGTGTTGGTCCTAAGTGGATTTCTTTTACGCCAAGGTATAATAAGGATAATAATACGATAACTGCTTTTTGCTCATACCAGGCAATGTTGTAGATGATTGGTAACTCATTAATATCATTTAATTCAAAGATTTCTTTTAATTTTAATGCGATTAATGCTAAGGAGTAAGAATCGTTACATTGTCCTGCATCAAGCACTCTTGGAATACCACCAATATCACCTAAGTTTAATTTGTTGTATTTGTATTTTGCACAGCCTGCTGTTAAGATAACAGTATCCTGTGGAAGTGCTTTCGCGAAATCTGTATAGTAATTTCTAGCTTTTGATCTGCCGTCACATCCAGCCATAACTACGAATTTCTTAATTGCACCAGTTTTCACTGCATCTACTACAGCATCTGCTAACGCAAATACCTGTTCATGAGCAAAACCACCAATGATTTCACCTGTTTCGATTTCTGTTGGAGCAGCGCATTTTTTAGCTAATTCAATAATTTCAGAAAAGTCTTTCTTAGAACCTGCTTCTCCTTCAATGTGTTTGCATCCTGCATAACCAGCAGCCCCTGTTGTAAACATTCTGTCTTTGTAAGAATCCTTTGGAGGAACGATACAGTTTGTTGTCATAAGAATTGGTCCGTTGAAGGATTCGAATTCTTCTTTCTGTTTCCACCAGGCATTACCATAGTTACCTACTAAATGGCTGTATTTCTTAAGTAGTGGATAGTAGTGCGCTGGTAACATCTCGGAGTGAGTATACACGTCTACTCCTGTACCTTCTGTCTGAATTAATAACTGCTCAATATCTGCAAGGTCGTGACCAGATACTAAGATACCAGGTTTTTTACCTGCACCGATGTTAACCTTAGTGATTTCTGGATTACCGTAAGTTGTTGTATTGGCTGTATCAAGTAATGCCATACCATCAACACCAAATTTACCTGTTTCCATTGTTAATGCAACTAAATCATCAGCTGTCATAGAATCATCTAATAACTTAGCTAGGGCAGACTGCATAAATGTGTCGATTTCTTCGTTGTCATAACCTAATGCATTGGCATGTTTAGAGTAAGCAGATAAACCTTTTAAACCATAAGTGATTAACTCTCTTAAAGAACGGATATCTTCGTTTTCAGTTGCCAATACACCAACTTCTTTCGACTCTGCTTTTGCTTTTAACATAGCATTTACAGCAGAACCAGAGTTATTACCTGTAACAATCTTTTTAAGAGTTGCTAAGAAACCTGATTTTTTATCTTCTTCGATATCCCATGTAGCAGCTTCCGATAAGTTTGTTTTATCTGTTAACTGTTCCATTAAATCATTTTTCATGGCTAAAGTTTCTTTTACTCTTGCATAGAATACATCATCATCAAAGTTTGCATTTGTGATTGTTGTAAACAAGTTTAATGTTACGTAGTGGTTTACATCTTTGGAAATTGTTTTTCCTTCTTGACGTAATCTTGTAGTTACCTCAGATAAACCTTTTGTTACATATATCAATAAGTCTTGCATATTTGCTAAGTCAGCGCTTTTTCCACAAACACCTACTTTTGTACAGCCTTTATTTCCTGCTGTTTCTTGGCATTGATAGCAAAACATGTTATTTGTCATATTTTCGCTCATTTATGATTTCTCCTTTTTATTTAAATGATGTTGTTTGTTGCTTCGCAACTTATGTGCTTATCATACAGGATAGAGCGAAAAGATTCCGTAACATATGTTACAAACAATCAGCCAATGCATCTTCATCTGATAGAATGATATGCTTTCCCTTGATTTCGATTAGCCCTTCCTTCTGCATATTACTTAGTTCCCGACTAAGAGACGGTCTTGTAGTATTTAAAAAATCTGCCATTTCTTCTCTTGTCAGTGTCATTTTCACGATACCATCTACTTCCTCGCAATTAGTAATATAACGGACTATCCTTTGCCGTAAAGACCCACTATTAAGTACCTGTATTTTGGTATTCAGTGTAAATGCTTTTCTCGCAAACATAGTAAGCAGATTTTTTGTTATCTTATAATATGCCAAATGTACTTCGTTCTCAGGCAAGTTAAAAATCTGTGAATCCAATGTCATAACAAGACTTTCCCTTTTGGCTATGGCATTTAAGTCATATCTTGGTTTCTGCATATACAAATACACTTCGCCAAATATATCACCACTATCCACAATATCTGCTATTGGCAAGACTTTTCCAGACATAGTATCACGATATACGGAAATGTACCCATCTACCAGCAAAAATAGTTTTGTGGGCTTTTGCGTTTCTCGAAAAACAAACTCATTTTTTCTGTATTTTTTCATCTGAATATTAGCTTTTGATACAAAGTACATAAACTCCTCATCTGTAAGCTCTTTGCAGATAAATGTATTTTTAAGCATCTGAATATAATCCTGCATAAATACCTCCAAATTCTCATTTCTGTGCTATTATACCATACTCTAGGATATTTCAGTATTTTTTATAAAACTAGTTTACAATTTTATTCTTTTTTCCTTTTTATATTGGTGTAATACAAAATAGCAGCTTAAATGACTGGTTGCTTCAAAATTTATTTAAAGGAGATTGATTATTATGAGTACAAAAGGAATCGATGTTTCAACTTATCAAGGACAGCCTGACTGGGCAAAAGTAAAGGCAAGTGGAGTGGATTTTGCTTTCATCCGTGCTGGTTACGGAAAAAACAACATTGACCAGAGATGTTCTTACAACGGAACTAACACAAAAGCCAATGGAGTAACACCTCATTTTTACTGGTTCTCTTATGCTTACAGCCGCGATATGGTTGTAAATGAAGCAAATTACATAATTGCCGAAGCAAAGAAATACACAAGCAATTGTATGTTAGCATGGGATTTTGAATATGATTCCATGGATTACGCCAAAAAGAAAGGGGTAACCGTATCCAAATCCACTTTAACAAACTGGGCTGTTGCTTTCTGCCAAACTGTAAAAGCAGCAGGTTTCACACCAGTTGTCTATGCAAATGAAGATTATGTAAGAAATTACATTGATATCGATTCCGTAATCAGCCAGACTGGTGCAAAATTATGGTTTGCAAGATATTCCAGTACAATCGGTAATTATGGTTCTAACGCTTATATCTGGCAGCACTCTTCTACCGGTTCTGTTCCAGGAATCAGCGGAAATGTGGATATGAACATTGGCTATTTTGATGGTGGTTCTAATCCTGCCTACACATTAAATGCATTTGTTCGTGAAGTTCAGGCTGCATGTGGAGCATCTGTAGATGGTATTGCAGGTACAGAAACCTTATCCAAAACTGTTACAGTATCTGCCACAGTTAACAACAGACATGCTGTTGTTGCCCCACTTCAAAAACGTTTGAATGCATTAGGGTATAATTGCGGAACGGCTGATGGCATTGCAGGAAGCAAATTTACTGCTGCTGTAAACAGTTATCAGAAGAATGTACTTGGTTACAGTACATTAGATGGAGAAATCACTGCCAAAGGCAAGATGTGGAAATCACTGCTTGGAATGCTTTAATCTTAATCTTTCTTATTTCTAAACTCCTTAAGCTCCCTCAAAACGAGGGAGCTGTTTTTTACTTCTTATTGGAATCATGTAAAAGCTTGTACAAATTATTAATCTGCTTGTTCATGTTCATCAGTACAGCATATTTATCTGTCAAATCAGATAACAATGTCTGGTACTCTCTCTCTCGTTCTTCCTGTCTTTCATCTAATTTGTCGTTTTTTTTAATGGTATACAAAAGCAGAAATACAAATAGAACCGTCCAGATTCCTTGGGACTGAGTGACTGACAACAAAACATCCTCCATCCTATCACCTCCTTCTTTATTTTGTAATGTAATAAGACAAAGTCTTTCATTTTAGCAACTTATTTTTT
>DBKX01000190.1:0-2375 GCA_002297865.1 Lachnoclostridium sp. UBA739
TCGTGAGAGTTCACCATATCAGTAAGGTAAAAGTGGGTGTAAAGAATCTGCTTTTGAAGGTGGATGTAGAGCGAGCAATGGCAGAAAGAGCTGCTAAAGGACTGTGAAAGCAAGTGATTTCAGCATTATCCATCAGTTACTATGAATAATTGGAGTCACGGATACATCATTTTATTCCTTTGCAGCCGTGAAGATACACTTCACCACGAATAATCATCAATAATACATATCAGTTATGAGAATAGGGATGTGCTATCTTTGCCATTCTTTAAGGGATTATCCAAATATCTTTCTTAGAATTAAACTTCCTATTTTTCTTTCAAGTCCACCTTTTGAAGTTGGAATACCTGTCTTTCTGCTAAAGTTTTGTTTTGCCTGTGTAATTCCTAAGGCTCTTTTCCAGGAAAAAGAAAGTCCTGGTATTTTTAGTGATGAATTCTTTCCCATATTACTATATATTATACGACATATTCTGTTCTACGAGCATCGTTTGATTGAGGTGATTCTGTATGTTTCTGTTCTGAGGAATCTTTCAACTTTTGAAGTTCTTTCTCTTTCCATTTTTTGACAGCAGCATCAGCTATTTCCCATTGAGCATCTTTCATTTCTGTTATAAGTTTTTTGCGAATTTCTTGTTCAGCTTCTTTCTGTGTTTTAAGTTGCTCCTCATGATTTTTCAACTCCATATCATGCATATTGCGAATACGCTCCAGATAGGTGGAAGAGGTAAGATACTTCTCCATGTCTTTTTCTTCTGCATAAACCATACGATCATAAGCACCTATAGGCATTACTATTTTTACAACAGTAGGCAATAACTCTATAATAAAAAACAACAAACGAATCAACCAAAGAAAATACCACTCTGTAGGCAAGTCTGTCGTTATATATCCTGTTCCATTACAAGTTGTACATTGCACATCTTGCATGTATCCAGAAGAATTAGCCTTCTTTATTTTTCCTTTTCCATGACATGTAGCACAATCTATGTTTTTCTTCCCAACAGCGTACTCCAAAATCTCAAAATTTTGAATGAAATGATTACCCTGCTTCATAGTTTCATCGTGAGCGTTTACAAGAGAGTCTCGTTGTTGTATCAGAATAGCACGTCTTGATTGGTCGGCAATCACTTGACTTTGGGTATTATCTAATTCCTTAATTTTCCCTTTGACCTCCTCTTCCTTATTGGTAATCTGATCGTTTAAATCTGCAATGTTTTCGTGAATAGGCTTGTTCCACTTTGCTACTTCTGATTTCATGATGGCAGAATATGAGTTGCGTTTCTTTTGCCACTCACCTATGCTGTATCTTATGTTATTCTTTTGCCATTGGTCTGCATGTAACAGTTGCCCACGCAAGCTGGCAATACGAGCGTTGGCTGTTTTTTGTCCATTGTAAGCTTGCCTATACGTTGTGGTGTTTGGATTGTTGAGTTTTGCTTTTTCTGCGGACAATTCTTGCTTTAACGATTCGACTTCTCCCTCCAAGGTCTGCTTTTGACCATCAAGTCTTTTCAAACTATTGTTACCTTCATCTATATGTTCTTGTGCCTCTTGACTTGCACGATTAGCTCTTGAATTTTTGGATAACGTGTTTGATTTGTTCTCGTTCCAAAGATATTCTTGCTCAGAGATGAAATCCTCAAAAACAACAAGTTCCAAAGGTATGGAAACCATAAATGCTATAATCAGAGCGAGCAATGCACGTGAGACGAATGGAACTACCCACCATGTTTTTGATGTCTTTTCGGGATTCTTTTTCATGGTAATAACCAAGCTTCTGTCAATACAAAAAATCAGAGTAGCCCAAACTATGCCAAAAGCCATAGCCCAACCTATTTTCCCAGAAGTTTCTGTTCCACTTTGTGTAAAGAACCATGCTGCAGAAGTTCCTGATAGAAATGCAATGAATGAAGTCATTGCAATAGTGGCGCCCATTGCCCCGAATTTTTTATGGTCTGTTCTGCATTTCTCCAATATAGGAATCTCTGCACCAGCTATAGTCCATAATATACGTTGAAAAGTATTTTTATTTTCCATTGATGTTTATTTTTATGCTTATACAATGTTTATATGTTTTTTGTATTTTCCCAATCTCTCTTACAGGCAACCAATATGTAACACTTAGAAACACGATGGTCGCAATCGGTAACATTAATTTGTTCATATCCAACAATATATACCAACTCAATATATCAAACAATGAATAGTCTAAACCACAGAGAAGCATTAGTAATGCTGGTATTGACGACATTATCAACAGAATGTATGATATTATATATACGCTTTTATTATGATATGCTTTTATAGGCATTCTTGTAGCGTACGTTATTAATAAGATGTAGCATGTATTGATAAATATACTTACAAATGCTA
>DBKX01000190.1:2427-2823 GCA_002297865.1 Lachnoclostridium sp. UBA739
AGTATGGCTTAGCAACCAACTTGCACCTAAAGAAAACATAGCGACAATAAGCAATGCAAGACGTAAACATCTCCATACTGCTTTGGCTCCAGGAATTATTCCAATTAAAGTCTTGTCCATTTCTACTATGATATTATTGCTGTTAAAAACTTTTTAATTCGTCTGATTATAGAACTATTTGTCGTTGATAGAGGGGATTTTATCCACTCGTCTATATCTATTTCATGAATGTTGGTGAGCATTCCTTTCATCCCCAAGTTGTCGATTTTCAAAATGTTGTATGAAGGAAACTCTGGCATATTGTAACAAAGTTTTGGTATAGGTGTCACGGATATGGTCAACATTTCAGCTGTAACATTTATTCCATTTGTCGCCTCTAATCTATATGTTGTAGTT
>DBKX01000088.1:0-2439 GCA_002297865.1 Lachnoclostridium sp. UBA739
CAACCCTTGTTACTGTTCTATTCTTCTAAAAAATAGAGAAGCAACGAACAATTGGGAGTTTCAATACAACCCTTGTTACTGTTCTATGGCTTTCAATATGCCATGGACAGTTCCCACGAACCGTTTCAATACAACCCTTGTTACTGTTCTATGGTATCACAATGGACAGAGAAGGATACCAATCAGTGTTTCAATACAACCCTTGTTACTGTTCTATAATGATGTTCTAGGTAGGGCAAAAGCATATTGCGTGTTTCAATACAACCCTTGTTACTGTTCTATACAATCTTACTCAGAAGCTTACTATAAGTCAGTTTAGTTTCAATACAACCCTTGTTACTGTTCTATACTATCTCTCTCCGATTATGTCCGTGTCCACGCACAAGTTTCAATACAACCCTTGTTACTGTTCTATACCAATTGTCGGGTATTCTTATTCTAGGGATATCCTGTTTCAATACAACCCTTGTTACTGTTCTATTTTTGTTTAACATTTTAAACATTTTGTAATCAACTAATGTTTCAATACAACCCTTGTTACTGTTCTATCCGCGAAAACTCGCCCTTTTCAAAACTATCATATCCCAGAAACCCAGAAAAATCAATACCTTTCTAAAATTTTACCAGGCACACCCGATTTTTTACTATCTATAATAAAACCGTCCTAACCCCAGCGTTTAAGCCATCTACAGCCCTTTTTGCTTTTTTGGCGCCTGGTAAAAAAGCAGCTAAATTATCAAGTCCTCTCCCGTAGCATCATGAAAACTTCCTAATATTTCCTCATCAAACACTTGACTATTCATCAGTTTCACAATACATACAAAATCTTCATTTTTATCTATTATCCACTTTAATTCCTACCGTAATAGTATCAATTGAGAAAGAGTAAGGATATAAATGCTTTATCTTTTCGTGTCTTTTTTATTCATTCTATCCAAAATACTTCTCACTTATAGATTGTTAGAAAAGAATCTAGATTGCAACTACACATTCCTTCACCCAATCTCATACTCCCCAGCCAACGACTCCTGATACCCCGCTACCTTCTCTCTTCGCATACATTCCACAACCCCGCAGAGCTCTACCGACTGAATCTTATCTAACTTCGCAAGGCTTCCTATACTTATGGTTTTATCAGACTTAGCCTTCTCATAATCCTCAACCCCATAATGCCACAAAACCAGCTTTTCCTGATACCTACCCTTCAATTTATCCCCAATCTGCAAACCTTCCGGATCGAAGTCTCCAGAATAATACAACACACATCCCCCCTTTACCAGCAGATCCAAAAGCAATAATGAAGTAAACATCAACTGTCCGTTCGTGCAGACTGCCGCAACCTTTATATCCTTATATTTTTGAATAAACACACTGAACACACTAGGATTCTCGAATACATAAACCTTTCTGCTTTCTCCAAACGCCTCCACCACATCACGCATTTGGTAAAGCATTACCGTGGCAGGCTCCCTTTCCTCCCAGAAGCCTTCCATTCCTCTATGAAGTCTCCCACTGCTTCTTCGTAAATGGACCCCATACGTTACCGTGCGGTTGGATATTTCATCCGAAAGAAGTCCTACTTGAAACATCCATTCCATACGCTTCTCAACCTCATACTGTTTGTCACCTAGTTCCCACATCTTCTGGTCAATGGGATGCATTTCCAAATACGCCTCTATCAAATAAAACAACAGTCGATATGCTTTGGTTCCCACATCAAAGAAATGTGGATTTCCTGTAATATCCGTAGCAAAGATATCAAGTCGTTTTCGTTTTCCTTCCCACACTGGAAATGCATCTGCTCCCTGCATTACCAGTGTCAATGTTTCAAAAAGCAGATTTGAATTTTCTTGATAGAACAGTTTAATATAAGAATAAGCTGCGCCACCATTTTGTCTTACAGAACGAAACCAGCGAAGACTAAAGGTATCATCAAATCCATTTTCTATCCTGTCTAGAAATTCATTCCAAAGCTGTTCTTCCCGCTTCTTCTGATCCCTCTTTGATTCTAGGGATTCTCCAAAGTAGCCCTCAATAATATCCTCCATTCCAACATGAGCAAATTTCGTTTCCCCAAGTGCCTTTTGAAACTGCTCTACGGATAAGGTTACTGTCCTGTTTTTATAAAAAGGCTTTTGAAAGAAGCCTTCCAATGCCTCTTTTTCCTCTAATGTTAGACTGGTCAATTTCACGTTTCCGCCAAAATAAGACAGACTAATGTATTTGTCCCGAATTCCAGAAAGTAATCGTTCAAAACCTGGTCTGGAACGAAAATATCCAACACACTGGACTATATCATCATGATTGCTGCTCAACTCGTTCTCCCACACTTTCTACATATTCTCTCTGTTTTCCATTCCATACATAGGAAATGATTGATACATATTTTACATTGCCAGGGCGTAAAAGCTGATAAATCGCAAGGCTTGGTACCGTTTA
>DBKX01000088.1:2468-11771 GCA_002297865.1 Lachnoclostridium sp. UBA739
AATCTCCATATAGAATCTGAGAGTTGATAATGAAATTAAATTCAAATTCCACCATCAAGCGGAACATATCTTTAATATTCATTTCATCGACACCAGCAAATGCTTCATCTAAGGAAATCAGCCTTGGAGCATCAGTTCTAGCACCGTCGTATTTGGATGCAACTGCGGAAAAAAGTGGCACATACATGGACATGGCTTTTTCCCCGCCGCTAAAGGTAAAGAATACGCGGTTAGTTAATTCCTTTTTGTTTTCCCCTGTCTTCTTGCACTCTAAAGTAAATTCAAACCATTTGCGGTAATCCAGAACTTCTTTTACAATCATATGAAACGACTTCACATTTTCTTTCTGTTCTAGTACCTTCCTTGCCTCTGCGATTTTCGATCGGAAATGACTAGACAGTTTTGCGAATTCCTCTTCTCGCATAATCTCTGTATCCTGCTTTAACAGTTCCACTAGTTTGCTTGTGTCTAGCTGTCCTTCGTGTTCTGCCCGCTTTGGCTTCCATTTTAGGCTTAGAGTTAATCCACTTGAGGTTCGCATTTTCCCCATATGTTCATTCATTTTATTGACCCATTCCATACTCTTGTAGATCTTCCCACGTATTTTCCGGCTAACCGTATTGGCAAGAATATCTTCAAATAATTCTCTGTCTTTTTCGCTTAGTATATTTTCCTTTTCCTCAATAGCACGTTCCATTCGCTGTGCCAGTTCCAGAAAGCTAACAGAGGCATACTGATATTTTGCCTTAATATCCAGTCTCTTTCCAATCGTTCCTTCTCCAGAATCAACCGTAAAAGCAGGTTCTAAGGATAAGTTATAATCATTCAGTGCACTTTTGTTCTCATAAAATACGTTCTGCAGTTTTTGTTGGAATTCTTCTGTTCTGCCTTCAAAAGAAGCATCTATTTCTTTTAGGCAACAGCTTGCCTTTTCCATACAACTCATTTGTGTCAGGTCATTTTCTAAAGAAACATACTGTAATTGTAATTCCATTAGGAACATTTCTTCTGCTTTATTTACTTCCTCTTTTGTCTGCTTGATTTTCTCAAGGATACGTTCACAACTTTGTTGTGTCTGCCTGATTTCATTTTCCAGTTTTTCATGACTTCTTATATACTGTTCCAGTTCCTTTGGAATTTCATGTAATCGATTAATGCATTGTTCCAGCTCTGCTTTCAGCTCCTCATAGCCTTGGATATCTAATTGTTCTGTCACTGATTGCAGTTGGGCTTTTAACTGCTTTTCTGCATTTTTTAACATATTTAAGTCCCCTAGCAGCTCCTCTAGATCCTGCTGCACATTTTCTAGCTGTTCTGAGAATGTCTGAAGATTTTGATAACTGTTCTGGTATTTATTATGAGACATTTGCAAGTTATGGAATGCCTGTTGATACTGTCTGCTATCTTCCAATGCCTCTTTAAAAATGTCCAAGTTTGGGACAAGGTGGACTTTATCTGCTAATTCCTGTGCCTGTGTACGGATATCCTTTAGATTTTTTGCCTCTTGCTGTTCTTTTTCTTCCTGCTGCTTTACCTCTGCCTGACTTCTATCTAATGCATGTCTGACATCCTCTAGTGCCTTAATGGCAACTCTAAGATCTACATCTTTTGGAAATCTTGCCTGCTCTTGTGAAAGTTTCTCTAACTGTGCCTTCTTCTTATTCTGGCTTTCCAAAAGAACAGTTTCTTCCTCTTTTTCCTGCGCAAGTTTCCTTGTAAGCTTTTCCACCATTTCTTTCCTAAACTGTTCTCTGGCATTGGCACCTATATATTTTGCTGTATAAGTTCCTGTAATCGTACCTGTTACAATTCCTATTCGATACGTTCCATCTTCTGCAATTGCAGTAGAGTCCTCCATCATATGAGCCATCTGATCATTAGAAACAATTAAAACTTCTCCTAAAATATCTGTAACCTGTTGATAAAATGCGCTGTCTGAAGAACAATCTACAGAAAAAAGGAAATGTAAATTCTCTTTCATCTTACTAGCATCACCGAATAAATAACGGTCACAGGTTCCGCCTTTCATCTTTAACACATCTTCCTGATACTCTTTTGGGATAATCAGTGCATTGAGAATGCCCATTTGCAAAAGTGCTTCTTCAAAACGATTTGCCCTTTCTTCTGAAAGTTCCTCTTTGAAATCTACTAATTTATAAAATGGTGTAAATGGAATCTCCTTTTCTTCAAGCTGTTTTCGATTCTCTTTTACTTCTTCTTGACATTCTGGCTCTGGATCCGTTTTTCCTTCCCATTCTTTTAATTCAACCTTTGTCTGCTCCATAACCTCTTGCAAGTCTTGTAAATTTCGCTCTATAACATACAGTTCATTCTTAAAATTCTTTTCTACCTGAAAGAACTGTTCTCTCATTAATTTTTTAACGTCTTCAAAATCATGCTCTATCGAAAATACTTGAATCATGCCTTCCATTTGCTGCAATGCATTGGAGGTCAGCAGAAGATATTGATTTTCCTGATTCCACCGATGAATCTTTTCTACAAGTTCATTTTTTATCTCTGTAAGCTGATTATCTGTCTGATAGTAAGTTGTCTCACATTTGTCACGTCTAATTCTGCTGTCTTCCAGCTGCTTTAATACATCATCATATTTTTGGCGGGCCAAATTCATTTCCTCTAACTTCTGCTTGCCCTTTTCTAATTGCTCCTGTAGTTTTGCTACCATACTCTGATGTGTTCCATAATCGTATTCCTTCCAAGGAGAATCTGTCAGATCCCTTTTCATAAAAGGAAACTCAAGTAAATCTAAGTTTTCATGATAGGCTTCCATTTCCTCTAAGGACTCCTTCATCTCCTGTTTAAACTGGTAAGCCCGATCCTCTTCCTCTTTCTGCTTATTCTTAATGTCAATCTGCTGGTCTTTCTTACCTGAATAGCTCTTTTCTTTCTCCTGCAACTTCCTCTTACTTTCCTGTAAATCCTCTTCTAGCTGGCACTTATCCTTTGCTAACTCATTGATATTACTGTTTGATAAACTGCCCTTCTTCTTCTCTAAAATCAGCTGTTCACCTTTTAACTCTTCCACCTGATTTTTTGCAGTCTCATGTTCCTTCTGGGTTTCTTCTAATTTTTCCTCTAGCTTCTTTCTCTCCTGTTCCTGCCTCACACAGTCCTTTGTAACCTGTAAAAAGTCCTTTGCTTTATCTCGTAACACCGCCTGATTGTATTTTTCATATTCCCGCTTAATTTTATTAACCGCTTGAAAACTTTCCTTTAAGCCATCTAAATCCATCTTTAGATTGTCCATATTTTCAATTGCTTCCGACATAGGACGCAAATCATCTTCGGACAGAGGGGCTAGGGAATTGCCAAGAATCTCATTTAAAATAGATGGCTTAAANNNNTAGACAGTTTTGGCGTTCTAAGCTGAATCAGCAGATCAATTAATTCCTTATATTCTTCCATCGTATCAAAGCCAAAGATCTGCTTGTTCACCATTTCCATATATTCTCTTTGGGTTTCCATTACCCTTCCGCCGTCACCGATTCGATTCTTTAGCTCCTGTTTTGTAAGACTAAGCTTTGTTTTTCCCGCCTTATAAAGTGGAAAGTCCTTATTCGCTCTTCGTCCATCCAGAATACAGAAATACCAGGTATCTAACTCCTTATTTCTCCTTGCACGCATCCCGATTCCAATGGTTAAATAAGCATCTGTATCCTGTCTTTTAAATTCCATATACAAATAGCCAGTACGTTCTTCCCTAACATCATTTTCTTCTAATAAATAATTCTTCATTTTTCTGGCATTAGAACCAAAAGGGTCTAATCTTTCCGGCCGCATATTGCCATCCAGCAAAAGTGGTATAAAACTCTGCATAGTTACAGATTTACCGGAACCATTAGAACCCCTTAGAAGCATCCTTCCATCTAAAAAATAAAATTCTTCTTCGTCATAGTACCAGAAATCCAAAAGTCCGATTCTATTCATCTGCCATCTGCTGTTCATTTTCCTGTCCTCCATCCTGATATCCTTTTGGATAACGCCCTATAAGCTTTCCTGCAATAGGATATATCACTACTTCTTCATACTGTCTGTTCACAGATATAAACTCATATTGTTCCATTTTCTCCATAATAAGACTGGCAAACTCTGTGCTTTCCATTTCTCGATATTTTTTTAAAAAGCCATTGCCAAATCGCTGTTTGCACTGTTCTAAAATTCCTTGAAAACTGGATATGGAAATCCTAATTTTTTCATCTTCTTCTGGGCTAAGCCTGCCTTTTAGAATCTCCTCACTAATAAGCTGATTGGTCAGCAGTATTGCATCGCTAACTGTATTTGCCGCTGGAAATTCCTTTCCAATGGAAGTATTTTCCCCTACTGTCAGATACGCACTGGTTCTGTGTACTTGCAGCTCACAGTCAAAATATTTATTGAAATCATCTATAATCAGATTCCGGTAATTTTTAATGTAAGCAAATTCTTCGTCACTTTCACCCGACTTATACACAGCAGGCGAAAGCAATAGATTGCGGTAAACCTTTTGCCTTCGGATAACACCACGTTCTTCATTGCCCTCTGTCCACTCGATCCCTTCGTAATCTTCGATACTATTCATCTGGCTAATGTCCGTCGCAAAATTTCGCATAAAATAGCGGGAAACCCCTGTATTTTCATAAAGGACTTCTCCATCTTCCCGTTCCCTAAAACTGTCTTCCGTTCCATCATCCACCAGAAATAACTGGTTCTGAATGCAGAATTTCAACACTTTAATCAGATTTCTTCGATAGGAATATAATGTCCAGTCAATGTTCTCTTCTTTGTGGTTTAGTTTAATAAACTCTGTAAGCTGTGACAGCACAAATTGTTCTTCGATTTCCTTATCCTCTAAAAATGCCAGAATCAGGCAGAGAAATTCATAATGAATGGGTTCTGTAAAATCCTGAATTCCCATCCAAGGCTGTGCCAATGTCGGTATTTTCTCTAGCTTAATCAAATACGGATTCACAATTACCTGATACCCTAGTTTTTCTGAAAGAAACTTCTTAACAGAAGGCAGCTCGTCTTTTACCCGATAATACAGTTCCTTGTCTTTTGCCTTTACAATCCAGCGCTTGGAAAGCAATACTTCCATTACATTCATGGCTGTCCCTCCTCTTCAAAAATAATTCGGTAGAAAGGCATCTCAAATACTCCGTCGGTGCATTTCACTTTGCAGCGTTCCCCTGCTTCTCCTCCAGTAACCCGATATCTTTTGCCATCTTCTGTTTTTGCTACACGGCTTTTGTTCTCCAATGCCTTGGAAAGCCAGACGAGAAACGTGTCCCTTACATCCGGTTCGATTACTGGCAATGTGGCAAAATCCAAAACCTGTTCCTTAATATATCCTTGCAGCATTTTTCGCTCCCGATCTGCTTTCTCAAGCATTTTCCGTTTCATTTCCTCTTTCAGTGCAGTCCTCTCTGCAATGCCGCTTCGCTCCGCCTTCTGACGATATGTCCTGATTCTTGGCGCAATAATAAATTCCGTAGGACTTTCCTCGTACACACCACTGTTTATACTTTCCGTATCTCTTTTGAAATCCCCTTTAAGGTGAAATGTTTTCTCTACCCCAAATACACACGCCACTAACCTATGGCAATCCTCTATGGAAGCCTGTCTATGAAAATCCGACAAGACTTTCCAATACTCTTCCTTACGATTGGCCCCACCATGGCCAAGACTGCTTAACTGCGTTGCATATCTGGTAATCTTTCGTATCATCTCATTGGTCATCTCAAATACTTTGCTAGATTCCGGCTCCTTTCCATCTACCGAGGCAAACCATCTATAAATATTATTCCATCTGCCTATGGCATTTTCCATAAAGAGTCCTTCGTCTAAATCTCCATTGGTACGAGGAATTGTCTTTTCGTGTTCTAAAACTTTATGTAATATATGATTACATTGTTCCTCACTTACTTTACGAAGACACCCTTCAATAGAGCCACTGTGATATTGCAGGCTTTTGACAAATTGACGCAGATATTCTAAAAACTTATCCTTGAAAATGAGAAACTGTCTGGTTTTCATCATTTCTTCTGCTTTTAAACTATTTAATTCTCTAATATAATCCTGATAATTGCGATTGAGCTTGATAAAATCATCATTCAGACTTTTCCACCAGCTATTGGTTTGTTCATTGGTGGCATGCTCCATATCTGCGATTTTCACAATCTCGTTGCGGATTCGTTCCACTAGGGAAGGTTCAAGAGATGCTCCTTCGATCGAAAGATTTTCCAAACGGATCAGCATTCTTTCGATTTCGACGGAGTATTCTGAGAGCTGATAACGGTATTTTCTATTTTTAAATGCATCGATGGATAATACTTTTTTCGTATCCTGTACGGCGTATAGGTTTTTCCATTCACATAACTGAGTTAAGTCCTGCTGACATTGTTCCTCTGTGTATTTTTTTCGCTTAAAATACTCTAAGGTCATTAGTTCTTGGTAAATGTCAGTCTGGTATAGCCAGTATTGAAGTTTTTCGTACTGCTCATAGAAATAGCGCATGATAGTGCGATAACGGTCGCTGTTATCGGTTGCGAGGTATTTGGTTTCGGTTACTTGCTTGGTTGTTTTTTCTGATAGATGCATGTATTAGTTGCCTCCTGGGGTGCAATTTTGTTCTTAGATAATTATAGCATAGGAGGGGTTGAGTTGGCAAAGAGTAGTTCTGTTGAAAGCCATTCTTTTAAAGTGTCTTTTATTATGGTTAGTATATATTCTACAAACACAGCGGATTGTCCTTCTTTACTAGAAACATTCAGTGCCTGATCATACTTCTTTTGTTCCTTGTATATTGGTATTTCGATGGGTAGCCAAAGAAAAAACTCTCTCCAGCTTGATAAAATCAGCTTATGCCATATTATGCTTATCCTACTATTTTCATCTGTCAATGGTTGAATACGCTGGAATTGATAATGAAAAATGCAAGATTTAATTAATGGATGTTGTTGAGTTTCTTTTAGCCATAAAAATAAATTGTCAACTTCTTTGTTTTGTTGGATTATCAAATCATGCATCACGATGTTATATACTCTTATTAAATTCTCTATGGAGTATGGATTTAGTTTTGAAATGATGCTAAACACTTCATATAAATTTTGCACTTCTCTAATATCTTGTAATGTGCCATACACTCTTTTTCCATCAATAATATCTCGAACTTGGTCGTGGGTTAGGGGATTTCTTTCAAATGCCAATGAAGAATAGATGGATTGGAATTGATTTTCCTCTCGAAATGCCGAGTTTTGGCATATATGCTTACTTAAGCTAATCATTCCTGTCAATTCTCCAATTTCGATCGAAACATTGGTAATCTTTTCTGTCATTATCAATGACGGCAGGTGTCTTTTTATCATGGGAAGTTCTCCTTTTATAATGTAAAATGATATCACAATCAAAATAATCCACCATATCAAGAAAATTATATGTCAACGCACAATAATTATAATTATCCCTACTAATAATGCCAAAGGTAGATAAAACCATAATTCTGTAGTTGAAATAAAACAATCCATGTAGTTATTTTTCCCTACTTTAAATTCTGGCAATGCTGCATTCATACTAAAATCAATAGCATCCTCTTCTGTACAACGCACTTTTTCATACAACGCCCTATAACGTCTTTCTTGCAACAGATAATAGGTATCTAATCCCCAGAAAATTAGTATTGGAACATAAGTGACTAAAAAAAACCTTTTATCTGCGTCCTTACTTGCTAATGCAAATATCCCTGTCACCAATGTAACAGCCCAACCTTTTAATGCAAAGGAATTAGAAGCCATTCTATTTATGACACCTTGTATCATTTCCATGTGTTTCATTTTCTTTTCCATACTGTTTATTCCTCCTTAATTTCATCCACACCTCAAACTCAACTCTTTCTCCATCATCTACCCATAGTGTTTCATCCATGTATACTCTTGGATAACTTTTATAAAAATGAGGTACATTCTCATTGTCAAGACCATATTGAAAAACACATATTTTCTTTCCTAGGGCATCAGCATATCCAAGCTCCCAAGGACACCATTGTGACTTCAACGTAGTTTCCGATAAAAAAATAATAAACACATTACTTTGCTTTATTCGTTCCTTAATTACCTGTACAGTAGAAACATTACACCATTGACGTTTCAGATCAAACTTATCGTTTACCCAGTCAATGTAAGCCACATAACCATTTCTATTTAATGCTTTATAAAACGTAATTATCTTATCCTCATCTAGTGAATTATGAGAAATGAACACATCAAACTCTTTTAGTTTCTCTAACTCATCTACATATAATCTTTTCATCAGTATTTCTGGACTGCTTTCATTCTTGACCTTTTCATTATCAATAAAGTTTTTCTTGCCTTTCTTTTTTCGTCTTAAAACAAAAGGCAATTGCATTCCCTGAATATATCTCATAGATTCTTGTTTTAAAGAAAAATTTCTAGTACATGCATTTACTTTATAAAAGAACTCAATAATATTTTCTGATTTATACTTAGATAATTCTCTTATTATCTCCAATTTTTCATGCAAATCATGTGTTTTAAAATACTTATCAACAAATTTTGAAGCATACTTTGGTTCAATTTCTTGCACATAGTATAATGCTTTTTGTATCTTCTCTTCCTGTTTTTTTAACTTTGCTTCAGATTTCATAATAATTTTATCCTCGATTTCTTTACGTTCCTCTTCTGAAAGAATATTATCCCTTTCTCCACTTCTTAATTTCTTCCTACAATGGAACGAACAATCTAATATAAAATTAAATGGTTTCCTAAAATCATACCTGCTCTTTTTCCCATACTTAATTAATGTGCTGTTTCTTTTATGCCAATACTGATACTGTTTTTCTAAATCGCTCCATAAGTTTGGATACAAACATGCAAAAGTATCTACAAAATATTCATCTGTAAATTCAGCAGGCATTAATGTTGCAACCTGTTGAATTGGTTTCTTAAATTTCTTCTTATAATCCATATACATTTTATTAAATTGCCTAGCTGTACCACCCAATAGTTTCACCTCATTTCTGAAAGTCATTTCAAACTGTTAATTAACTGTTTTTACGTTTTAGTAGGGCATTATTTTTATAAACAGTACATTTTCTTCTAGCAAAAGCATTATGTATCAGTGCTTTCAATACTTCAGGAGCATCATAAACTTTTGACCAGTTTACCACCGATATAGGTATCCCTTTACTTATATTATCCATGACTCTCCAAGGTAAATAAGAAAATGCTTTTTCATATTCTTGTCGCTCTGCTAAACTTACCCAATTCGCACGATTATCGTCTATCAAATTTT
>DBKX01000088.1:11791-14533 GCA_002297865.1 Lachnoclostridium sp. UBA739
CTGCATGTTCACATTGTTCTATCATAGGCAAGTTAATAACTAGTATTCCCATTTTTGGATTTTTCTTTGTATCGTACATTGCAGCATGTAACTCCCAATCTATAAATTTTCTCCCACGGGTATTCCGACCACATAAAAGCACTAAAACAGTGGCATCTATTATATATTTGTCCCTTATTATTTTCCTAATACTCTCTCGTGTTTTTCCTCTATCATCAACATCATTTTCTGGAACAGAATAATTGTCAAATATATCATATTTCTTGTTCAATTCTAACAGTTCATCTTTATAATGCTGATCATCTTTGTGATAATAACTTATAAATACTTTGTGTTTTTTCATTATACCCTTCCTCTTCCATTACTAAACCTATCTCCCCATCTGCCCAAACGGATCATTTACAAACAAATGCAAATTAGAATGTCGGTCAATAGAATTTCTTCCCTCTCTTATCTGCCTCCACGTTTCTTTATAGTCTCCCTGAAAAATTAAATTCGCTTCGTTGATAAACTGAACAAATCCATCGAGATCATTTTCATATTTATCAGAGAAATCAAGTGCAGCATCTGTCTTCACCCCTTGCTCCTCTGATTCATTTCTTGTATTGCTTATTACATGGTCAAGATTACCTTCCCCAGCTTACTCGCCATACAGCCTTCCTGCCTTTCTAAAGGCACGTTTTATTGAAGTAATATCCGTAGATTCGTAAAGATTCTCTTCTCTCGTGCCCAAAAACACCGCTCGTAAATAAACGTCTCTCAAATTATTTGAATTTCCTAATCCTTTTAAAGTAGTGTACCGCTCTTTTGGGTCTGCTGTTGAAAAGATTATTTTCTCTTTTGGTAACACTTCTACTGCATGTAAATTGTGTGATGTAAATATAAACTGCCCCTTTGCAGAAGTATCAATGACTTGCAACAGTTGTCCTAGTAAATATTCAAAAACTCCAGAATCAAACTCATCCACTACAAGACAAACACTCGGATTATTTGCCATGGCAACTAATACACTAGTAATGGAAATGATTCGCTTTATCCCTTCTGATTCATATTCAAGGGAAAATGTTTTTTCATAACGATGCGCAAAAAACTTTATTTTCTTGTATCTTCTGCCATCTGGAGTACTATCCTCTTCACCTTTCATGGTAATCTGCAATCCTGGAATAATAGCATCTAACACACAATTGATCTGTGCAATCATTTTTGTTACCAGATTATATTGTTGTAAAGGGATTCTTGATTCTCCAAATAGATTGATAGGAATTCCGCCACTGCTTATACTATTTTCTGATTCCATTCTAAAATAAAATGGTGCAAAACTTCCTATGTTAATAAGTCCAAGCTGTTCCACCGTAATGACAAATAAATTGATTCGTCCAAACTTAATAATCTCATGAATAATTGATAAATCCACATAATCATAATGGTTGCGATTTAACAGTTCTAGAACATCATTATAAAAGAAAAAAGATTTTGATTCTTTCTTTGCAAATCGTTTGATAACACCTAGCTCAACAAGCGCTTTACTTGTAAAACGATTCTTCGGC
Source organism: Lachnoclostridium sp. UBA739 (assembly GCA_002297865.1). The sequence goes on from DBKX01000088.1 coordinate 13,339, forward strand.
AAACTCATAGAACTATCTTCGCTCTGTTTCATGGAAATGAACTTTATTCTATCCCACTTTCCATTTTCCTGTAATGTGCGAAATCCTAGGACTTCCTCAGCCAAATAGGCACCCCCTTCATTTTCATCTTCAAAATCCGGTGGCTGATACTCTATTTTAAACGAATAATTTACCCTTTGTACAACGTGATTTTTTCTGACTAAAAACTCTATATCCATTCCTGTATTACATCCAGGCTCTAATAAGTAGTAATATTTATTTGAAACTTGTTCTCCGCTAAGTATATCCTTTAACATCCTGATTGCCTCGACCATGGCGGTTTTTCCTGAACCATTTTGTCCATAAATGGCCATAATATCGGTATTTGATACGCATCCACCTTTCTTAACATTTTTGTAATTGCAAAATGTAATTACACCGTGTTCGACATTTTTAAATTTATGCAATTCTATCTGCGTAATTCGAACAAATTCGTTATCCATATTTCGTACCTCCCTTCGTTATTTTATCATATTATCGTGAAAATATACACTTCATTTTTAATATTTCGAATAAATTATTTATTTTTTCAAAAACAGTCTCTAATCCCCCTACAACTTCCTCCCTCTCACCCCATCACAATACCTTAACACCGCCCCAATCGCCAACTCATCCCTAGTCACCATCATAGTTTCTGCCTGCATGAAAGGCTCATATACATTATGAACCGCTCTTTTCGGTACATTCGACAAAATATTGTTACTTCCCAAAATCATCTGTTTCCGATCCACAATCAACGCCTTAATATGCTGATAACCATAATGGCACCACACATGATTTCTCGCATTCTCGTCTAACTTGTCAAGAAATCCCCTAAGATTATCTTCCGAAATCTTTCTTCGGTCTGCCATCTCCTTATCAAGACTTCTTTGGCTTTGATAAGTACTTGTGCTGCTTCCATCAAAACCATAATAAATATGTATTGGCATTTTAGAAGCTGCTTCCGATAATTCCTTAAAATAATTCTTGTGCTTCTTACTGTCCTCAATCCCCGCAGATATCCAAGGACTAATCACAATAATTTCTTCTTTGGCATCCAAAAGCATATTTTTCACCAGCTCTGGAATCTCTTCTCTGATATAAACAGGCGTTGTACCATTCTTCTGATGAAACATGGCATACCGCTCCCGATATTCCTCCTTCGGCTCCAAACCTG
>DBKX01000088.1:14546-18100 GCA_002297865.1 Lachnoclostridium sp. UBA739
TACCTCCTCGCTTTCGGGTCGGAATGATAAAAAAACAAAAGCCTCCCTATCCTTGTTTCATAAGGATAAAACATAGCTGGAACAACATCAAATCCAGTCTTGTTATGTCTCGCTAATTTCTGAATCTCATTCCTTAATCGTTCCTCTAATTCTACTAATTCATACTCCAGCACTTGCTTCAATTCCTCATCATCCAAAATAGCTAGTGTCTGTAAAAACTGATCCGAAACATCCATATAAGAATATTTCTTTAAAATGCCTCTTATGCTCTCTTCCCTTTCTTTAATCACTGTCGCAACATCTACTTCTTCTGCTTGTGCAGAATAATAAGCAAACTCTGTAACAGAAGCCATCTCTTCCATCAGAACACTTATCTGTGCTTTCAGCTCCTGAATCTCTTGGCATGCAGGATGCAGCTGATAAAAAGAAACATCACAAATATAATGAGGCGTTCCTGTTGTCTGACACATTTTCTCAAAAAGTGCCTTCATAGAACGTTCAAAATACACCACATCCGATACATGGGCTAACAATGCATTTTCATGGAGCGAGCTTTGATACTCGGGTGTGTCTATATAATTTAAAACATCTTCATAATAAGAAATGTCGGCTTTCGTCAGTGCCTCTTCTTCGCTTATCTTCCACTGCACCGCTCCCAAATAACCTAAGTTTATTAAATATTCCTTTAGAGCCGCTTCCTTTTTGTTAAGCAGCTTCCTTTTCTCCCGATTTTTTACATCCATTTATCTTCCCCAACTATAATATAATACTGTATCATTTCCATTGTATCTGCAAGCAAAGTCTGTTTCCAAGGCACATACATCTGCGCCATTCCATAAAAATGCCTGTGAATATAAAGACCTGAATTTAATACTAACAAGGCAAATATCAGCCGCCTGGTCAGCATCATAGCCTGCTTTTTTGTAAACTTCTTTCTGCTCCTTACATATGTAATTCCATAACATCCCATACGAAACAAAGTAAAGCCAAAGCAGACTTTCACCAGAACGCCAATGTATAATAAGAACATTTTTCGGTAATCTGCCATGATTTCGCAAAACGGAACACTGATTCAATACCTGGCAGTTTCCAGTTTTTCCAGTTAGGGCTATGAAAACTGCTAGAAACCGAATTCCTTTTAGACTCTCTTGCAGGATTGTTTTCTTTCCTGTTTCGGCTCTCGTGGTATTTTTGGTTGGATACTTTCATTCCCTCTGAAAAACGATTGAAAATATCAGCACAGCGATCACTTGCCTTCTTGATTTCTTTTAAAATGAATTTGGTTCCTTCACTTAAAGCAGCAAGATTCTGCTCATTGATTTTCACGAAATTGTCAAGGATCTTATCTGTACTTTCCATAATCTTGGCAACATACTCCATATTGTTTTGTTGTTTTGTCTGCACCCCATCCATTTGGGTTAATAAAAGAGTAAGTTTCGCCTCTAAATCGTCCATCTGTATTGCATTTTCCCCCATAAACCGCTCAATGGCATCAAGCTTGGTCTCAATTTCACGATTCTTTCGCAGAACTTCACTTTGTCCAAACTCAAACTGCCTTTTCATGCCATCTTCTAATTTCTTCAAAGCACCTTGAAATTCATCTTTGCTTATAAATTTAGAATCTCCCTGCTTTAGCAGTTCTAAAATGTCATCAATGGTTTTCTCCATCTGCGCAACTTTGCCAGCTCCACCATCTAAACCATCTTTGATAATTCCTTCCTTAATGGGCTTTTGTTGTCCTGCTGCTGATATATTTTAAATCTTCTAGCAAGCCAGCATCAACCTTTCTCGGAAATGCATTAGCCCGGCCCACATATCCTTGTAAACCATTTGCTGTAAATTACATTTCATTTTTCAACACAATTATTCTACAGGCGTATTCTGCTGCTTCTCTTGTACTACAAAGTGCCATCCAGATATTTTTCGTAAAATTCAGCTGAGCAATGGTTCAACAAAGTTTTGTACGTTTGTCTGAACCAGTGATGAATGAATGGCTAATTCGTTCATAAACGAAAAATTTGACTTCATCCTTAATAGTCCCCTATCTATTATCTTTTTCTATGTAAATTTATGTATTTTCATTGTTTCATTCAGTAAATATTATAGCATATTTTATGTGGTAGAAAAAGAGAATTGCAAGCGCATATTTCCTAACACTTAACATAAATTTAGTATAAATCCTATAATTTTTATGTAACTACAAAATTTACATATAAATAATCGAAAATACTGGAGGGTGAATATAATGAAAAAATCATTAGTAAAATTATGGTATTTGCATTAGTATTTACTATGTTTATGCCATATAGTGTTACCAAAGCATCTACAGAATTCGAGACAGGAAAACAGACAGCATCGTTAATTAATTACAGCACATCCTATTCTGGCAATCTCGCAGAAAAAAACAGTTCAGTTTGGTATTGCGTTGATTCTGTTGGATATTCTGCTTTTTACAATTTTAAGTTAAAGAATATCAATATAGGCAATAACGAAGGAATTTCCTTAAATGTATATGACTCAGATGGTGCAAAAGTTGGATATGCAAAAGCTGAAAATTCCACTGAGACAGATAATTATGGAAAAATGGAAAAAAATCAAAGATATTATATCCAGGCATACTCTAAATTCAATTGTACTGGTGACTATATTTTTTCTATTATCCCAGAAGATGATGCTTTAGATTCTTTGACTGATGCTTCAAAAATAAGTTTATCAAAATATTATTATGATAGCTTTAGACTTGGAAGTGATGTCGATTACTTTAAATTCAAAACATTATCAACTACCGATTATTATAGACTAACGGTCAAAAATATAAATATTGGAAACAATTACTCCTGCTTTGCACAAATATTTGATTCCGATGGCGCCGAAGTAACAAAGCTCGGTGTGGATTCTGGTAAAGAATGGTCTACTGAAGACATTAAACTTGGTAGAAACAAACTTTATACCGTTAAATTTACAAGTTACTTCTCCTGTGTAGGTGATTATAAATTTGTTATTAAGCCTGTAGCAGATGCTGGTTCAAAAAAATCACAGGCAGTTTCTGTAAAGCTTGGAAAGACATATAAATATCGTATAAACAGTACAGGAGATGTTGATTACTATAAATTTAAGCTTACTAAGAGCGGAAACTACTGCTTTTCCTCGAAAGACGTTGATATCAGTGGAAGAAATTGGGACGACTTACATATGACAGTGTATAACTCTTCGGGTAAACAGGTTGGTACAATCATAACATATAAAGGAAAAACAACATCAAAAACCCATAAAAACCTTAAAAAGGGGACTTATTATGTGAAGATAAGTTCTCCGTATGAATACAGTGGAACTTATACATTTAGGATAAAGAAAAAATAAGAGTGGATTAAGAAAATTCTTTAAAATTATTCTTCTATGATATGTATTGGAGTGGTCAAAGGGTCTGTAACAAATTTTGTGTCTCTGGTAATAAAAGGTTCCAACTTGGTAAGAATCAGATATATATCTTATCAGGAAGGAGCCTTTTAATAAACCTTTCTGTGAATTTTTTAAAAAATTAGCACTCACCTATT
>DBKX01000089.1:0-2382 GCA_002297865.1 Lachnoclostridium sp. UBA739
CTGTTTGAATCTGTGTGAGATTCTTCCTTACTTGAGAAGGAGAAGAAGTACAGAAGAAATCTTCACTTCTGCACTGAAAGAGGCAGATTTTGAGTCTTGTGACAGAATCTATGTAGGTACATCGTTTTGTGGCAAGTATTTTTTGCAACAGTCCGTTAAGGAGTTAGAAGAACTATTTTCCTTCTGTGAAGAAAAGAACATAAATGTCACACTTGTAATCCCAACATTTTCGGAAGGAGATTTGGAAAATGGGAAAAAGCAAATCGCGAAAATCGTCAAATTAGGGAAGAGTGTAATGGATGAATTTACAGCCAACGATGTGGGTGTTCTCTCTTATTTAAGAGAATTTAATAAGCATATCAATACTGGCCGACTATTTATGAAAGATTACAGAGACCCAAGATACGAAGAATATTTTCATATACCTTGGAAACCAAAGATGTTTACCAGCTATTTTAAAAAATTACTTAAGAAATATCAGATTAAGAGCTGTGAGTTTGATGCTACCCATAAGTATATGGATTTTTCAGAAGTACCAGAAGATATTATTCCAGCAATTCATGTTCCTTACACTTATCAGACAGTTGGACGAATTTGTGAGTATGCATCCATTGATAAGGATATTTCGAAAAAATTTCGTCCAAACGATATCTGTCACAAAAGTTGTGCTGAGAATCTTGTAAAATATGCCGTATCCGATGGAAATATGGAATATGTAAAATTTGGTCGGACCGTTTATTTTAAACATCCAGGATTTGAACTGAAAGGACTAGACTTATATCGACTTATTTATTTTCCAATCGACATGAAATAGAAACACTATTAATATAGAAGAAAGAGGTATGTTTTGAAAGCATTAGTTCCATTTAATAATGAAGATTATTTTGAGGCGTACAGCCAAGCAGGAGCAGGAGAGTTTTATATTGGTTTTTATGATGAGGCATGGCAAATGAAATTTGGGAAATATGCAGATTTAAACCGTTTAACTGGGTATAAGGAATCGGCTAACCGCTATACCTTTGAACAAATCCTTCCTATTATAAATATGGTGAAAAACAGAAGACTGTCTATATATGTCACATTTAATTCGAGTATTTACACCCAGGAACAGCTTGATTTTATGGAGCAGTATATGCAGCCTCTCCACGATGCAGGAGTAGATGGGATTATTGTATCGTGTCCAGAACTGGTTGAGATAGCTAAGAAGTATCGAATAAATGCTGTTATTAGCACCATAGCAGGAATTTATAATTCAGACATTGCAAGGTTTTATTGGAAACTTGGAGTAGAACGAATTATACTGCCAAGGGATTTGAGTGTGGATGATATTGAAAAGATTGTTACGGCAGTGCCTGATGTGGAATATGAAGTGTTTATGATGAGAAATGGATGCACTTTCTCCGATTCTAATTGTCTGGGTCTTCACCGTTCAGAAAAGAGTGCCATTTGTGCAACTTTATGTAATGCGCCGAGCCAGTTAGTCTATGCCACAGGAGGCTTTCAGGCTAAACACAATATGGAAATGAATAATCTGCTGCTTCAGAATGTATTTCATTCCTATTCATGTGGTCTTTGTTCCCTTTACCGATTCGTGAAAATGGGAATTGCTGCGGGTAAAATTGTAGGACGAACCGATGATTTTGAAGAAGTCTGCGAAGATATTAAACTAATATGTGACAATGTGAACATTGCAAAACAATGCAAATCAGAAGAAGAGTATTTAGAAAAAATGCTTTTTCCTTCAAAAAATATGATTATGTGCAAGATGGGAATGAGCTGCTATTACCCAGAAACCAGGTTTTAGTTCATTTCGTGTTTAAAATAGCTACATTATGGAACAATAAGGTTTTCATCCCTGATGTAATGGGTTATAATTTACTCATAAGTTAAACAATTTTAAAAGAGGGTTATCCTAAGAGGGGTTATTTGTACGGTAAATATGATTCACTTACGTGCGATTCAGGATAAATGTTGAGTCCGTTAGTAACTATATAAAATTAGAAAAAGTATGCGCGTATGGTTACAAGGATTAATAATCGGAAAGAAAACCGCAAAAGACGGATCAGCTTTATTGTGGAATTGACAATGTGAAAGCTTTACAAAAGCTTCTAGTGGAATCATAAAAAGCAGGCTTATCACCTGACAAATATTTATGGGCAAGGTATTTCAGGAAAAGCTGCTCGAAAGAAGATGCAGAGCAGGTTACCTTCCAGAGGGCAAACTGGAAGGTATCCTGTAAGAAACTGCATTGGATGTGTGCAAATGAAATGTGAAATTATACTGATTTACAGTTTTAATAAATATGTTATTAAGAATAAAATTCTTTTGAATCAATATTTTTTAATAGAACTTCCGAAAAGGAAAAACAGGCTTTACAGACTA
>DBKX01000089.1:2411-12938 GCA_002297865.1 Lachnoclostridium sp. UBA739
TAGTCTGTAAAGCCTGTTTTTCGCCCAAATTTAACAATACTTGACTTGAAACTGATTTAATTATACAATTTTGAACGAGGTAAGTATATGAAATGAGAGTTATATTTTAGAGCGAAAAGGAGAAAACTATGGATAAATGTTTGATATGTGGTGGTCAGGAGTATACAGTCATACATAGAGGAACAAGAGATATTGAAACTATTGATGTTTTAAAATGCAATACATGCGGTGCAGTAAGGTTGTCTTCATTTGAACAGATACATGATGGTTTTTACGAGAATTCAGGTATGCGTGAGAACAAGGAGATTGCAAAGCTGACAGAAGAGTCGAAAGATGATGTTCGTAGGGCAACATATTTCATGAAAGATTATTTTGATAAAAGCATTCTAGATTTCGGATGTGGAAAAGGTGGTTATCTGAATTTGGCGAAAAACTATGCTGCTAAAGTAGCAGGCGTAGAGCTGGAAAATGAGCCGAGAGAACATTTGGTATCAGAAGGAATTGATGTTCGAAAAGATATCAATGACTTTACGGATAAGTTTGATTTTATTACGATGTTTCATGTGGTGGAACACTTAGCAGACCCGTTCCCATGGTTAGCTAGTATAAAGAATCATCTCAAGGATGGTGGAGAACTGATTGTAGAAACCCCCAATGCCGATGATATACTACTAACACAGTATGGATGTGAGGCATTTAAAAATTTTACATATTGGGGGTGTCATGTACGCTTATACACATCTAAGACTTTGGAAAAACTTTTAGAAATGGCAGGTTTTAAGATTAAATGGAGTAAGCAAATTCAAAGATATCCCTTAGCAAATCACTTGTACTGGCTGCGAGAAGGAAAACCAGGCGGCCAAAAGAAATGGAATGATATTTCTTCCCAAGTAATAAATTCAGAGTATGAGCGTATTTTAGCGGAAAAAGGGATGTGCGATACCTTATTAATTTCTGCAGCCCTAGAATAAAAAAGTTCGCATCCTTGCTATCGTTTCGTAAGGATGCGAACTTTTTACTGTATAGGAAATTCTGTTACACTCCATTCCCTAGCGGATAAAGTTTGTCTTTGCTCCACTAACAGGAACAGGATGTTCAATACCATTTTGCTTACCAGACTCAATACACTTTAAAATCCAAGCCATATTCTGACCAACATTCTGCATTGTCTGAAGCCCTTCTAAGTCTTTCTTTACATCATCTGGACATCCGCCATGAACCATATTCCAATAGCTTCCGGAGATAACTGGCATGTTACGAATGCCAAAGTATCTGCTAATCTGATCTAATGTAACCGTTGTTCCAGCACGTCTTGCACTTGCTACACATGCAGCAGGTTTATAAGCTAAGAAAGAACCGCCGGCCCAGAATAAACGATCCATAAAGGATGTAAGGAAACCAGATGCCCCTGCAAAATGTACTGGGGAGCCGAATACAAAACCGTCGGCGTCTTTAATTTTGTCAATTGCTGCATTTACAGTGTCTTCGTTGTATATACAGTGATGTTCTTCGTTTTTAGAACAACCTCCACAGCCAACACATCCACGAACAGCTTTATTGCCAATCTGGAAGATTTCTGTTTCTATCCCTTCTTTTTCTAATGTTGCTGCAACTTCTGATAACGCTGTATATGTACAGCCGTGAGCGTTTGGACTACCATTAAATAATATAACTTTCACAATAATTGCTCCTTTCATTATGGTATTCAATTTTAAACCTTTTATAAGTTATTATACAGTGAATAAAAAAATACGCAAGAAAGAGATTAAATATAAAAATCACATAATCCCTATTGACATACTAGGAAAAGAGGATTATTATATATCATATAAAACATATAAATTTAGTAGGGAATAAAGAGAAGATAGGAGTGTGTGGTATGAGTAATGTAAAAACAAGTATTTTAGAATTAGTGGGAAGAACGCCTCTTTTGCAGGTAAAACAATATCAGGAAAAGAATCATTTAGAAGCGAATATTTTCGCCAAGTTAGAGTATTTCAATCCAGCTGGCAGTGTAAAGGATAGAATTGCATTGGCAATGATTGAAGATGCAGAAGAGAAAGGAATTTTAAAGCCTGGAGCAACGATTATTGAACCTACTTCTGGTAACACAGGAATTGGAATTGCATCTGTTGCAGCAGCAAAAGGATACAAGGCAATTTTAACTATGCCTGAAACGATGAGTGTGGAACGACGTAAATTGTTACAGGCATATGGCGCCGAACTGGTATTAACAGAAGGCGCAAAAGGTATGAATGGTGCGATTGCCAAAGCGGAAGAACTTCATGCAAATACACCGAATTCCGTGATATTAAGTCAATTTGCCAATCCAGCGAATCCGGCGGTTCATAAAGCAACAACAGGTCCTGAGATATGGGAAGACTTAGACGGAACGGTAGATATTCTGGTGGCTGGTGTTGGTACTGGTGGAACGTTAACTGGAACTGGTTCTTATCTAAAAGAACAGAATCCAGATATTCAAGTAGTTGCGGTGGAACCAGAAGGCTCACCAGTGTTATCCAAAGGAACTGCTGGTCCACATAAGATTCAAGGGATTGGGGCTGGATTTGTTCCAGATGTATTAGATACCAATATTTATAATGAAGTAATTACAGTAAGTAATGAAGATGCATTTGCTACAGGCAGAGAGCTTGCAAGAACAGAAGGATTTTTAGCAGGAATTTCTTCAGGAGCGGCATTGTGGGCGGCAAAACAGTTAGCAATCCGTCCTGAGAACAAAGGAAAAAATATCGTGGTAATTTTACCGGATACAGGGGATCGTTACTTATCAACTCCATTATTTCAGAGTGAGAATTAATTTGACATATAAATAAAACAAGGTGAAACCTAGGGAAGTGGATTTGTTGCACGGGTAAAACCAAGAGGTAGCGGCGGCGTTATATGAGAAGATAATGGAAATTGCAGAAGAGGTTAATAAAGTATAGTTAAAATATATTTTGATGAAAAATGGCTTTCGAGGAGATGATTTCTCGTGAGCCATTTTTTATTTAGAATTTAACTTTTGGATACAAGAATCACCTTGTTTTTTAGTGAATAGTTTACATTTCGTTTTTTACGTCTTTATTATCTGGTGTAATTACAAAAATAAAAAGTTTATTAAGATAACTGGTTATCTAAATTATTTAGGAGGAATCTAGTATGCAAATAACAAATGTAAGATATGTGAAATCCACTTCAGGAGCTAAACTTAGAAGTACCGCAGCTGGCTCAACCGTTGTTAAAACACTTAGAGCGGGAGATCTGATGTATGATATTCCAGGTGTTGCTACCGTTAAAAAAGCATTAAGTGGAACTACATATATTTGGGTTAAAGTAATTGCGTATACAATTGAACAAAATTCATTAGGCTATAACTCATCTGTTTCCTATACAGGTTGGATTGCAATTGAAAACACCACTGTAGTCTCAAGAACATCACCTAGCAAATCCAGTGTTATATCTACAAATGCTAAATTGAATCAACGAAAGCAGTTGATAAATGCAAGATATATTTATAATTACCTTACAAATAAGGGATGGAGAAAAAATGCTATTCTAGCTATGCTTGGTAATATGGAAGCGGAGAGCAATATTAACCCAGGACATTGGCAAAACGAATACAAAGATCCATCAAATGGATACGGTTTGGTTCAATGGACACCATCCACAAAATATACAAACTGGTTAGGTAGTACAGATGAAAGTAAAATGTGCGATATTGACAAACAGCTAAATCGTATTATACATGAATCTGAAAAAAACCTACAATGGATAAAAGGAAAGTATTCGCCAGAAATGAGATTTTCGGAGTTTCCTACATCTACAAAATCACGTGATGAATTAACGATATATTTCTTTAAATGCTATGAGAATAATGGAAAAAATGAAGATAGTGCACGTAAATCTAATGCTGCAAAATGGGATATGCTAATTGGTTACCTAACAGATTAATTAAGTTATATTGAAAGGAGAGCTAAAAGTATGATAAAGACTCTCCTTTCATATTCTCATAATTTGAATTGGGAATATTTTAATCATAAAAGTGATAATCATAATAAAGATTAACCAAGTAAAATGTACGTCTAAATAGCATGTTTCCACATTTATAGTAAGGCACCTTATCGTTGGATAATAAGCTTTTTAAATGTTCTAGCCACTTTGATTGAGAATTCATTAAAGATTCTTTTTTATCATCTTTCAATTTTTTTAGGCACATATTATATATTTTATTCATTTCCTGATTAGACGCAGTATAGTATGGCTTGTAATCCTCTCCCATATCTTCTGAACTTAAATCGATTAAATATGCAAGCGAATCTAAATAATGTTGTCGAGCATTGATTGTGTGTGGGGATGGTGATTTATTATCGGCAGAATTTAGAATGCCTATAAGTTCGCTGTTTATTGCTTCATCGGAAAAGTCAAACCATTTAACTTCTGGAAGATTGGTAAAATCTTGAAAATCTCTATCCCAAATTTTCTTGCTTATTGGCATATCAGATATAGAATAATCGTCGTAATAGGATTGTATTTTTTCTGTATAGAAGAATGTATCCCCTAAGAAAAACAACTTGCCTATTGAATTGGAATCAGCACCACTTGAGGACATAAATATCCCAGTTGTCTTTAACTGTTCGAAACACCTATTTGGAATATAATTAGCTAATACTTTTTTATCCTTATATCGTAAAATAACATAACCATCAGCACCTTCTGCGTACAATACTATTTCAAAAATGCCATCTCCATCTAAATCAATAATTGAAAATTTAGTAAAATGATACTCACAATCGTATATAGATTTTAAGTCTTTTATGTACCCATTATATTCGTGAATGGTAGACTTGGAATAATTAGGAGCCTTATCCGTAAAACTAAGAGTTTGCTCGTTGAAAAGTACTGATTTGAAAGTCTCTACAATAGGAGATATAGAGTTTTCGTTTTTTGAAGGGGAAGGAATAATTTGGTGTTCTGTTATTCTAGTATCATCTATACTTGGTGATGTTAAATTTGGATTGTCACTATATGTACTGTGTGTATCCAGTGTTCCACAGGATGTTAAAGAAATTACTGTAAGTATTGTTATAGTTAAAAATCTCTTTTTCATTACAATCTCCATTTCGCTTATAAATTTATATCATCTATTATACCATCAAAAATAAAAAAGTCATAATGATCTTTATATTAACTTGTATTGTCTTCTATTTTATATTAACTTGTTCTGTTTAGAGCATTTTCCCATAAAAGAAGGGGGGAATGTGTCCAAGACTTTTTGTTCTTTTAAGCAATCTTTACATTCTGCAAAAAACTTTACATAATCCATACAATACTACAAAATTTTTACGTAGTTTTTACGCTTTTGAGAACGTATACTTTACACTGTTTTCTTATGATAATCTTAAAGAAATATTCAGGTAAAGAAAAATCTAAGGAGCGAATGAGTATGGACATTTTTGGTATATTAACAATGATAGGTGGATTAGCACTGTTTCTATTTGGAATGAGTACCATGGGGAATGGATTGGAAAAGGTATCTGGAGGAAAGTTAGAAAAGATTTTGGAAAAACTGACTTCCAATCCCATTAAAGCTGTATTATTAGGTGCTGGTGTAACAGCGGTAATTCAGTCTTCCTCAGCAACAACCGTTATGGTAGTTGGTTTTGTAAACTCAGGCATCATGAAGTTATCCCAATCAATTGGAATTATTATGGGAGCAAACATTGGTACAACAGTTACATCATGGATTTTAAGTTTAGGTGGTATTGAAAGCGACAACTTTTTCATTCAGTTACTGAAGCCAACTTCTTTTTCGCCAGTACTTGCGTTAATCGGTGTCATTCTAATCATGTTCTGCAAAAAAGAAAAGAAGAAAGATATCGGAACTATTTTGATAGGATTTGCGATTTTAATGACAGGAATGGAAACCATGAGTCAAGCGGTGAAACCACTTGCCGATGTTCCGGCCTTTACTAATCTGTTTGTAAAATTTGAAAATCCTATTTTTGGATTGTTAGCAGGTGCCATTTTGACAGCGATCATTCAAAGTTCGTCTGCTTCAGTAGGTATTTTGCAGGCGTTATGTAAAACAGGCGCAGTTACCTACGGTTCAGCACTTCCTATTATTATGGGGCAGAATATTGGAACGTGTGTTACCGCGTTGCTTTCAGCAATAGGTGCTAAGAAAAATGCCAAACGTGCTGCATTCGTACATTTTTATTTCAATATAATTGGAACAATCGTATTTATGACTGTATTCTATACACTGAATGGATTTATTCATTTCCATGTGTTATCCCAAGGGGCAAATGCTGCTGGAATTGCAGTAATCCACAGTACGTTTAACATTGGAGCGACTCTTTTATTATTACCATTTTCTAAATTGCTAGAGAAACTTGCTTGTGCTACGATTCGAGACACGAATGAAGAAAATGACGAATTTAGTTCTATTGCAGGAGAATTAGACCAGCGTTTCTTAGAAACACCAGGTTATGCAACACAGCAATGTAAAATGGTTGCTAGTAAGATGGCAGATTTAGTTAGTAAAAACCTTAATGCTGCAATGGAACTCCTTGAGAATTATTCCGAAGAAAAAGCAAAAAAAGTTGTAGAAATGGAAGCTCAGGTTGACCATTGTGAAGATGTGTTAGGTTCATACCTTGTAAGACTGAGCAGCAAAACTCCTTCTGTAAAAGACAGCCAGACCATAGCAGAACTGCTGCACTGTATTGGTGATTTGGAACGTATTTCAGATCATGCATCTAATATTATGGAAGCGGCAACAGAAATGAACGAAAAGGGAATTACCTTCTCGGAGCAAGCAAAAAAGGAATTAGCTGTATATAAGAATGCGGTAAAGGACATTGTAGAAATAGCTCAGGCAGTATTAAAGACAGAAGATGTGGAGCTTGCAAAGAAGATAGAACCATTAGAAGAAGTGGTAGATTGTCTCAATGCAGAAGTTAAGAGCCGTCATATCAAACGTCTTAGTGATGGAAAATGTACCATCGAATTAGGTTTTGTTTTCTCAGATTTATGTGTAAACTTCGAGCGTATTGCAGACCATTGCTCAAATATCGGTCTTTCTGTCATACAGCTTCAAAAAAGTGGTTACGATACACATGAGTATATATTACAATTGAAACGTGAGCTTAATTCAGAGTTCAATAAAGAATTTGAAGCATACAAAGGACAATATTTATTACCACAGTGTATACAGGCATAATGTGTTAGATGACGATTTGTATACCATGGTATAAGGAGGGGTAATCTTGGCACTAGTTTATATTGTAGAAGATGATAAAGATATTCGAGAGATTGAAAGTTTTGCATTAAAAAATAGTGGTTACCGGGTTGAGGAGTTTTCATCAGCTGAAGAATTTTACAAAAAACTGAAAGAGAAGAAACCAGACTTGGTTCTGTTAGATATTATGCTGCCAGATGAGGACGGACTTGCCATTGTTAAGAAGCTTCGTTCCACGCAGGATACGAAAAAACTTCCAATTATAATGGTAACTGCCAAAGGCACAGAATTGGATATTGTGAAAGGATTTGACATTGGAGCGGATGATTATTTGACAAAACCATTTGATGTCATGGAGCTTATTTCACGTGTGAAGGCTCTCATTCGCAGAAGCTCGGATCTGAATGGAGATAAACAGCTTCGTCTTGGAGAAATCTGTATTGATGATGATAAGCATGCGGTTTATGTACAAGGCGAGCCATGTGAACTGACTTTTAAAGAATATGAACTTCTTCATCTGCTAATGAAAAATGCTGGAATTGTTGTTTCTCGTGATGTAATTATGGAACGGGTTTGGGGAAGTAATTTTGAAGGAGAGTCAAGAACTTTGGATATGCATATCAAAACACTTCGTCATAAGCTTGGCTCGTGTAAGTCTAATTTAAAAACCATTCGAAATGTGGGATATATGATGGAATAAACAATATGGCGGACTAAAGCTTAGGCTAGGAGTTCGTCATTTTTTATTAACTAGGAAAAACCTCTGCGAGTCCTTTCCTAGTTAATAAAAAATGGCCCTAAAAAGCAGGGCACAGGATGCACACTCGGGGCAAGGAAATTTGTCGCTAAAGAACAGCGATATCCCCTCGGCACGGCAAAGTGTGAGTTTCTTAAAGTAGGCTGAAAACGCGAGAGTGTGAGAAACGCGCACTTTATATGGAGGATAAACATGAGAAAGAAGATAAATTTACATTTAGTAGGAATTGCATCAATTGCAATTTTGTTAACTTTAACAATGGTAACGTACGTGTTTTATGACATATTTAAGCATCAAGTCATGAAGGATCTTAAGATTTATTCAGATTTGCTAATAAGTTCTGGTTTTTACGTGAGTGGAGAAACATTTGATGGAAACCTAAAGATGGATCACATGCGTATAACCGTAGTGGATAGTGATGGTAAGGTTGTTTATGATAGTAGTGCAGATGTGAGTAAGATGGGCAATCATAAAGATAGAAATGAGATAAAAGAAGCATTTAAAAAAGGCAGTGGTCAGGCTATACGTACTTCCCAGACCCTCGACACAAGTTCCTTTTATTACGCAGCAAAAGTGAATGATCACTATGTCATTCGTGTTGGAAGGGAGGCAAGCAGTATTTATAGTGTGTTTAAGGCAGCAGTACCTAGTATTATGATAATTCTGATTATTTTATTTGTTTTTTGTGCTATACTTGCAAGATTATGTACGAAAAGTGTAATTGAACCAATTGAGAATATGACAGCACATATGGATGAATTGCAGAATGTTCCAGTTTATAAGGAAATGAAACCTTTTGTCGATGCCATTAGCAGTCAGCATAAGGAGATTATGAGCAATGCTAATATGCGTCAGGAATTTACCGCAAACGTTTCCCATGAGCTAAAGACGCCTCTTGCCTCGATTTCAGGATATTCCGAGCTAATTAAAAGTGGTATGGCAACAGGAGACGATGTAAAGCATTTTGCGGAAGAAATTCATCGGAATGCCAAACGGCTGCTCGCTTTAATTAACGATATTATTAAGCTTTCCCAGTTGGATTCCTTCGAATTTCAGATGAAGGTTGAGTCAGTTAATCTGTATGAGATAGCTGTGAATTGTAAAGAACTCTTGACGCTTCACGGTGAAGAATTAGGAGTAACGGTTTCAGTATCTGGTAATGACGTAGAGATTCCAGGTGGAAAATCCGCCATAGAGGAAATGGTGTACAATCTATGTGATAATGGGATTCGATATAATAATCCTGGTGGCAAGGTAACGGTAACGGTCTCAGAAGATTCGGAGTATGGTTATTTGATAGTGGAAGATGATGGCATCGGTATATCCAAAGAGGATCAGAAAAGGATATTCGAAAGATTTTATCGGGTTGATAAGAGCCGTTCCAAGGAAACAGGAGGGACAGGACTTGGACTTGCTATTGTCAAGCATATTGCTATGAATCATAATGCTAAGATTGAGATAGAGAGTGAATTAGGAAAAGGGACGAGGATTGAGGTTGCATTTCCGAAAGAGAGATAGGGTAATGTGTTTACCATCATTTTACGTACATTTCACATTTCTCTGCTTTTGGACTTTACTTACGCCTTGTATAGTAAAGACATGATATAAAACAAAGCTTAAAACAGGAGGAAATAGTATGAGGAAAACTATCGTAAGATTTGCAATGAGTATGATGTTAGGAGCAGCATTGTTAGCAGGATGTGGTAAGAAAACAGCAAGCACAGATTCTATATCTGTAATATCACGTGAAGATGGTTCTGGCACAAGAGGTGCATTCGTTGAATTAATAGGGATAGAAGAAAATGGAGTAGATAATACAACAGATGAAGCAAATATCACAAACAATACGGCAGTAATGCTGACAACAGTTGCAGGAAATGAAGCTGCAATCGGCTATGTATCTCTTGGTTCTCTAGATGATAGTGTAAAGGCAGTAAAGATTGATGGTGTAGAGGCAACAGCCGAAAATGTAGCCAATAACACTTACAGTGTAGCAAGACCTTTTAACATCGCAACAAAAGGGGAATTAAGCGATGCAGCACAGGATTTTATTAACTACATATTAAGTGCAGAAGGACAGACAATCATCGAGGACAATGGTTATATCAAAGTATCTGACGCAGGCGCATATGAGAGCAACGGTGCTTCAGGAACCGTTAAAATTTCAGGTTCTTCTTCTGTTACACCAGTTATGGAGAAAATAAAAGAAGCTTATGGAAAAGTAAATACCAATGTATCTATCGAGATTCAGGAAAGTGATTCTTCTACAGGTATGACAGATGCAGCTAGTGGAACAAGTGATATTGGTATGGCATCCAGAGCACTAAAAGACAGTGAAACAGGTGAAGGATTAACCGCTACAGAGATTGCCAAAGATGGTATTGCCGTAATTGTGAATAAAAAGAATAAACATGAAGGTCTTACATCAGAACAGGTAAAAGATATTTTCACAGGCACTACAACATCATGGTCAGAGATTGAGGGATAGTTTATGAACAGCAGAACGATATGTGAACAAGCAATGAAGGAT